>NZ_JAHMHI010000001.1:353987-707974 GCF_018914005.1 Mycoplasma zalophi
TTCAAAATGAAATACTGAATTTAAAAAACATAAATAGTAAATATGTTGTTAAATACTATGATTCTAATTTTAGCGAAGATGAACAATGAATAAGCATGGAATACGTCGAAGGTGAAAGTTTAAAACAATGTATTTTAAAACAAAAATATCTAGACTTAGAAACCGCTTTAGATTATGCTAAGATGATAGCTCAAGCACTTGCAGATATTCACAATATGAATTTAATTCATCGAGATTTAAAAAGTTCAAATATTATAATTGCTAATAATGGAGATGCAAAAATTATTGATTTTGGAATAAGTTTAAGTAGTGAAAGTGAAAGATTAACAAAAGAAAATAATGTAATTGGAACAGCTGAATACTTAGCACCTGAATTAATCCAAAATATAGAACCCGCTTCATTTCAAAGCGATATGTATAGTTTTGGAATTTTACTTTTTGAAATGTTAGAAGGTACTGTACCATTTACAGGACATGAAAAATTAGTCGCCCACATAAATAGTAAAATACCAAATTTAACAAGACTAAATACTATGATTCCACAATCAGTGCAAAATATAATTAATAAATGTTGTGCTAAAAGTCCTGGTAATCGATATCAAAATATGATGTATGTATTAGATGATTTAAGACACGCTCTTGACCAAGATAAAATGATTGAAAAAAAAATAAATCCTAACAAAAAGCAAAGAAAAAGTCTTGTAGAAATGTTTGAAAATAAAAATTTTACCTTAACATTACTTATCATTGGTAGCATTTTGCTTTTAATTACTCTTATATGTTTAATATTGCTCACAAAAGGAATAATTTAATGAAAACAGGTAAAATAATACGTTCTATTGCAGGTTTTTATGATGTAAAAACTCAAAACAAAGAAATAGTAAGAACTAGAGGAAGCGGAAAATTAAGATTACTAGATATTAAACCTACTGTTGGAGATTATGTTGATTTTAGTAAAGATAATATGATTCAAAAAATCCACGATCGAAAAAATACATTTATTAGACCTAAAATCGTTAATATAGATCAAGCAATTATTGTTATGAGCTTAGTAGAACCTGATTTTTCATATGAATTAATTGATAAATTTTTAATGATAATTGAAAACAAGAGAGTTAAACCAGTTATTGTATTAACTAAAAGTGATCTAACAACAGATTCAAAATTAAATTATTTTAAACAACAAAATTATGATGTTTTTGAAATAAATTACAAAAACAGCACTGGTTTTGACAATTTGCATGATATCTTTACAAATAAAACTAGTTTTTTTGTAGGACAAACTGGTGTAGGAAAAACTACTTTAATTAATTTTCTTGCTAAAACTAATTTTGAAACTCAAGAAATTTCCAAAGCTTTAAATCGTGGTAAACACACAACAAGAGAAGTATCCTTAATAGAATTTAATGGTGGTGAAATTATAGATACTCCCGGCTTTAGTTCAATTGATTTTGATATTACACTTGATCAAGTTGCTACTGCATTTTTAAAATTTTCAGAAGCTTCTAAACAATGCAAATTCAGAAACTGTAAACACAACCTAGAAACACTTGAAAATTGTGAAGTAAAAAGACAAGTACAAAATAATCAAATACCTGAAATTAGATACAAAAACTATTTAACATTCTTAAAACAAATTATAGAAAAGGAACAATATGAATAAAAATTATGGACAAATAAAATTTATAAATTCATCACTTTTAGATTTTGAAGACAAAGAAAATGCACACATTTTCATTAATAAACTAATAAAACACGGTATAAAAAATATTCATTATGATGTTATGGATCAGCAGTTTGCAACAAACTCAAAAAGTTTTACTCTTGAACAAATAAAATTAGCTTATAAAAATGCTAATATACATACAATGGATGTTCATTTAATGGTTAAAGATCCAGAAAATTGAATAAAAGAACTCAGTTTTGTTGATTATATTTCATTTCATTATGAAGCAGTAGGAGCTAAAAAAGCTCTTGAATTAGTAAAAAAATATCAAACTAAAGATTTAAAATTAGGACTAGCTATTAACCCCTCTACTTCATTTGAAGAAATTAAAGATTTAATTAGTCACTTTAAATTAATTTTGGTTATGTCAGTTGAAGCAGGAGCAGGTGGACAAGCTTTTCAACCTGAAATATTAAATAAAATTTCTCAAATTAAAGAATATATTTTACAAAATTCACTTGATACAAAAATAATGGTTGATGGTGGAATTAAAAAAGAATTGCTTGACAAAGTATTTTTATCTGGTGTAGATTTTGCTGTAATGGGTTCATATATTTTAAAAAATGATGATGAAAAAACCTTAAAGGAATTGAATTCACAAGCTTTAAAATGAAAACAAATTTATTTAGCTGGTGGATGTTTTTGAGGTATGCAAGCATGACTAAAACTTCAACGAGGAGCAATTAAAACTTGAGTAGGTTATGCAAATTCAGATACATTAAAACCTTCTTATCAAGATTTAATTAATAAAAAATCAAAAGCAGTAGAAACTGTGGAATTTATTTATGATTCATCAATAACCTCACTTGATAAAATTTTATACAATTTTTTATTAACAATAGATCCTACTTCACTTAACTTTCAAGCAAATGATATAGGTCTTCAATATAGAAATGGAATTTACTGAAATCAAAAAAATTTTTCAGAACAAGAAAATACATTAATTGAACAAGAAATTTTAAATACTATTAAAAAAGCACAAGAAAACTACCAAAAACCAATTGTTACTGAAGTTTTAAACTTAGAGAATTTTTACTTAGCAGAAGAATATCATCAAGATTATTTAGATAAAAATCCAGGGGCTTATTGCCATATAAAACTATAAAATGATTTTTAAATATAAAGAAAATGAACAACTTGATGATTTAGTACAATATTTATTGTCTAAAAAATTTGAAGCTATTTTATTAAATGGTGAATTAGGAGCAGGGAAAACATATTTAACTGCGCAAATAGCATCAAAATTAAATATTAGTCAAAAAATTATCAGTCCTACATTTAATACCATTTTTGTCTACGATGGTTTAGTTCATATTGATGCTTATAAATTAAGAGGTAATTTAGAAGCTTATGAAGATTATTTTGAAAATAATTTAGTTATTATTGAATGATCTAATAATATTGAACATCCATTTAATCACTATGCAAAAATTAATGTTTATTTAGAAAATGACTTACATGTATTTGAAATAGTGGAGGAAAAATAATGAATTTATTTTACGATACTTGTCTTGATGATTTAGTTGTGATTTTATTTGACCAACATTTTAATTTAATTTCTTATAAAAAAATAGATAAATTAAATAAAAAAGTTGATGTTATCCCTAAATTAACACAAGATATATTAAAAGAAAATAATTTAAATATTAAAGATATAAAAGGTTTTTATTTAAATGCGGGTCCTGGTAGCTTTACGGGTTCAAGAATTGCTATAACTTATTTAAGAACTATTTCACAAATTTTAAATACAGATATCTACACTACAACAAGTTATTTAATTATTAATAAACAAACAAAAAATAATGTAATCCATTTAAAAAGTTCAAAATATTCTTCTTATGAAATTGTTTTAGATGAAAATAAGAATGTTATTTCAACAACATTAATAAAAAATCACGAGGTAAATGAAATTAATTATAATGATTTAATTTATAACTTTAAAAAATATTTAGACATATTTAACAAAGTCGAAAATTTAGAAGATTTAAAAGTTATTTATTTTCATGAACCACAAATAGGAGATGCTAAATAATGACAATTTTAGGAATCGAAACTTCACATGATGATACTTCTATTTCAATTTTAGAAAATTCTAAAGTAGTTAAATTAGTTACTCTTACTCAAACTCAAATACATAAACAATACGGTGGAACTGTTCCTGAAATTGCTTCTAGGTTACACGTTGAAAATATTTATAAAGCAATTGAAGAAATCAAAAAAGATTATGATTTAAATAAAGTCGATTTAATAGCTTATACAGCAACACCAGGATTAATAGGGGCATTACAAATAGGTTTTTTAGCAGCACATGGATTAAGTTTAGCCTTAAATAAACCAATTGTTCCTATAAATCACTTAGATGGACATTTTTTTAGTGGTTCAATTAACAACAAAATTACTTATCCTGCACTTTGTTTATTAGTAAGTGGTGGACATACACAAATAATATATGCAAAAAATCACCTTGATTTAAACATAATTGGTCAAACTTTAGATGATGCAGTTGGTGAAACCTATGATAAAGTTGGAAGAAAAATGGGTCTTGAATTTCCAGCGGGTCCTAAAATTGATCAAATAGCTTATAATAACACCAAACAATTAAATTCTAAATTTCATTTACCTATAACAGAAAATAAATATGATTTTTCTTTAAGCGGTATAAAAACACAATTTATTAACTATATTAATAATTTTATTAACAGAAACCAAGAAATACCAGTTAATGAAATCGCATGTGACTTTCAAAATTTAATGGTGGAATATTTAAAGTCAAAAATGCAAGCAGCAATTGAAGAATATAAACCAAAATCAATAATTCTAGCAGGTGGAGTAAGCGCTAATTTTTCAATTAGAAAAATGTTTTTAACTCTACATGAAAATGCTATAATCCCTGATTTAAAATATGCAACAGATAATGCTGCTATGATTGCCCAAACCGCTAAAATTTTTTATCATGAAACTATAAATAAAAAAAATACAGAAAACAATTAATTTCTGTATTTTTTATTTTATTATCTTGTACTTTTATCATATGGAATACCAGAAGCAGCAGGAGCTGCAGATCTTTTAGATGTGGCGACCATTATTATTAAAGTTAATACAAATGGAATTAAAGATAATAAATCACTGTATTTTCCTAATGTATCTGGTTGCATTAATGGTAATGTAACACTAAGTGATCTAAGTAAACTAAATACTAAAACACTAAGTGAAATTCAAGGAATACGTCATTGGCCCATAATCATAATTGCAAGGGCTAAATATCCTAATCCATCAACTTCACCTTTAAATTGTGTAGGTCCTGACTGAGCAAAAAATGCTCCTGCAATCCCTGATAAAAATCCACTAATTAAAACACCTTGTCATTTGTATGAAATAACATTTACACCAGCAACGTCTGCTGCTTGTGGATTTTCTCCTATACTTCTTAATTTTAATCCTCAAGGAGTAAATTTAACAAGTACAAATGATCCTACTAAAATTACAATTGTTAAAACTAATCTAAATGATAAAAGATTTTTATATGAACTAGTATCAGAACTCAATGCTAGTTCTTTTACAAAGAATGGAACAGATTTTGAACCACCACCATATGTATATAATAATATAATAGCAAGACCAAATGCTAACATATTTATAGCAAATCCACTAATGGTTTGATCCGCTTTTAGTTTTATGGAAGCAAATCCATGAAGAGAAGCAAATAATGCACCCAAAATACCTGATAATGGTATTAAAAATAATTGATCTCACATTGAAGCATTTTCTCCTAGATAATATCCAAATACTAAATAAGATATTGCTCCTATAATCATCATCCCATTGATTCCGATATTAATTGTACCAGTTCTTTCACTAAACATTCCACCTAAACTAGCAAGAGATAAAATACAAAATGTTAAAACAAACATATATATAAATATTTGCATACTATTTTTCTCCTTTAGCTTTTATTAGGTGACACTTTGTAATTATTTTTTTATTAAGTTGTTTAGAAAGATCTTGGTAAATATTTTCTGTTGATTTTTTAAATTCTAATTTTTGAGCAGTTTTTAAACTCTTGTATAAATTAATTTTGTTTTTAAGATTATTAAATCCTAAATCGTCTAATGTTTTTTGTAAATTAATTTTAAAAGATGATAACTTGTTAAAGTACTCTAATTTTTGCTCTTCAGTATACTGATCTGTCTTTTGCAATAAAAGTTTATGAATTTCTTTATTGGTTGATGATTTAACCTCTTTAAATTGAGGTTTTTTCGCTTTGTGTTCGTTTTTTGCTTCTTTTATACTTAATTTATGTTGTTTAGTCAATGAAGCAAGTTTTTTGGTATGTTCTTTTTTAAGTTCTAGCCATTCTTTATTTGTGTAAAGTAAAATAAATTTCTTCATTCAATAAATAGGTTTGAAATAACTAAACATAATGCTTAATGCTGCCATAAAAATAATTAGTCCAGTAACCATAAACATACTTTCACCATTTAAATTCATTAAAAATAAACTAGGTTCACCGGTTTTTAATAATGCATAAAATAGTGAAGTAAATATGATTCCTACAGGAGCATTTAATGCTAGTAAGCTAATTGCAATGGTATCAAAACCAAGTCCCAATGGTGTTGTTAAATCAACCATTTGACCTTGAAGTATTACATAATAAATGAATCCAGCAAATCCACTTAATGCACCTGAAATTGATAAAACTGATACAACAATAATTTTTTCATTAGTTCCTGAATATTTTGCATTAGTTTTTGAAAGTCCTACCATTTTTACTTTATATCCAACTGTGGTTTTTGAAAATACAAATCACAGAACAAGAGAAATAATAACACCAAAACCTAGTGCAGCAGAAATAAATGCTTTTTTATCAGATGCTAAAATTTTTAATTGTCTAGTACCATCTCCAGTATCTAATAAAAACTGTTTTGCAATTGTTCCATCTGATCAAATTGCTCCATTTGTTCAGTTGAAAAAATAAATACAAAGATATACAACTATTCAATTTAATAAAATTGTTGAAATAACTTCATGGACATTGAAAAATGCTTTTAATAAACCAGCAATCATCGCTAAAAGCGCACCAGTCATTATACTTATAAACATTAATAAAACCAAATATCCAGCTGAAATAGTTTTTGAAGGATCTAGTAATTTAAATATGATTAAAAAACTGATCAATGATCCAAACATCATTTGCCCTGAAACACCGATGTTAAAATATCCAGATTTAAACCCTAAACCAACTCCTAAACTACCTAATAGAAATATTGATAAATATCCCATTAAGTATTCTTTATTTCATGATTTAAAGGCATTAGTAAAAATTAAATTAAAGAATTGTAATGGATTTTTTCCGATCATTGAAATAAAAATCATACTTAATAAAATTCCCATAATAATTGCTCATAAACTACTTGCAATTTTTCTTAAAGATGATTTTTGTTGATCCATTCTAATATAAACAGAAGCATTGTGAACTAAATTTTGTAATTTACTTGTAAAATTTTTCATTAATTCACCTCACTCTCTTTTTCAAATGAATCTGACATATATAATCCAATTTCTTGTCTTGTTATGTCTTTTGCTAAGCTTTGTTTAACAATTGAACCTTTGTTTACAATTGCGATTGTATCTGCTAAAGCTAAAATTTCATCTAATTCATAACTTATTAATAAAATTCCTTTTCCAGCAACTTTTTCTTTTAAAAGTCTTTCATGAATATTTTTAATAGCACCAACATCAAGTCCACGAGTAGGTTGCATAACAATTATAAAATCATGATCATGTGACATTTCTCTTCCAACAATAAATTTTTGTTGATTACCACCAGATAAACTACGTGCTTGACTTATACCATTTCTAGTACCACGTACATCATATTTTTCAATAATGTCATTAGTTATTTTTGAAATATTTTTACTTTTAAAAATACCAAATTTTTGATATGTTTTATCTCATAATCTTCTCAAGACTAAATTCATTTTAATATTGTAATCTAAAACAAGACCATGAGCATGTCTATCAGTAGGAACATAAGAAAGATTTAATTTTGACCTTTTTAGTGTGTTTAAATGTGTAATATCAATTAGTTCATTAGTTTTAGGAGAAATTAATTTAATAGATCCAGTTGTAGGTTTTAAAGCCCCACTAATTAATTGTTCAATTTGTGTTTGTCCATTACCTTCAATTCCGGCAATAGCTAGAATTTCTCCTCTGTGAACTTTTAAATTTATGTTATTAAGAGGTTTTTGACCTTTTGTATTAACATTTGTTACTTCTAAAACAGTATTTTCTTGGTCAAAATCATTATTTGTATTTGTAACTTCTTCTAAGTTACCACCAACCATAGCTTGTGCAAGTTGTTCAATTGATGTTTCTTTTACATCACAATTTAAAACAACTTGACCATGTCTAATAACAGTTGCAGTATCTGCTATTTCTTTAACTTCTTTTAATTTGTGTGAAATAAATATTATAGTTTTTCCTTGTTCTCTAAAAAGTTTCATTGTTTGCAATAATCCCGCGATTTCATCATCTGTTAAAACAGCTGTAGGTTCGTCGAAGATTAAAATATCATTATCACGGTATAACATTTTCATGATTTCAACTTTTTGC
Source organism: Mycoplasma zalophi (assembly GCF_018914005.1). NCBI lineage: Bacteria > Bacillati > Mycoplasmatota > Mollicutes > Mycoplasmatales > Mycoplasmataceae > Mycoplasma > Mycoplasma zalophi. The sequence continues at coordinate 362,326 of NZ_JAHMHI010000001.1, forward strand.
TGAACTGGAATTGAAGATTTACCACTTAAGGCATCTAGTTTGAAATGTAAATTAAATTTTTTCTGGATGATTTCAATTTTTTCACGTGATTTATTTTTATCTATAAAACCACCTGCTTTTTGAAATTCAGCGCCTAATATTATATTTTCTAAATTTGAATAGATTTTAACCAACTTAAAATGTTGGTGCACCATTCCTATCCCAAGATTATTAGCCATATTAGGATTTTTAATATTAACATATTCTTCGTTAATTTTAATTAATCCTTTTGTTGGTTCATACAATCCGAATAAAATAGACATAAGTGTAGATTTACCAGCACCATTTTCACCTATTAAGGCGTGAATAGTACCTTTTTTAACTCTAAAACTTATGTCTTTATTCGCTATTATACCTGGAAATTCTTTAGTTATATTTTCAAATTCAATAGCGTACATTTTTATTATGCATTAACTATTTCAACTAGTTTATTTAATCTTTCCTGTCCGTTATTGATTTCTGCACCATTTTCTTCAGCTTTTAATGAATTAACATAAGCTTTTTCAGTTTCTGATAAACCTTGGAATTTTGCCATTGCAGCATCTAAATCAGCTTGTGCTTTTGTTGTTTTTTCAGTTGTTTCTAGATTAGCTTTTGAAACACCAGTTCAGTTTTGTGCAATATTTCCAACGTTATGACCATTTGATTGTCCTAAAACAAAACCGTGTAATTTTGCTGAATTATTTGAGTATAATCCTTCTAAAACATCGTATACTGATTGTCCAATTCCTTTAGTAATTGAGGTAAAGAAATGATCTTTTCTGGTTGAAACAACGTTTGTTTGATCAACGTCAACCCCAATTACATATTGGTCGTCTTTTAAGTTATCAACAACAACTGTTGTAGCAGGTCCTGCAACTGGTAAGATAATTGTTGGAACCCTTTTAGATGATCCACCATTTAGAATATTTTGAACAATTGGATTCATTTTATTTCCGACAACAAATCCTGTATTTAAATTAACTTTATTTTCTTGTGAATCTTCTTGGTGTTTTACTTTAGCAGTTGGATTTTCAACATTTCAAGCTTTAATACCTTTTAAGAATCCTTCATTAAAATCTGTAACACCAGGGAAGTTTCCTCCACCAAATGATGCAACTCATCTTTTTTCTTCTGGAAGTGTTGATAAGAATTTAGCAGAGGCATATCCAGCTACTCATCCACTTTCTTTTGTGTTGTATTGCAATGAAATTGAATATCCTGTTGGAATTCCATCATAAACTTTGTCACCTGTTTCAAAGTTTATAATTGGTGCTGATGCATCATAATCAACTGCGATTATTACAATACCTTTCTTTTGCATTTCTTCTTTATGTTCATTATAGAATTTTTTAATTGCTGTGTCATGTTTAAATCCTACAGTAATTCAATATTTAAATCCTGTATTTAATATGTTTGTATAAATTTGTTCATATTGACTTTCTGAATTAGGTTCGATTGAAGGAGTATCATTTGAAAGTCCTAAATCTTCAATAATGGCTTTTATTCCTTCGTATGCTGATTGGTTAAATGACAAGTCATCAATGTGTCCTGCATCTGTAATAACTATTGCTTTATTAGCTTTAGCTTCATCTGATATATTAACATTTGTTGAGTGTTTAATGTTAGATATTGTTATTTGTTTTTTTGTTTCGTCTGTTGTTTTTGCATTTGTATTTCCTGATGTACATGAAGCAGCTAATGCTGGTACTGCAATCATGGTTGTCACAACACCAAGTGCTGCAAAACTAAATAGTAATTTTTTAGATTTTTTCATATTTTTCCTTTATTTATCGTTTTATCATTTGTTATCTATATTATATAGTAAAAATTTAATGTTTATTGTTTAAATTAATGACGTCACTATTTTAGCACCTTCATCTATTAAGTTATTTATAACATTATTTTGGTCATTATCAACATTAGGAAATGCAAAAATTTCCTTTCCTTGTTCCAAAAATAAGTCAATTATGTTCGAAAATGTTTTGCTTTTATATAAAGAATACAAAATTAATTTTTCACTCACTGCTGCTAATAATCTATATGAAGATATTTGTTTATTTAACAGATTCATTTTTGAATCATAATATTCACTTATAATTAAAAAATTATTTTCAAAATTTCTTAATTCTGGAAATGAACTAAAAATACTTTGGATGTTAAAAGGACTAATGAAAATTATTTTTTGGTTATTCTTTAAAAAATACAGTACTATTTTCATTTCCAAAATATTTTTAGCAGTAGTAACTAATACAGTATCTGGATTTTTTTCAAATAATTTTTTAGTCGTGAATTCAATTAAATCTTCAATATTTGTTGTTAAATAATTACCAGATAAGCAAATTTTATTTTTATGATCTAAAAGTTCTAAATTACCACTATAAAAAATACAAAAAGGTGGTTTGTAAATATTTTTAAAATCGTTAGGATAATTTTTATCTAAAATTGTTATGTAATTTTGAAATTCAGTTTCTTGTACTTTAGTTTGTATTTTTTGTAAATTGTCTTGAGTGATTTTAGTTTGATTATTTAAATCTTCTAAAATTTTATTTCAGTTGCCTCTATTTTTGAAAGTTAAATATAATAAAAATATGTTCATTATCTCTCCTACTTTTATAAGTAAAAAAAATATAGCAAACTAAAAATATTTTTAGATTTTTTTTACAATAGAATAAAATATATAATTATGAATTTGAAACTTAAACAAAAACTGGAAATAAATTCTTGAAAAGACTTTTGAATGCCAAAAGACATAAAAATGATTTTAAAATTAACTTTTCCTATATTTTTACAAATTTTAATTAATGTAATTGCAACAATAGTAGGTTCATTAAGTGTTAATTGATATTTAAAAGTAACTCATGAAACAGGACAGGTAGTTGGAACTTATTTTTATGCACTAGCTAAAGTTATTTTAGTCTATAACTTAATATCTTTTATACCTACACTAGTATCTAGTGGTGTTTTAATTATTTGTAGTAATTTAATAGGACAAAATCGTCACAGTGAACTCCCTAAAATTATTTTAACTGGAGTGTATGTTAATTTATTTATTGCATTTGTATTTTTTATTTCCATGTGATTTGCTTCACCTTTTTTACTTGAAGCAATGGGTTCAAAAAGCACAATAAAAATATATGATCAAAATCACAATATTTTGCATGATAATGAATTAATATTTACTACTAAATATTTAAGATATATGCTATTTTGATTATTTTTCTATTCAATAGCACAAGTTTTTGCAGCTGGTTTACAAGCAATTAAAAAAAATAATATTGCAGTAATAGGTGCAATTATTGGTAATTTTTTTGCTGTTGCTTGAATGTATATTTTATTATATGGTTTTTCTAAATACAATCCAATTTACTTAACAGCTTTTGATTATACTTTAGGTGCTTTAATTCAATTATTAATAAATTTTATTTTTTGTCATTTCTTAATTTTTAAAAAATATAAAACCAGAATTAAAGATACATTTAAATGAGATTATGCAAAAAAGACACTTGTTTTAGGTACACCAATTTCACTTGAATATGGTGTTTGAACAATTAGTCAATTTTTAATTAGTAGTGCAATAAGCACAGGAGGATTGGGTGATCAATATATTGGAATGTACCGTGCAATAATTATGATAACGGGAATTACTACTGCATTTAATACAGCATTAGGTGCTGTTACTAATGTTTTAATAGGTATTGAGATAGGAAAAGAAGACAAAAAAAGAGCTTATAATTTAGCATGACAGTTATTTGTAACTGGTTTATATTTTTCACTTTTAAGTGGAATTATATTAATTTCTTTAACTTATCCATTACTTAAGTTATATCAAATTGATACATTAACTATTAATAAAATTGGTTATTGAATTATGTTTTTTAGTGTTTTAAAAATTATAGTTGATACTGCTAATTTAACAATATTAAGAGCTTTATGAAGTGCAAATGATATTTGAATTCCTATTTTAATTAGTCTAATAACAATGATGGCTGTGCAAGTTTCACTTGTTCATATTATTTTAGATGTTTGATATAAAAAAGGAGAATCTACTTTAACTGCATCTTTTGCATTCTCTATTGTATTTTTATCTTTAGTAGTTGATCCAGGTTTAAGATCAATAATTTATATAAGAAGATGAATAAAGAAAACCTGACATAAGTATGCTAAAAAGTTTTAAAGCATGATATAATTATTTTGTTAGAAATATGAAAAATGGTAGCCCACATGGGCTTCTTTTATATGAAGGAAGTAAATTATGTATGGAATTGTTTTTTATTTAAAAAAAGATTTATTAAAAGAAACATACGGTAATGAAGATTATCACGCAGCATATGAAGAAATACGCGCTATTCTAAGACATTATGGCTTCCACTGATTATCAAACAGTTTTTATTATTCACGTAATATCAATAATTTAGCAAATATTTATAGGGTGATCAGAATTTTAAAAACCAAAGAATGATTTAAAAAATCACTTGTTAGTTTCAATGTTTTTAAAATGCAAGATATGAGTGATTTTACACAACTAATTAAAGATGATTGAACACCATCAAATCCGTTAATGTCATAATCAAGCAAATTAATTTGCTTGATTTTTTTAAATACTAAACAATAAAAAACAAGAAGATTTTGTGTCTTCTTGTTTTAGTTTATAGTTTTATTTTTTCTTAAGAATTATAAATTCATCTTCAACTGAAGGATCTGTATATGCAGCTCATTTTGTCATATCAACTTCATGTTCTTCATTGATAGAATCATCAAAAATTTGTCTGTTTGAAACTGCGATAGTTTTTGTATTTGTATCAGTTTTATTTAAATTATACAATTCTTCTAATAATTTATTATAAGCATCAAATATATTGAATGCAGAATTTATAAGTCATTGTTTTGCATTAACTTGTTTTCCTTCACCTGCTTCAATTGTTCTATTAGTTTTATGAACAATACTGTTTTCAGATATTTTTCCACCACCTTCATATTCATAAATAGTGAAGTCTGGAATATCAACACCTAATGGTGTGCTTGTTTGAGTTTCTGAGACATATTGATCATTTGGTTTTGTTTTATTTATAGTTATTTCACTTTGAAGAACATGATTATTGTTTGAGAACCCACCAGTATTAATTGTGTATTCAAAAACTTGCGTATCTGAATTAAATCCTTTATATCCATTTCAACGCTTAAATGTATTTATACCAAAAATATCTAATGTTTGTTTTGCTAATTGAAGAGCAGATAAAGTTTGACCTGTGATGTCTTTAAATGTATTATCAGCATTTAAATATGAACCATCAGCATCAACATTATTTTTCTTTTTATATTCTTCTTCGTAATGTTTTATTAAACCTTGTAATAAATATGTAACTATTTCATAATAACCATAATTTTTTAGATATTTGCCTTGTGAACTACGCCCTTCTTCTTTATTATAAAATCCTAGTAAATCTAAAACTCAATAACTATTTACATTTCCTTGTGTATTTGCTGGATACATTCAGTAATCTGAAGACAATAATTTTTTGTAATTAGTATCTGTTGGCATGATAGTGTTTTCATTACCATGTTCATTGTTTGCAAATAAATATAATGCATATGCAAATTCTAAAGGTTTAGCTTCTACTTTATCTAGGTTATTGACACCATTGATTAAGCGGGAAATATCGTTCATATTTTGCACTGAGTTCGATGATCATTTAAAATTATCTCCAGCATAATATCTTGGACGCCCTGAATAAAATTTATCATTAGATGCTAACATATTTTTATCTTTAACATAATCTTCTCGATTATAATTATCTTTTATCTCTTTTCTTTGTTTTTCTATTTCCTTTGAAATTTCTCTCCTAAATAATGCTCGAGCTTTTTTCTTGTCAATTTTATTTGTAATCTTATTTACATATTCTTTATTTGAATTTTTAAGTGATTTTGTTTCAGTTTCTATTGAATGTATACTATATTTTTCAAATTCAGTGTTTGCTTTTGTTGTTATTTTTTGTAATTCAGAAATGAATTCTTCTGTTTCAGAGAATTTAGTTTTATTTTTTTCAAGTCATGAAATTAAAAATTTTGTTTCAGCTTTTTGAACTAAAAATTCAATTATTGTATTGTCATAATATTCTTCAGCTGGTACTCAATAAATACTTTCTTCAAATTTCGGATCATATCCGCTTTCAGTTTCGTAACGAGTACCAAATGTTGTAATTCCTTTATTTCCAACATTATCGTGCATTGTAAGAGCATATGAAAATACATTATGACTAAAACTTTCAACTAATTTTTTTTGCAATTCATTATTATTTTGAACTTGATTTAAGTAATAATCTTTTGCATATGAAACATAATTATCAAAAAATAGTTTTTGATTTTTTACAGTTTGAGTTGCTTTTGTATATAGCTGTAATAAAGTTTCTTCGCTATTTTCATTACTAATACTTGTCATTCATGAATCATAAATTTCTTTTATATTAGTAGATTCTTGAGTTTTATTTTTACCTTTTTCAATAGAATCTACGAAATCTGCAAATGTAAATACATCACTATTTTCAATGTCATAATAATTTGAAACAAAATTTTTATATGACGCAATAAATTGAGTTTTAAGTTCTTCAAATTTTGATTTTATATTTGAAAATGTATTTGATATTGCACTATCACTTTGATTTAAAACAGCTAATTTATTATTTAATTGTTCCAATGTTAAAGGATTATTTTGTAATTCTTCTCCTGTAAATTGTGATTTTAAATTATTAATTTCTGTTTTAAGTGCATCTTCTTGTTCATACATATCTGCTTGTTTAGCTCTAACTATAGATGCTAATTTTTCGTGTGAGGAATCATCTAACCCTTCAACAAAATCAACAAGTGGCTTATAGAAACTAGTCATTTCTACACCTTCACCAAAATTTTCTTTTGCTTTATCATTTATTGCTTTATCAGCTCTGTAATTTACAGCATCAACATAACCTTGTTGATATTTTTCTTTTAGTGTATTATATTCTTCAATAAGTTTATTTAATTTTTCTTTATTGTTTTTATCAATATTTTTTGCATCATTAATATATGAAGCCATTTTTTCTTCAAGTTTAGTGATATTTTCTGGACTAAGAAGTTCAATTGATTCTTTGTTAGAGTTTGCAATATAAACATCTTTTATTAAATTAATAAAGTTTTCTTTATCTTCATTAATTTTCTTTTCAAAATCTTTTTGTTCTTTTTTATGTTTTGCTTCATCTAAAGCATCTTGTAATGCCTCAATTGATTTTTGGATATCATCTGAAGATGGAAGTGGTGTTACGGTTGGTAGTGATTTTTTATCTTCATCTGATTTTACTTGTTCTAAGTTAGAAGTTACATCAGAATAATTTGAATCTTTTGAAACAGAATCAATAAATTTTTGTGCATCATCGCTTAATTTTTCGTATTCTTTTGCTTTTACTAAACTATTTGCTTTATCTAAGATATCTTTTGCTTTTTGATATTTTGTAGCGTCTAAAGGATCGGTAAGTGCATTATTTGCTTCAGCTTGCGCATCTTCCATTATTTTTCTTAATTCTGCTTTAAATGCTTCATCTTGAATATTTTCAATTTCATCTTTTATTTCATTAGCTTTTTCTAATGATTTTTCATATGCTTCTTTATTTTTTTTAAGTTCTTTTTCTTTTTTATCATTTAAAGTGTTATTTAAATCATCAATTGCTTGTTTAGCTGCATCATATGCTTCTTTTTGTTTTTGTTTATCTTCTCCTGCTTCTTGAAGTTTTTTATCTAATTCGCTTTGAATTTCTGCTAATTTATCATTGTAGTATTTTTTAGTTTCAGGATATTTATCTTTTAAATCATTTTTAGAAGTATTTTGAGCATCTAGTTTTGCTTTTTCATATTTTGCTTTTGCTAATGCTACTTCTAATTCTTTTTGTTTTTCGTTATATTCTTTCACAGTAACAGTTGAGTCATTTTCTTTAGGTTCTATGAAATCACTAGTTGATTCTTTTACTTGTTTTAATTCATCTATAATAGCTTGTTCTTCTTGAACATTTTTATCTAAATCATCAGCAATAAAATCTTCTATATTTTTAACTGCTTTTTCATAATCTTCTTGAGCTTTATTTAAAGCAATATCAGCTTTAGCTTGTTTTAATGCTTCTCTTGCATCTTCATATGCTTTTTTAATTTCTTGTGGAGTTGTTGCAGCAGTTAAATCTTTTTTAAGTGAACCATCTTTACCTATTATTTTATCTATTGCAGCTTTATATTTTTCTAATGATTTTGGATAGTTTTCAAATTCTGAATCTGCTACAATGTTATCTTTTTCAGTTTTGAAATTCTTTTTAGAAGTTTCTACTGCTTTTGCTTGTTCAAAAGCTGTATCTAAAGCTTCTTTAAATTCTCGATATTTTTTAGGGTTTAAAACATTATCAGCACCTATATTACTTTTTTTATAAGTATCTAAAGCATCAGTTAATATTTTTTTAGCTTCTGTTTGATCTTCATCTAAGCCATCATTATATTTCGATACATCACTGTATTTAATTAAATATTCATCGAATTTTTGTTTTATTAAATCAATTTGTGGAATTTCTGCTTTTAATAATTCAGTAGCTTCATCAATTTCAGATGCTACTGATTTATCATTAATTCTTACATCTTTTTGTGGTTGTAATTTATTTATAATAGCAGATTTTATTTCTGAATATTTATCAGGACTTGTATCATCTTTAAATTTATCTAAAATATCGCCATAAACTTTATCAAAATCTGATTTTGATTTAGCTAAAACAGCATCATCATATGCTTTTTGTAATTTTGGAAGTGATTCTTTTAAAATCTCGATTGTTGGTTTAGGTGTAGATGTTGAAAGTGCTTTTGGATCTTCTGAATCTATAACTGCTTTTAGTGTGTCATAAATTCCTTGATATTCGGGGTGTTTGTTTGCAGCTTCTACATTAGTTTCATTTAATTCAGCTAATAATGATTTTGCTTTTTGAGATAAATTATCATAAGCATTTTGGAAAATGTCTAATTGTTGTTGTTTAGCTTCTTCTAATGCTTGATTTAAATCTTTTGTTGCCTGATTTATTGATTCTTCAGTCGCTTTTGAATTTGTTTTATTTGATTTTTGTAATTCAATAGCAGAATCTAAATTTTCTTTTGCTATATCAATTAATTCTTTTTGTGAATCATTTGATAATAGTTCTTTATCTGTTTCAAGAGAAGTTGCAAATTTTTCAGCTTCTAAAGCTTTTTTATCAAAAATTTCTGATGCTTTTAAAACTTTTTCATCTAAATTTAATTTATCTAATGCATCAATTAAATTTTGTTCTGTTGAAGAAGCATTGTCATTAATACCTTGTGCTGTTGCTAATTCTTTTAAAATCTTATTAACAGTATGTTCATGTTCAGGTTTTGTAACAAAATTTTCATCTTTTTCTTCTTGTAAATTATTTTTAACATATTTTGTAATTGAATCAATTTTTGCTTGTAAATCGGTTCTTGCTTTTGCTCTTTTTTCTTTGTTTGTAGTATATTCTGCATTAGCTTTAGTTATTGCATCTGATAATTTTTGTGCTTTATCAACAAAATTGTCTTTTGTTTTATTATCGTTATTTTTAAAAAATTTTTCACTTTGGTTTAATACATCTTTTAAAGTATTATAAAGTTCTTCATCATCCTTATTTAAAACTGGCTTTTGAATTTCACTTAATTTATCTTTTGCTGCTTTTACTTGCTTGTCATAATTATCTTTTGATTCTTTTAAAGCTTTTGATGTGTTGAAAATTTCAGTTAATCTATCAATTGATTTTTGAATACCTTCAACTTCAATTTCGTCTTTTGGTTCAAGTAAAGTAGCATTAGGGTCTTTTTCAACTAAATTAGATTCATCTGTAACTGATTTTTTTAAAGGATCTTTAATAAAATCAAAATCGTTATTATTTGCTAAATTTTGATCTATATAATCATTAACTTTATTTTTAAGAGTTTCAAATTCTCTAAATTTACGGTTTTTATCTGTTTCTTCTTTTTCTTCTTTTGTTTTATCAAGTGCTTCTTGAACACCTGAAGCTGCTTTTTTTGTAGCTTCAATTTTCTCTTTTAATGATTTGTTATCATCATCAAGAATTTTTTTAAGATCTTCTTCAATCTCAGATATTGCACTGTCTAATTTTTGTGTAATTACAGGATATTTATCAGTTAAAACATTTGTTTTATAAGCATCAACAGCTTCTAATTTTCTTTTATATACTTCTGTTTCTCAATCAAAATCAATTTTATCTTTTTGATTTTCCACTGAATTTAATTTTGCTTTTAATTTTTCTTTTGCTTCTTTTATTTGATCACTTGTTGATTCAGTATCTTTTTTAGCAACAACTTCATCAGTGTCTGCTTTTGTTGTTGTTAATTCATTGGCTAAACCTGGATATTTTGAACTGTTTGCATTAATTAATTTAAGTAAATCGTTAACATCTTCAACAACTTCATCATATTCAGTTTTTTGTTCTTCACGTTTTTCAAAAGTTGCATTTACTTCTTTTTTAACTTCTTCAAAAACTTTTTCTAATTTATTTTTTTGATCTTGAATGTTTGAAGAATCGTTTGAATTTGCTACAGCTTCTTTTGTTTCATTTAAAGCTTTTTGTAATTTTTGAATTGACTCTGCATCTTCTGGGTGTTTATGTTCATTGATATAATCTTCTATATCTTTAAACAAAGCATTAATATCATCTTTTGCTTGTTTTTTGTTTTCAATTTTGGCTTCGTAATTTTTTAAAGCTTCTGTTGCATCTAAAATTTGTCTGGTAGTTGAGTTTGGATTATTTCTTACTTTATCTTCTTTGGTAATTAATTCAGTGATTTCTTGTTTAATTGATTCATATTTAGAATCTGTTAATTTATCTTTTATTTTGTTTAATTTTGCTTTTTGAGCATCATAACCAGCCTGTGCTTCAGCTTTTTTAGCTTCTAAAGCTTCAATTATTTTATTTGCTGATTCGTATATTTTATCAAATGTTTTTGATTTAGTATCTTGACTTTCAGTTGCTAAAATATCAGATACATATTTTTTAATATCTGAATATTTTCCGTCGTTAAAACTATCTATAAAATCATTTGCTAACTGTTTAGCTAATTCAAGATAATTAATTGCATTGTTTCTAAAAGCATCATTTACATGTTTTTGAATTTTTGCTGCATTTACATAATCTAAAATATTATTTATACTTGCATATACTACTTCAAAATCTTCATTATTTATCCCAACATCATATTGTTGCTTTGAATGTTCTAATAATAAATCTTTAGTTTTTATATCATCTGGAGTAGTTAATGTTTCATTTGCATATTTTATTGCTTCATCGTAAACTTTTTGAAGTTCTTGTCAAGATATTTTATGAGCTTTTTTAGTTGCATCTTGAAGCTCTTGAATTAATTTGTGTTTTGCTTCCAAAATGTCCCCAACAGTAGATGTTTCTATATTAATATTTTTAATAATGTCATCACGATTTTGTTTTTCTTCTTTATGCAGTGAATCATAAAAATTATGTGCAAAAAGATGACTTGTAATAAAATCATTTAATTTTCTCAATTCTTTTTCATAATCAGCAAAAGCAATTTGTCTAATATCATTATCTTTAATTGCTTTATCTCTTTTCGCTTTTTCAAAAGCTTCTTGAAGTATTTTTACTTGGTTGTTTATTTCATCTTGACTTGATTCTAAATTTACATGTTTATCAGTTTCAAATTTTACATCTTCAAGTTTTTTTCTTATGTCATAATATTCATCAAATTTAAGATTATTATTAACATAATCTAAAACTTCTTTACTCAATCTATTGTATTCATCAAAATTTAATTTATTTTGATTATTTACAATATCACCAAATTTTTGTAAAGTAAATTTCAGATTATCAATTTTAGTTTGAACTTTTGAAAAAGTATCATCAAAAAGACTTAAAACAGGATTATCATCTAAAATATTCTGAACAACTGTATTTAAAAACAAATTATTGCTTAAATTTTCATCTTTAAAAGATTTAAGTTTTTTTCACAATTCATCTTGTTTTTTTCTTAAATTATTTAATCTTGTTTCTTCTAAAATAAAGCTTGTTGTTGCAACTGTTACAGCACTTATAGAAAGCGCAAATGCAGTAGCTAAACGGTGTTTTTTACTTCTTTTCATATCGTCTCCTTATCTTTCCAAAAACAAATAGTTTTCATGGATACATAATTTTCAATCTATCTTAATAATTATAAAGACATATTCAAAAATACTTAACACATTTTAAAAATGATAAGCATTTAATTATAATTCTAAAAAATAAGAAAATATGAAAAATAGTAATACTTTTTGATATTTTTACATTTTTTATGCGCATATTTAACAATTTGTTATAGTTATAAATTACGCGCGTTTTAGTTAATTTTGTTCTTTATTTTCTTGGTTTACTCAATTTGGTAATTCGCTAAACTGTTTATGATCGTATAAATCAGGATATAAATGACTTAATATCCTCATTTTTTCATAGAATGAACCTGGGTTTTGTGTTGTTTTTCCATCACCTAAAAACGCTCCTGCTTGAGTATCTATTACCATTGCCGCTCCATATGTTGTAGCTGTTTCTGTATATAAAGATGTTGCATTTCCTTCAGAATCAAAAAGCATTGTTCCTGATGAACCACCATTTAAATCTAGCAACTTAGAATCAACATGAATTGCAGGAAGCGAAGTAGATACCCCACCATATTGTAACCTTGATAAAGGTGTAGTTAAATTTCCTATTAAATATTCCCTATAGCGTTTTCCATTATTTGTATCATGGTTAGCATATTGTGCCTCAACAGGAAATGACGCCAATGTTCATGTTAAATTAGATAATGAAGAGAGATGTAAATTGTGAATACTTGGTTTTAATGTTTGAAGATTTTTTACAGTCATGAAAAAATCGTATACTCTTCTAATACTCTTATCTTTATCATCGGAGATATTATCAATTGATTTATTGTGATAATACACAACACCATTTCTTGTTTCAAAAACATTAAAAATATCTTTAAAATCAGCAATTCCTATAACCATATCTGCATGTGAAAGGGAATTGTTTGTGTGTGCTGAATAAGTTCCTCATTTTTCATCAAAATTAATATCACCATAATTATTTTTAAATTCTCTTTTAGCATCTGGGAATCTTGAATCATTATCAAATGCATTAATTAAATCGACTTTTACTTTTACATCATTTCATTCAATACCTGGATAGAATCTTTCTCTTGTATCAGCTTTATGGATGCTTCAACCACCCTCTGGACTATTGATGGGCAAGGCAGTATCAAATCTTGGATTATCAAAAATTTTTGATTCGACAGGATTAAATCTTCCTCAAACATGCTGATTTGTTGAAACAAAAAACTTATAGTCATTAGGATTATCAGGATTTACTTTACCAATAATTGCTCAAGTTCCTTCACCTGCTTTTTCTTTATCAAAATTAAATGTTCTTTGTCTTGCATTTTCAACATTTTTTTCTTTATCTTCTTTATATAATCTTGTAGAAGAGCCATCTAATTTAGGAATTTTATGTTTATAACTATCTTCAAAATTTAAGTGATCTAATCCAATTGTTTTTATGTTTTGTGGTTTGATTGCTTCATATGTAATAGGAGTGTTGCTATTAATATCTGAATAATAAATAAATAGAGATGAACTACCTAAAAATGCTGAATTATTTAATGATAGATAATGATCACCAATCCGTTCAAAAATTTTTGTATCGTTTGATTTAGATTGAATTTTAAAAGTTAGTGAATTTCCTTTTAATTCTGCTGAAAATCTGTAACGAGAAGTAATTAAATTTTTCAAATTTTGTTGTTGATTTGCTGTGTGTCTTATTGCTAAATACTCAAAATTTAAGTCATTTAATATTTGAGAATCTTTTATTTTTTTATAAGGAACTGATAAATAAACAAAAGATTTAGATACATTTCTAACAGGTCAATATGCAGAACGAATCCCCTCTTCAAATCTTACAAAAGGTTCGACTTCAACTAAATCAGTTATCTCTCTTTGCTTAGGATCAAATTCAAATCCTAACGTTATAATTGCATCATTTTCATGTGAATTTAAATTTTTAAATGCAGAAATATCTTTTGTAATTGTGGTTTCTGTAAAATTATCATTAAAATTTCATTTTAAATTATTAATTAATTCTCTTGGTGAAATAAAATGAGTGTTAATTTGTTTTCCATTATGTATTAATGTAAATTTATTTTCTGCTAATTTTTGACTTTTTTCTCTATTGTCATTTTCAATAACTTTAGCTTTGTATCAATTCTCTCTTTCATAATTTATTGCTGCATAATGATTTTGAAGTGAATATTCTATTGTTTTTTGTTCGTTATTTTTATCTTTTATTAATAATGAATCTTTAGTTTCTCCTTGTGTTTCACCTGCTAAATAATCATCTTTTGCTTTACCATAATCAAATGTATAAGAAAATTCTTTATTACTTAATGAGTTAATACTATCTGCAAATTTATCTTGTGAAATTACTTCATTTAGATTTATAGATTCCACTATTCTTACACTTTTTAATGTATAAAGCTGTTTTTCATAAAATCCATTTAAATTAAATTTATTTCATTTATTAAAAGGAACAATTACTTTTTGTTCTTTTAAAAATAAATTTCAATAATATGTATCAATTTTTTCAAATTCTTGAGGTGTTCTTGTAAAAACTAACTCAACAGATTTATTATCAAAACGTTTAAAATCTTCGCTATCAAAATCAAAGGCAATTGAACCATAAAGATTTTTATTTGTTTCATCTTTATATATATTAAACTCAGTTATTTTGTAGTTTTTATTTTGATTTTGATAATTTTTAAATGTAACATAAGAAACAAATGGATATGTTTTTATTTCATTATCAAAAACTCCTCTTGTTATAATAAATTCTTCAACATTTTTTGGTAACGAACTTAAATTTACGTTGTATGAACTACCACTCTTAGTTGCTTCAAAAATGTTGCTATAGTTAATAAATGGATTCATTGATTTTATTTCGAATTTTACGTTTTTAAAATCACCAGGATTAGATACTAAAATATTTAAATTACTATCTTGTTTTTCAACTTGATATATTGATGGTAGGTTTTGTACACTTTCAGACTCTGATGGTTGATCGGCTATTGTTATTTTATTTGAAATATTGCCCAATCATTTTCATTCATGTTCATTTCATCCCAAGACTTCAATTCCCATTATTTTTTTAATATTAGAAACATTAAAAGTAATATCTAGTTTAGCTGTATAAGGATATTGTCTAAGTTTCTTTTCAATTGACATTTCTCCAGATTGTAATTCATTATTTTTGGTTAATCATACCAATCTTGCCTTTGAGGGGAATGTATAATTATTAGCAACAGGTTGCATTATAACTGCGAATGAGTGAATATTATTTCCTGAATTTCAAGTTGATCATTTGAATTCATTTGTTACTTTAAATTTTGAAGAATCTTTTCATATTTCTTTACCTAGCAAATATTCACCCTCAGACATAAATCGAACTTCTTCTGAATTATTTCTTATAACTTTTAACATCTTGATTTTGTAATTATCAGTTACGGTATTTATATTCGCAACTAATACATATTTATTAGTAGAAGATGGAGTTAAACTTATTTCTTGTTCAGTAGAATTTTCTCCATTTAAATATTTTAATTTATAAGTATCAGTGTTATTTATTTCAGCATTAGAAGCAATTTCAACTATTACATTTTTATTATTAAAAATTGATTTTAACAATCTATAATTTACATATTTTTTATTATCAAAAGTAACATTTGTACTAGTTAATTGTCTTTTAGATAAGGCTTTGTTATATAATTCAAAAACATTTTTGTTTGTATTTAGTGTGTTAATTTCACTTATATTTCTTTCAGTTTCTAAGTGTCATATTGGCGAAATATTATGATTTTCACCATATTCTAAATTATCATCACGTCTTGGGTTTGTGTCTGGGTTATTTTTAGGTGTATCAGAATCTTGTTTAGGATTTTCTGGTTCATTATCTTGTTTATTTTTAGAATCTTGTTTGTGTTCATTATTATCTAAGTTGTTATTATTATTTTCATTAGTTGATTCTGGATTTTTTGGATTTTCTGATTCATTATCTTGTTTATTTTCAGAATCTTGCTTTGGTTCATTATTGTGTGAATTGTGATTATTATTTTCATTAGCTGATTCTGGATTTTTTGGATTTTCTGGTTGTGAATTAATTGTAGACTTATTTTTGTTTTCATCTTCAGTTTTATTTGGTTTATTGGATTCAGGAATTAGAATTGTTGAATTATTTTGATCTTCTATTTTTTCATTTGAATTTGAATTTTTGTTATCAGTATTTTCTTTTGAGTCTGTGTTTTGATTACTGGTGTTTTCGTTTGTGTTTTTTGGATTGTTTTCAGGCTTTTTAGGTATATATGTGTTTAAATCATTTTGATTATTTTTATTATTTTTATTAATATCTGAAGTACTTAAATTTTGTTGACAAGAAATAGCAATTACTCCAATTGAAGAAGTTATTGCAAAAGTAGTTGTCAAAAATAAAAATTTTTTAGTAGTTTTTTTCATATTCTCTCCTTTTTATATAGCAAGGTTTATTCTATAAATATACATTATATATAAATAAAAATAAATTAATGATGGTTGAAACATATTTTGTTACCTTTTAACAAAAAAACTTCGCTATAATATTTTTATAAATTTATAGGAGGTGATTTTATGAAGGAAATAAAAATATTTGAAGTTTTTTCAGGGATAGGTTCTCAAATAAAAGCTTTGAATTTAATTTCCAAAGAGAATAACTTCAAAGTTAAATCACTTGGTTTTATAGAATGATATATAGATGCTATAATTGCTTATCAAATTATTAATAATTCAAAAATTTTACAAAAAGATAAAAACATAAAAAAAGAAGATATTGTAAATAAATTATCTTCACTAGGATTAAGTTCAGATAGCAAAAAGCCTGTGACAAAAAATTTTTTTAAAAATTTATCAGAAGAAAAATTAAGAAATATTTTTCCTTATCTTACTTGTTTATTAAATAATGAGTTTATAAGGGGGGGGATGATTCCCAACAATTTTCAAGTGATATAACCAAAGTTAAAGAAATTCCAAAAGATATTGATATATTCACTTACTCATTCCCATGTCAAGATTTATCACAACAAGGTAAGCAAAAAGGAATTTTACAAGGTACAAGAAGTGGTTTACTTTTGGAAGTACAGAGGATATTAGAAAATAATAAAAATAGACTACCAAAAATTTTATTAATGGAAAATGTAAAAGCTCTTGCAAGTAAAAAATTTAAAGATGCTTTTGAAAAATGAATATTATTTTTAGAATCTCTAGGATACACATCATCATGAAAAATATTAAATTCAGTTGATTATGGTTCTACACAAAATAGAGAACGTGTTTTTATGGTTTCTATATTAAATTCAAAAAAAGAATTTCAATGACCTAAGAAAATCAATCATAAAAATACATTAGATAATATTATTAAATTTCATAGTTATGATGAATTTTCAAAATTTGACTTTTTACTAACAAAAGAAAGAACAAATTTTAAAGAAACTAATTCCAAAATAAATAAAAGCATAATTAAAAATTACACCAAATTTAATTCGGAAAATTATTTATATTTACCAAAAGGGTATGGGGCTACTTTAACAGCATCAGGTGCTAATAGTAGATTAAAATTTTATTTTGAAAAAGAAAACAAAATAAGAGCAATCACAGACATTGAATCATTTCTATATATGGGTTTTTCAGAAAAAGATGCTCTCAAAATAAAAAATACAAATTTAATAAATAAAAGTAAAATGATTTTTTTAGCTGGAAATTCAATTTCAATTGAAGTTTTAAAAAGTATTTTTACTGAAATTGTAAAAATTATTTAAGTTAAATGACAAATAACCTAAGTTATTGAACATTTGAAATTGAAACTAGCAATTACAAAAAAAACACAAAATCATCACATTTTTTTGCAGAAATGACAATAATTTTTGATAAAAATACACTTGTAATTTATTATTATTTTTTTAAGATAAAATCTGTTTGTATCGATACTTTAACTACTAAAAGTTGATTTTCAAAAAATTCAACTTTCTTAAAAAGACAAAATTTATTTAATTTACTAAAAATAAAACAAAATGTAAGAGAACTCTCCTCACAACACTCTCTAGTTTGTTTTACAGAAAAAAACAACCCAAATGAAATTAAAATAATTAATGATTTTATTGATAAAAATATACACAATATTACTATAAAAGGTTTAAAATCATTATTTTCTGGAAATAATCCTACTGGTGAGGTTTCAAATCCTGCATCAGCCCCTATTGTATTAAGTAATCCAGAAAAAAACTTTAACAAAAATTTTGCTATTTTCTTTGAAAATTACTGTTTAAAAAAGACTTTTAAACAAAGAGATGTAATAAACTTTAAAACTTTAATTACTAAAGAATTAATAACAAAAGAGAATTACTTTTTAAAAATATTAAATAATGAAGATTTTCAGGAATTAAATAATTTTATCTTTCAGTTAGGAAAAACAAAAGAAAAAGAGTTTGGTAAAAAAATAGTAAAAAAAATAAGAGAGTTTGTAAATATAGATCAAATCAATAAACTGGTTTTGTATGAAAGGCGACAATACATACAAAAGGTAGAAAACATTAAGGTGTTTGATGTATTTTCTAACTCATCCACTAGTAATAAATGTCACATTTTTCCTGTTTATGCTATACGTAATAAGATGATTCAAAAATCAATTGAAAATAGATATAAGGATAATGAAACAAGAATGAAAGAAATTATAAAAATTTCAAAAAATATATCTGATAAAGATAATTATCTAAATTTAGACCCAACATGACATGCTTTTTTTGATAAAAACTACTTTTCATATGATGAAAACAGAGGTACCATGATATTGGTAAATAACGAAATTATGGAACAAGAAATTCAAAAATATGAAATGATATTTAAAAAAATACAGCAAATACCTTCACAACATTTAAATAGTCAAAGAAAAAAATTTCTTAAATTAAGAAATAAAGAATTACAAATATAAAAAACACAAAGAACCTTTAAGCTGTCTGTGTTTTTTTATATTATTGTTTTATTCTGTAATGGTGTTCATCATTTGTAATAAGAACATTTCTTAATTCAGTGTTTTTTACATCCAATATTGTTTTATTAGTTTGTGTCTTTTCTTTATAATCTAAAGCATCTAGCGCAAATCTTGTTAATGTTTCAGGTAAAGTTAATTCAGAAATATTGTTTGCTCCTAATGCAAATTCATTAACTGTTATTACATGTGATAAATCTATTGTTGTTAATTTATTATTATAAAACACGAAACTGTTTAATGCTTTTAAATTTTCCGGTAATGCTACATTTGAAATTTTGTTGTTTGAAAACGCATTTTTACCTAAAATTGTAACAGATTGTGGTAATGATAATTCCTGTATTTTATTATCTCTAAATGCATTTTCTTCAATGGTGTGTAATTTAGTTGCTTTTGAAAAATCTACAGATTCAAGACCTAAGTCAAAAAATGCTCCTTTTTCAATTTTTTCAAGTGTTTCAGGAAAAATAATTTTATTAATTAAAATTCTTTTTTCTTCATTGTTAAAAACTTGTTGTCTAAATTCTTCATCGCTTATAAAAATATTTTTCAATGCTTGTCTACTAAAGCTTGCAGCTTTTATTTCCTTTAATTTTGTACTCGAAAGATCTAAAACTTTTGTTTGTGGATTATAAAAAATATTTTGTTTGTCTTTATTTGTTTGAAAATAAATACTTGCTACGTTATTAGAAGCTTCAGTTTGTTGACCACATGAAACAACTGCAATAGGTAATGTTATAGTTGATAATAAACCAAGTGAAAATAATAATTTTGTTCTTTTTGTATTCATACTTAAAATTTTACCATAAAACAAAATATATTAATTTTATTAAAGCTACTACAATATTTTGTAAATACACAATTATATTTTTGCAATTTAATATAATGTTATATATGGATTTTCAAACAAAAAAATTTATTTTACACAGTGAATTCAAACCAACTGGCGATCAACCACAAGCAATAGAAAAACTTGTTCAAGGTTTAAATAACAACAAAAAAGAGCAAGTTCTTTTAGGAGTTACAGGAAGTGGAAAAACATTTACTATTGCCAATGTTATTGCAAAAATAAATAGACCTTCACTAGTTTTAAGTCATAATAAAACATTAGCAAGCCAACTCTATCAAGAATTAAAAGCTTTTTTTCCTGAGAATAGAGTTGAATATTTTGTTTCTTATTTTGATTATTATCGGCCAGAAGCATATTTACCTGCTAAAGATGTTTTTATTGATAAAACATCTAAAAACAACAAAGAATTAGAAGCAATGCGTCAAAGAACCATTAATGCATTAAGTTTAAGAAGAGATACAGTTGTTGTTGGTTCTGTTGCTAGTATTTATGGTGCATTTAATCCCCAAGAATATCGTGATTCATTTTTACCAATTGAATTAAATATGAATTTTGACCGTCGTGATTTTATGATTAAACTTATACAAATTGGTTATAAAAGAAATCAACTGTCTTTAGATAGAGGGGATTTTTTGACAAGAGGCGATATTTTTGAAATAGCACCTTCTTGAACTGAAGATTTTAATATTAGAATTGATTTTTTTGATTCAGATATTGAAAAAATAGCCACAATACACCCAATAACTAAAGAAATTATTCAAACTTTTAAAACTTACACCATTCTTCCAGCTAGCGCTTATGCAACTAATCCCGACACTAATAAAAGAGTTATTTCTTTAATTGAAATTGAATTAGAAAAACAATTAGAATTTTTTGAAAAAGAAAATAAATTATTGGAATATCAAAGATTAAAAGAGAGAATAACAAATGATATTGATTCACTTTCTGAATTTGGTTATGTTAATGGAATTGAAAATTATTCACGTTATATAGATAATAGACAGGAAGGAGAAAAACCTTATACTCTTCTTGATTATTTACCTGAAGATGCTGTAATTTTTATCGACGAAAGTCATATGATGATACCACAATTAAATGGAATGTATAATGGTGATAGATCAAGAAAACAAACACTTGTTGAATATGGATTTAGATTACCTAGCGCATTAGATAATAGACCACTTAAATTTTATGAATTTGAAGAATATAATTTTCAGAAAATTTTTATTTCCGCAACTCCTGGTGAATATGAAATAAAAAAAGCAGATGGTGAATTAATTACACAATTTATTCGTCCAACCGGTTTACTTGATCCCATTATTGAAATTCATCCAATCCAAAACCAAATTGAAAAAATATTTGATGAACTTAAATCACAAAAAGAAAAAAATGATCGAACTTTGATTCTTACAACCACTAAAAGAAATGCAGAAGAACTCTCAAAATATTTAACTTCTAAAAAAATTAAAACAGCATATATACACTCAGAATTTAATACTTTTGAAAGAAATACTATTTTAAGGAAATTAAGAAAAGGTATTTATGATGTTGTAATTGGTATTAATTTAATTCGTGAAGGGATAGATTTACCTGAAGTTTCTTTAATTTGTGTACTAGATGCTGATAAAGATGGATTAATGAGAAATACAACTAGTTTAATACAAATAGTTGGCCGTGCAGCAAGAAATGACCATGGTAGAGTAATATTTTTTGCTGATAAAATCTCAAAAAGTATGCAAGAAACAATTGATGATAATAAAATCAAAAGACAAATACAACAAGAATATAACAAAAAACATAATATAGTTCCTAAAACTATTATAAAACCTATTAAAGAGGCAATTGAAAATGAAAAACTGCTTGAAGAAATTGAAGATACTTTTGTAGAAAATAGTAAAGTGTCTAAAAAAACAAAAGAAAAGAAAATGTTTGATGCTTTACGTAAAGAAATGAAAGAAGCTGCGCAAAAAATGGATTTTGAAAAAGCTGCTCAATTAAGGGATATGATTTTAGAACTCGGTGGCACACTAGAATAGCAAAAATTTATTTTTTACTTTTTTTTGCTTTTTTGTGATTTGTTATAGTGTTATAATTTGAGTATAAAAAATAAAAATTTGAAAAAGGAAGAATAATGAAAAAAATTATCGTAGTAGGATTAGGAAATGTAGGTTATACATTTGTTAATATTTCAATTGCAAGAGGAGTAGAAGCAGAATGAGTTTTTGTTGATAAAAACAACGATATAACAGAAGCACATGCTCACGACTTTGAAGATATGGTTTCTTTAATGCCAAGAAATAATTCAACATTTAGAAGTGGAACTTTAGCAGATGCTAAAGGTGCTGATATTGCGGTTATTACAGCATCAATACCAATGAAAAACATGGTAGACCGTTTAGAACTTGCAAAAGAAAATACTAAATTAATGAAATCATTTGGTGAAGGATTAAAAGAAGCTAACTTTAAAGGTACAGTTATTGTTGCTGCTAACCCTTGTGATGTTATGGCAGCTTGCATTCACTACACAACTGGATTACCATACAAAAAAATTATTTCAACTGGTACATATTTAGACTCAGGAAGATTCAGAAAATTCTTAGCACAAAGACTAAACGTATCAGCAGATTCAGTTCATGGTTATGTATTAGCAGAACACGGAAAAACAGCAATGATCGCTTGATCAAACGTTGAAGTTGGAAATGTTCCATTTAAAAACTTAATAAAAGCTAAAAAATTCACAGCTGAAGAGATGTCTGAAATTCTTCAAAAAACATTAGCTGAAGGTCTATACATTTACAACCGTAAAGGAAATACTCAATTTGGAATTGGAACAGCTATTTATGAAATTATGGACGCTGTTTTAAATAACAAACGTCAAGTTATGACAGTTGGAGTTAAATTACCTCGTGGATACTACAAATCAGGGATTTATTCATCAATTCCAGTAATAGTAGGAGAAAATGGTTATGAATACTTACCAGGTAAATTAAGTATGACCAAAGATGAATGAGCAGCTTTCAATAGTTCATCAGATACACTAGCAACAGCAACAAAAGAATCACTAGAATTAGTTGGTTACCCAATAAATTTTGAATAATAGTTAATAAATAAAAATTCAACACAATGTTGAATTTTTATATTGCTTATTTTTATAATTAATTTATTTCACTATTTTTTACTTCCAAGAAAACTTTATATTGATTTGCATCAATTAATATATATTGGTCTTCTTCTAAAGTTTTAGACATTATTTCGTATGCAATTAAGTTTTCGATTTGATTTTGTATGTATCTTTTAATAGGTCTTGCACCATATTCAGAATTATAAGCTTGTGATGATACTAAATTAACCACATTACTTGTAAAATCTATTTTTAGATTTAATTGTTTTTGTAATCTTATTTGTAGTTTTTCAAGTTCTAATTCTGTAATTTCTTTAATAATTTCTTCAGATAACTGGTTAAATGCAACTATTTCATCAATTCTATTGATAAATTCAGGTTTGAAAAATTTTAGCAATTCTGTTTTTATTTGTTGGTCATTTATAGTTTCTTTATTTATTAAATTTGAACCAATATTGGTCGTCATAATTATTATTGTATTTTTGAAATTAATATTTCTTCCTCTGCTATCAGTTAAACTACCATTATCTAAAATTTGCAACAATAAATTTAAAACATCGGGATGTGCTTTTTCGGCTTCATCAAACAAAATAATTGAATAAGGATTTTGGCGAATTTTTTCTGTTAATTGTCCCCCTTGTTCAAAACCTACATAACCTGGAGGTGAACCAATTAATTTTGATACTGAATGTTTTTCCATAAATTCTGACATATCTAGTCTTATTAAATGTTCATCATTATCAAACAAATCATTTGCAAGCGCCCTTGCTAATTCTGTTTTTCCTGTTCCAGTTGAACCTAAAAATAGAAAACTTCCAATAGGATGTCGTGGATCAGAAACACCCGCTTTTGAACGTAAAATTACTTTAGATACTGCTTCGATTGCTTGTTCTTGACCTTTTATTCTATTTTTTAAGCTTTGTGAAAGATTCAATATTTTAGTTTTTTGAGTTTGAAGTAACTTATTTACAGGAATATTTGTTCATTTTGAAACAATTGTTGCAATTTCTTCTTCATCGATATCTTCTTTAATTAATCGTTTTTCTGAGTTATTAATTTCTTGTTCTGCTTCTTGTAATTTTTTTTCTAAATTAGGAATATCTGAGTATAAAACTTTTGCTGCTTCAGTATAATTGCCTTCGTTTTGTAAAATAGTTAATTTATTTTTTAATTGATCGATTTGATCTTTATAATTTGAAATTTGATTGATTAAAGTTTTTTCTTTTTGTCATTGTTTTTTTAAAATATCTGATTCTGATTTAAGCACTTCTAATGTCTTTTTATTTTCAAATACTTTTTCTTGAATTATTTGCGTTTGTTTTTCTGTTTGTAAAGCAGCATTTTCCATTTCAAGTCTTGCAATTTTTTGCATAATTTTATCAAGTTCTTCTGGTTGTGAATTTATTTCTGTTTTAATAGTTGCAGCTGCTTCATCAATCAAATCAATTGCCTTATCGGGTAAAAATCTATCACTTATATATCTTGCACTTAAATTTGCAGCAGATACTAAAGCACTATCAGTAATTTTTACGCCGTGAAAAGTTTCATAACGTTCTTTTATTCCCCTTAAGATAGTAATTGTATCTTCAACACTAGGCTCAAAAACATTAACTTTTTGCATTCTTCTTTCAAGGGCTGGATCTGATTCTATGTATTGACGATATTCATCTAAAGTAGTTGCACCTATCAAATGAAGTGCACCGCGAGCCATTAAAGGTTTAAACATATTTGCAGCATCCATTGTTGAATTACTTGAATTTTTTCCTGTTCCTACCAACATGTGAATTTCATCTATAAATAAAATAATATTTCCATTACTTTCTTCAACAATTTTCATTAATTTTTTAATTCTTTGTTCAAATTGACCTTGATACATAGCGCCGGCTATCATAGAGGCTAAATCAATTTCTCATAATTGTTTGTTAAGAAGTTCATCTGGAACTTGTTTTTCAACAATTTTTCTTGCTAATCCTTCTACAATAGCGGTTTTACCGGTTCCAGGTTCTCCTACTAAAACTGGATTGTTTTTTGTTTTTCTACTTAATATTCTTATTAATCTTCTGATTTCGTCATCACGGTTTATAACAGGTTCTAATTTGTTATCTTTTGCTAGTTCAATTAAATTTCTTCCATATTCTTTTAATGGGTTTTTATTATCTTCATTTGGTTGTCAATTTATGTCCATAGTCATTTCCTTTCATAATAATTGTATCACTTTTTTAGCAGTCTAACTAAAAGAGTGCTAATTTTTAATATATTATGAATTTTGATTACTAATTAAAAATATTTTGAATTTTGAAAAAATGCAATTTAATGTGTTTTTGAGGTTATTATTTAATAAATTTTCTTATAGTGCTATAATCATAAGAAGGTTATAAACCTTAATAAATATGAGAAAAAACAGAGCAGAAATTTTTACAAATTATAAATTATTAACACTACTTATACATGCTATTTTATTTATTATTTTTGGACTAATTTGCATTGTGAATATTGCTTTATTTTGGGGATATTTAGTAGGATTGATTAATTTTATTATTCTTGCTTTATATCAACACAAAATTATAAAATTAATCTTTTCACAAAAAAAAATATCAACTGGAAAAATAATTTTATTGCATTTATCAAAATTGTTAATAGTTGCTGCTTTTTTATGTTATTTATTCTTTTTTAACAAGCTATTTCTAGTACATAAAATTCCAGGAAGTGATGGTTCATTGTATCCAATAAATATAATTACTTATTGTGTAGCTTTTATACCACCAACATTTACTAGATTATGAACTTCAATAGTAAAATCTAAATTAGAAATTAGAAAGGAGATAAATGGATAGACTGTTTGGTCATTCTTCATTGAATGATAAATCTGCATGAGGAAATAGTGAATTTTCACAAAACCCATTGGTAAGTTTAGTTCTTTTAACAATTATGATTACTCTAATGGCAATTGCATTATTTATAGTTATTAAAAGATCTAAAACACATATAGCGCCACCAAAAGTGGTTATTGTTGTTGAGCAATACATAATGTTTATTGACGATTTAACAAATACCTCATCAGAAGGAAAATTAGATAAAACCGCTCCTTATTTCTTTAGCTTATTTACTTTTTTAAGTTTTGGAAATGCATTAAGTATTTTTGGTCTTGCACCAATTGCAAATAGTTTAACTTTTGTTTTTAGTGTAACAGCAATAACTTGAATTGGAACGATTTTTGTAGGAATAATATTTCAAAGATGACGTTATATTAAAGAATGATTAAATCCAATGGACTGAATTGGGAAATTGTCACCCATTTTAAGTTTGAGTTTCCGTATGTTTGGAAATGTTACGGGTGGAACTCTTTTAATCATTCTTTTAGAAGCTTTATTAAATTATATATGAAGGGCTATTTTTGGTTTTCACGGAACTGAAGCTATGGCTCAAATTAACATTATTTCTATCTTATTATTACCGTGATTAAGTTTATACTTTGATATTTTTGATAGTGTATTACAAGCTTTTGTTTTTGTAATATTATCATTAAGTTATTGATCACTTTCTGCAAAAGTAACACAAAAAGAAAAATCAAAAGAAATTGTAATAAATAAGATGAAAAATATCATTACTAATTAAAGGAGAAAATATGAATACAGATATTATTGTAAGTGCATATAATGCAAGTAATGTAACAAATCAATCAACAGGATTAGCTTATGGTCTTGCTCTTGTTGGTGCTGGTCTAGCAATGATTGGCGCTGGTGGAGCTGGGATTGGTCAAGGTATAACAGTAGGTAAAACTGTTGAAGCTATTGGAAGAAATCCCGAAGTAAGATCAAGGCTATTAACTACAATGTTTATTGGTCTTTCTGTTATCGAAACTTGTGCTATTTATTGTCTAGTTATTTCATTCTTAATTATTTTCGTTTAATTTTATGAATAAAATCATTATAGCAAGTGAACAAAGTGAAGGCGTTACTTCTGAATTAAATAAAGTTTTTAATAACTTTGCATGACAGTGACCTTACTTTATTTTCACAATTGTTTCTTTGTTAATAACAGTATTGGTTTTAACTTTTTTAGTTTATAAACCAGTTAAAAAAATGTTGAATAATAGACAAAATTACATTCAACAAAATATTGATGATTCAGTTAAAGCAAAAGAAAAAGCGCTTGAATTACAAGTGAAAGCAAACGAAGCTTTAGTTGAAACATATAAAAAAGCAGATCAAATGATTCACGATGCCAAAACAGATGGTGAAAAAATCATTGATTCTGCTACAAAAACAGCAAATAAAAAAGCACATGGAATGATTGAACAAACTAATAATTCCATTTCAAAAAGTTGAAAAGAATTTGAACAACAACAAAAGAAAATAATTGTTGATAATGCAGTTGAAATTGCAAAAAAAATCATTGGAAGAGAAATAAAAGATCCCGAAAACAAAAAAATGATTGAGCAATTATTAGAAGAGGCAAAATAATTATGAATAATGAATTAATTTATAATTATGGATTAGCTATCTTTGAACTAGCAAAAGAAGAAAATCAAATTGATAATTATTATAGTCAATTAAAATACATAGACAAATCTTTGCAAGAAAACCGAGAATTTATTAAAATTCTAAATTTATATTCATTAACTATTGAAAAAAAATATCAATTAATTGATGAAACATTTTCTGATTTTAGCCCAACAATTGTGAATTTTTTAAAAGTAATTACCAAAAATCATATTGTAAGTAAAATTACAAACATTATTAATATATATAAAACTTTATACTACAACTCAAAAAATATAAAACAAGGGTACGTATATTCAACTGAAACACTTTCTTTAGAACAAATCAATGAACTACAAGAAACTTATTCACAAAAATATCAAATTAACTTAAAACTTAAAAATAGAATTGATCCTAAGCTTTTAGGGGGAATTAAAATTGTAATCGATGATATAGTAATTGATAACACAATTTTAAATCAAATTGAAAAGTTAAAAGAATCAATTTTAAATGATTAATAAAAATTAAGGAGAATAATATGTCATTAAAACCAAACGATTTAAGTTTAATCATTAAAAAACAAATTAAAAACTTTTCAAAAGAAATTACAACTGATGAAGTCGGAGAAGTGGTAACACTTGGAGATGGTATTGCATTAGTTAGTGGTTTAGATAATGCAAAATTAGGTGAATTAGTGGACTTTGGACACAATGTTTTTGGTATGGTTTTAAATCTTGAAGAAGAATTAGTTGGTGTTGTTATTATGGGGGATGATAAGTACATTTCAGAAGGTACTATTGTAAAAACAACAAATCATGTTATTTCTACTCCAGTTGGAGATGAACTTTTAGGAAGAGTAGTAGATGCTTTAGCTAATCCAATTGATGGAAAAGGTGAAATTAACGCACAAAGATATTCAGAAATATTTAAAGTAGCTCCCGGAATAATGACAAGAAAATCTGTTGACCAGCCACTTGAAACAGGAATTTTAGCAATCGATGCAATGGTTCCTATCGGTAAAGGACAACGTGAACTTATTATAGGTGATAGACAAACTGGTAAAACAGCAATAGCAATAGATACAATAATAAACCAAAAAGGTAAAGGAATATACTGTATTTATGTTGCTATAGGACAAAAAAATTCAACAGTTTCACAAATAGTTGAAAATCTTAAAGAAAATGATGCATTAGAATATACAACAATCATTAATGCAAGTGCTTCTGAAAAAGCACCTCTTCAATATATAGCACCTTATACTGGAATTACCATAGCTGAAGAATGAATGTCTAAAGGTAAAGATGTTTTAATAATTTATGATGATTTATCAAAACATGCAGTTGCTTATAGAACACTTTCATTACTTTTAAGAAGACCTCCCGGACGTGAGGCATACCCTGGAGATGTTTTTTACTTACACTCACAACTTTTAGAACGTTCAGCTAGATTAAATGAAGAATATGGTGGTGGTTCATCTACTGCCTTGCCAATAATTGAAACTCAATCAGGTGATATATCTGCATATATTCCTACAAATGTTATTTCAATTACTGATGGACAAATTTTTACTAAAGAATCACTATTTAATAGCGGTCAAAGACCAGCAGTTGATGTTGGATTTAGTGTTAGTCGTGTTGGGGGTAGTGCACAAATAAAGGCTATGAAACAAGTATCAAGTTCATTAAAACTTGAATTAGCACAATATAATGAAATGTTAGCTTTTGCTCAATTTGGTAGTGATCTTGATGAAACCACACAGAGAATTTTAGAACATGGTGCAAAAGTATATGAATTTTTAAAACAACCACAATACTCACCATATTCACAAATATTTCAATCAATTATGTTATTTTGTATTAAACACAAATTAACAAACCCATTACCTAAAGAATATATTCAAGATTTTAAGGACGATTTAGAAACGTTTTTCAAACAAGATAAAACAGCGATAAACTTATTAATCAAGTTAACTGAAAAAAATGCATATGATAAATTAATAGAAAAAGAATTAATAATCTTATTAAAAGACTTTATTATGTCATTTATTAAGAAAATTCCAAACTATGATCCTAAAGCACATCCTGGTTTTATTAAAGGAAACGAATAGTAATGGCTGATTTATTAAAAATTAAACAAAGAATTAATTCAGTTACTACAACAAAAAAAATAACCAAAGCAATGCAACTTGTTGCAACTGCCAAGTTGGGTAGAACTAAAAATAGCTATGACAATATAATAAATTATTATTCAAGTGTAAAAAATGTTTTTAATAACTTACTTTTACACTCTGAGGATATTGAAAATATTATTAATAAAAAACACAAACAAACTAATGAAATTCCCAAAACTTTATATATCGTTATTGGCTCAGATTTAGGTTTATGTGGTGCTTATAATGCTTTTTTAGTTAAACAGGTTAAAGAAATAATTGATAAAGACTCACTTTTAATCACTCTTGGAACAAAAATAATTAACTCTTTAAAAAAATATGAAGATCAAATAATTCATTCTTTTGCAAAAATCGGTGATGAATTAGATTATGCTCTTGCTCAAGTTATTTCTAAAAAAATTTATGAAACAATTCAAAATGTTTATGTTGATAAAGTTAATATTATTTATACAGAATACATAAATAGTATTTCAACAGAAACAAAAATAAAACAAATATATCCAATTATAGCTGATGAAATTGAACAAGCAAATAAAATAGATTTAAGTATTTATGAACCAAGTGCTCGAACAATTTTAGAATCTTCTTTTATTATCTATTTTGAAGCAAGTATGTATCTTGCACTTGCTAATGCAAAATTATCTGAAATGTCTTCAAGAAGAACAGCGATGGAAAATGCAACAAATAATGCAGAAGAATTAATTGGAAACCTTGAATTAGATTATAATCGTTCAAGACAGGCTAAAATAACTGAAGAAATTACTGAAATTATTAGTGGATCAAATTCATAGAAAGGATAATTATGGAAAATGACAATAAAAAACATTATGGTAAAATAGTTCAAATATTAGGACCTGTTGTTGATATAAGATTCCAAAATAATGAAATACCTCTTATAAATAACGCTCTTGAATTGTATCATGAAGGAAAAAAATATGTTTTTGAAGTTGCTCAACACATTGGAAATGACACTGTTAGAGCAATTAGCATGGATCTTACTTTTGGTCTAAAAAGAGGGATGGAAGTTCTTGATACAGGTAAAGAAATTGTTGTTCCAGTAGGAAAAGACATCTTATCTAGAATGTTTAATGTTTTAGGTGATCCTATTGATGATAAACCATTTGACAAAACCAGTGTAACATTAATGCCTATTCATGCTCCTGCTCCTTCTTATGAAGAACAAAAAACATCAGTTGAAATTCTTGAAACAGGTATAAAAGTTATTGACTTGTTAATGCCTTATGCAAAAGGTGGAAAAATTGGTTTATTTGGAGGAGCTGGAGTTGGAAAAACAGTTTTAATCCAAGAATTAATCAATAACATTGCAACACAACATGGTGGAATTTCTGTTTTTGCTGGAGTTGGAGAGAGAACAAGAGAAGGAAATGACTTATACCATGAAATGCAAGAAAGTGGTGTTATAAATAAGACTGCATTAGTATTTGGGCAAATGAATGAGCCACCTGGAGCTAGAATGAGAATTGCATTTACTGCTTTAACTATGGCTGAATATTTTAGAGATAAAGAAAATCAAGACGTTTTATTATTTATTGACAATATTTTTAGATTTACACAAGCAGGTTCAGAAGTGTCAGCTCTTTTAGGTAGAATGCCTTCAGCTGTTGGTTATCAACCTACATTAGCAACTGAAATGGGAATACTACAAGAGAGAATAACATCTACAAAAAGAGGTTCTATTACATCAGTTCAAGCTGTTTATATTCCGGCCGATGACTTAACCGACCCAGCTCCTGCAACAACCTTTACTCATCTTGATGCAAAAACCGTTTTAGACCGTAACATTGCAGCATTAGGGATTTATCCAGCTATTGACCCATTATCATCGGGTTCAAGATTACTTGATCCAAAAATAATCGGAGTTGAACATTACAATGTTGCTCGTGGTGTACAAAATATTTTACAAAGATTTAAAGAATTACAAGATATTATCGCTATTTTAGGTATGGACGAATTATCAGAAGAAGATAAAAAAGTGGTTGCTAGAGCAAGAAGAATAAGAAACTTTTTATCACAACCTTTTTCAGTTGCTGAAAAATTCTCAGGATACCCTGGTAAATACATTAAAATAAGTGATACTATTCGTTCATTTAAAGATATACTTGCCGGAAAATATGATGAAGTTCCTGAAGAAGCATTTTTATATGCAGGAACAATTGATGATGTTATAGCAAGAATAGAAACTAATAAGTAATGGCTAATTTAGTATTTTTAACAATTACGACACCATATGGTAAATTCTTAGAACAAGAAACAGATATAATTACTTTAAAAACCACTGAAGGTTATATAGGTTTACAAGCAAATCACATTGAATTTATGGGCGCTATAGTTGAAAGTAAGCTTTTTGTAAATAGTTTGCAAAATAATCAAAAAACTTATTATGTTAACCGCGGAATAGTACATTCAAAAGGTAATAGAGTTGATATTATAGTAAATAATATTTCAGATCAACCGCTAAAAGAAATTGAATTTAAACCTAGTGATTCTACAAACTTTAGCTTTGTAGAAGAATTAAAAATAAAGCTAAGTGTAAAATCTTAGAAGAATTAAAGTAAAAAATCCAGAATTTCTGGATTTTTATATATTTTTTTATTATTCGCTTTTTTTAATTTATATGAAAAAATAAAAATAAACACTAACAACAAAAATAAATACAATGTAGAAAATGAACATGCTTTATGCTTTTGATAAATTAACACATTGTAAATTTGTTCTAAGTTTTTTAACTTTACTTATTTTAGTTTTTATTATATTTAAGTTAGCAAAATGTCTTTTAAAAATACTTTTAATACTTACAACTCCAAAAAAATTTATTACTTTAAGTGTTTATTGATATTAATTTTAAATGTAATTTTATTTATATTATTTTTAGCTTTTTTAATTTTTTTAGAAGTTAATTTTTTTACTTTTAGTTTTAATTGTAAATTTCATTGTGATATTAAATTTAGTAATAAATATAAAACTTTGCAATTTTAAAATATTAAGTTAATTTATTTTTTGCATTTAATAAAATATAAAAAAATGAATTTTTTGAGTAAATATCATCATTTCCCGTTTTTTTAGTCTTATTTTTAATTTGATATTATAATTTATAATATATTATTTATGAAAATTTAAGGAGAAAAGATGAGTAAATATAATGGAACAATTGATGCTGAATATGACTTAATCGTAATAGGTGCAGGTCCCGGTGGATACTTAGCCGCTGAAGAAGCTGGAAAACATGGACTAAAAAGCTTAATTATTGAAAAAGTATACTGAGGTGGAGTTTGTTTAAATGTTGGATGTATTCCAACTAAAGCTCTTTTACATGCATCAGAAGAATTTCATAAAGTAGCTAACGGAAGTTTAGAAGCATTAGGATTTAGCTATGATAAAGAATCAGCAAAATTAGATTGAACTAAATTAAATGAACAAAAATCAA
Organism: Mycoplasma zalophi; assembly: GCF_018914005.1. Lineage (NCBI taxonomy): Bacteria > Bacillati > Mycoplasmatota > Mollicutes > Mycoplasmatales > Mycoplasmataceae > Mycoplasma > Mycoplasma zalophi. The sequence continues at coordinate 395,589 of NZ_JAHMHI010000001.1, forward strand.
AAACTGTTAATAAATTAACTAGCGGTGTAAAAATGTTAATGAAAGGGGCAAAAGTTGAAGCTATTCAAGCTACAGCCGAATTCCTAGATAGCCACACTGTAAAAGCAAATGATAAAGTATATAGAGGAAAATACATGATCTATGCTATGGGTGGACACTCAAGAAGATTAACACTACCAGGATTTGAAGAAGCTTATAAATTAGGGAAAGTTGTTACATCAACAAGTTTAATTAATTATCCTACACAACCAGAAACATTAACAATTATTGGCGGTGGAGTTATCGGAGTTGAATTTGCACAAGTATTTGCAAATGCAGGAACAAAAGTTACAATTCTACAAAATTTAGATCGTGTTGTTGCTCAATTAGATAAAGATGTAACAGATGAATTACAAAAACATTTAAAATCAAAAGGTGTTGAATTTGTATTTAATACAACAATAAAAGCATTCGAAAATGATGAAGTTGTTTACGAAAAAGATGGACAAGAATTTAGAATTAAATCTGACGTTGTTTTAGCTTCAGTTGGCCGTGTTCCAAACACAGGATTTATTTCAGAAACAGGAGTTGAACTAGGTTCAAGAGGTGAAATTCTTGTTAACGATATGTTACAAACAAACGTTGAAAATGTTTATGCAATCGGAGATATTACAGCTCAAAACATGTTAGCTCACGTTGCTTACAAACATGCAATAGTTGCTGTATATGATATCTTAAGAAAAGAAAACAAAACAGAAAGAGTTATAACATATAATCCAACTACAGTTCCAGCATGTATTTATACAGACCCTGAAATAGCTAATGTAGGAATGACTGAAAACAAAGCAAAAGAATTACAATTACCATACATCACAGCTAAATATAACTATGGTTTTGTTGGAAAAGCTATTGCTGCACATAAAGACTATGGATTTGCTAAATTAGTTATAAATAAAGAAAATGGAAAAATTTTAGGTGCTGAAATTGTTGGTGCTAACTCAACAGATATGATTGCTGAAATTGCTTTATTAATGGATAAAGAATTAACAATATTTGACTTAGCTGATACAATTCACCCACACCCAACATTTAATGAAATTATTTGAGAAACAGCTCGTCAAGCAGTTCACAAATTAGGAAAATAATTATAAAATAAAAGTTGCTAGTTAGCAACTTTTTTTGTTAATCTTGTTTGTTTAAATTGTTTTCACTGTTATATTTATTTAATTTAAAGATATCGAATTGTTGTTTAAATTCATCTGAATTGGAAATTCAAAACTTTTTGGGTAAAAATACGTTTTTAATTTTTATGCTTGTAATTCCAAGATTTAATCTGTTTTGTGGTCTTATATATTGTATTTCATCTAATTTGTAATTTTTAATTGATGAAAAAATTCCTCTTTTAAATTCAATATGATCATGATGCATATTTATAAAAATATTATTTGTGCATAATGTTGCAATTCAATAAATTGATTCAATTAAACCATATAATCAAAGAACAAGAAATATACTTGATACTACTAGAAGAAATTCCCTAATTGTATTACCTGTTGAACCCATTGCATCTGATAAAAATGAAACAAAATCTTTAAATGATTCACTTGATACCAAAAGTGCTAATATTGATTTTGTATTATTTATAATAATTGAAGATATGATTATAAATATAAAGCATATTACAATATTTATTGAAAATAAAGTTATATATGTATTGAATTTTAATTGCCCTTTAATCATTCTTAACCTCGGTACTATCTATACTTTTTTCCAAAGCATCTAACATAGCTATTATATTTTTATATGATTCATAGGTTAAGTCTTTAAATTTTGAGATTTCATTTATTTTTTGAAGCAAAGGGCTTACACTAGTATTTAATATTGAAGATTTTGATTTATCATCTTTATATTTATCAGTAAGTTTTTGTATTCTTTCTTTTACCTGGGTTTTGTAAGTTGTTGTGCTGCATGATATAGCCACAAAAGGAATTGAAGCTAAAGTAACAGCAAATAGTGAAAAGCTTAACATTTTTTTATATTTCATCTAAAAACTCCTTGAAAAAATTAATTTTTCACAAAAATGATATTCTTTTTTTTTTTTTTTGTAAAAAGCGTCAAAAAGTTCATTAAATTTTAAAAAAATTAACTTATAGGTTAAAAAAATAAAAAATGTGACTAAAAAGCGTCACATTTTAAAACATTATTTTTTAGCTTTTTTTCTAAAGTAAATTGCTACAGTTGTTGCAATTGCTGAAATTGCTGGTATTAATAATAAAAGATAATACATATTTGCTTTTGTTTTTTTAATAGTATTTATGTTTTGTGTATTATTATTTACTGACTGGTTTTTGTTGTTTATAGGTTTTGTTGATTTAGTATTTGTATCAGTATTTTTTGGTGATTCTTTAGAAATATTGTTTGGTGAATTTGGTTGTGTTTTTGGTTCAGTAGTATTAGAAGAACTACTGTTAGCATTTGGGTTTTCTTGTGTATTTTTTGTCTTTTTGTTTGTGTTAGTATCTTGACTTTGACTAGGTGAGCTATTAATATCTTTTTTAGTTTCTTCAGATTCATTTTTATTTCCATTATCAGTGTTTAAAGAAATATTGTCTTGATCTTTTGTATTTTCAGTGTTAGTTTTTTCTGAACCACTATTTTGATTATCTACTAAATTATCTTTTGAATTAGAACTTTTATCTTCAGTTGTTTCATCTGTTGTGTTAGTATTTGTATTAATTTCTAAATTTTGATGTTGATTTTCTTCTGGTTGAACATTATCATCTTTTACAATTTTTACATATGCTGAACTTCTACGATAATAATCTGAGTCATCTCCTTGATAATTTAATTGAACTATAGTTTCATTTTTATCTAAATTGTGACTTCTACTAACAACTCAACCTTTACCAAAATTAACTTCATCTGTATTCTTAACATCTCTACGAACTTTAATTGTAAAGTTTTTAGTATCATAATTTTGTTGAGTATAAACTTGATTATTTACTGGAGGATATAATCCAACTATGGTAGTATAAAAAACTTTATTTTTAGTATTTTTATATTTACCCAAACCATTTATTTCTATTATTCCATATCCCACATTAGCGTCATCTGAATAAAATCTTTTATCTGTATCTAAAATTTCAGTGTATTTTAATTCATAATCTTTTGATTCTTCTAATAAATTATCATTAATATATACAGATGGTTTTATGTCATTGTATGTCCCTAATCTATGAATACCATTATTAAGAGAAATATTTGCAAAAGAAAGATCATTTTCTTTTATTTTTTCTTTTTGATTATTATAAATTTGTTTTGTAAAAGCTTTAATTCTTGCAACACCACCAAATTTCTTTTGACTGCTTACTCATTTTGAATTTTGTCTAACGTATGATAAATCCAATGTTGATTTTCCCTCATCAGAAAAAATTAATCTTGCGGTATTATCTGCATTTTGAACGCTGGCTTCAATTGAAAAATATTGACCTTTTTTAAGTCTAATTTGTTCTGGTAACTCTATCAACCTCAATCCACCGTCTTCAAAATGTTTAGTTGCAGTAGAAACTAATTGTGCATTGTTATTTGAATATTCTCGAGGATTAATTTCTGATTTATCATCATTTAAATAAACATTTACAGTGACGTCAGCATTTTTACCTTCAAAACCAACATTAACTGCTTTTAAATATTCTTCATAATCTGATGTTTCGGCTTTTGCTTCAAATGAAGATATAGCTTTAGTTTCTTTTAAATTTATATTATCTCTAAGATAGCCATCATAATAATAATTATTATCATATTTATTTTTACTTGCATAATTTAATGAAAATATATCCCCAATTGGTGCATCATATGAAATATACATATAACCTTTTTCTAAAATATGATCCCCTCAACTATTTTTAACTATTCACCCTCCATTTTGCGTTGTTCCTGCTCCAAAATTTTCTTTTGGTATTGAGTCATCTCAACCTATAATCGTTGCTGCATGACCATATTTTGGTCCTTGGTAAGTATTAGAATTATAATAAGTTCCAGCATACCCTGCTGAAAATCCAAAACCCACTGCTCCATTTTCTACTACGTATTTTTTGATAGCTTCTCTATCATGGCTATTTATTTTTATTAATTCTTCTAGACGAAATGGAACATCAAAATTATTTTTTTTAAAGTCTGAAGTTTCATTCATTAAAGAATTTCATTGCATTAACATGTAACCAGCACTTATTGCATATCCACCAGAAGCTCAATGTGTCTTATTTTCCATTGTGTCAAATTTTGTATTTTCTAATGGATCAGAATTAAAGTTACGATTTCTTGTTAAAAAAGCAATACCTTTTTCCGATAAATCTAATGTTGAAGGTGATGCGTATAATCCATTTTTTAAAACATTTATTTCTGAAACACCAATTGCTGAATAGGCTCAACAAATATCTAATCTCTGATATCTTACCGGCGGCAAAATATCTTGATTTATCTGTCTTCAATCAAATTTTTGTTGTTTAATTAAATCAACACTGTTGTTTGTTTTAGGATCAGTGCTTAAACTTAAACTACTAAAAGTACTTATTAATGTTGTAGGTATGAAAGCACATAATAATAAAATTTTCATAGCTTTTTTCATAATTATTTCCTATCAAATAGTTTTTTATATTCTGATAAACCGTGTTCATCTAATTTATCATAAGGAATAAAATCTAATGCAGCCGAATTAATACAATATCTTAGACCTCCATTTTCTTTAATTCCGTCATTAAAAACATGACCTAAATGTGAGTTGGCATTTTTTGATCTAACTTCAGTTCTTATCATGCTGTGTGAAGTATCTTTTAATTCAACTAATAATTCATTTTGAATTGGTTTACTAAAAGCAGGTCATCCACAACCTGAATCATACTTATCAGTTGAAATGAATAACGGTGTTTTATCAACTATATCTACATAAATACCTTTTTCAAAATGATGATCATATTCATTTTCAAAAGGTTTTTCCGTATAAGATTCTTGAGTAACTTTGTATTGCAATTCTGTTAATTCTTTTAATCTTTTTTGCTTATCAAACATAATTCTCCTGTAAAACTTAATTTTATTATTAATAATTTTACAAAAAAAATAATTTAATAGTAAAAATTGTGTATTTTTCCAGTATGTTTTGAGTATTTTGAAAAATTTATTAAAAAACTCTGCAAGTTGCAGAGTTATAAAATTAATATTTGTTTTTTGCTCTTTGAAAGTTAATTTCATTTTTTTTATAAAAACTATCTAATATCTCATCTTCTGATAATCCAATGGTAAGTGCTAGTCCTAAATATAAGCTATATGCATATTTTAAATTTTTTGCATTTAGTTCAGAAAATAATATAGTAGATGCTTTATAAACTTCTGCTAATTGTTGACTAAAATTATCATATAACTTTATAGGTTCTATATTTGAATCGACATTATGAGCAACACACATGCTACTTAAAAAGTGAATTCCATCTGCATACTCTTCTAACAATGCTGCTTGATTAATGTTTTTATGTACCTTTCAATATTTAAATTCTTGAACTTCATTTGCAAATTCACTAATTTCAACTATTAAAGCAATAATAACTTTTAATTGTAGATTAGTTTCATTAGGACTAATGTTCTTAGAAAAACTTTCATCTAGATCTCTTTGTAAATCAAAAACTTTTTGTAAATTCATTTCTTAATTATAAAACAAAAAAATATTTTGTTATAATTATTTACAAGCCCGTGTGGTGAAATGGCAGACACAGTTGACTCAAAATCAACCGAAGAAATTCATGCTGGTTCGAGTCCAGTCACGGGCACCATTTTTGAGGTTATACGTCAGTATTACCTTTTTTTATTTATTTTTTTATTAAATTTTATAATGTCAGTCAACAAAAACCTATTTAAGTTTAAAAAAAGTGATTTAATATTATTTATAAATAATAATTTTAAAGAGGAATTTTATGAATAAATCTTGTAAAATAAACACTAATAATACACTTGAAAACATAAGTGAAGAACAGCAAAAAAATTGCGAGAGTTTTTTAAACCGAAGGGGATGACTAAAACAAGGTAAAAATAATAATGCAAAAATAGAAGGGAATGTTATTTTACTAAATAAACTATTTCTAGGTGATTGATTAGACCAAAAAGGAAACATAGGACATGAAATAATTGACTTTTTGCTCACAGATAATAATGAATATTATGTATATAACAATCCTTGAGGTGTTTGTCCAGATGACATTTGAGTAGAAGGGACAAAAAATTTAAGACAATGAAAAAAGGAAAAATACTTAGCTAAATATTTAGTTTTAACTAGCGGACTTAAAAATAATAATTTTAACATTCTTTATGTAGTTGAACTAGAAGAAAAAATACACAGATTTCACACAGTATCTAAAAAATCTAATAACTCAAGCGATAATACTGAACAATATCATAGATATGAAAATTTTAAATGCGCTCAAAAAGCATTAAAACAATTTATGCAAGAAAGAAAAATTGTTTATAATGGTAAATATTTATATGAAATTTACAAGGATAATGATTCTTTATATCTTACATTTAAAGCTAAAAAAATATATAAAGCAAATGAGGAAATTCCAGTTTCAAATTTAATATATAATTTTCAAAGAAATAAAGGTTATTTATTTGATGATAAAAATAAAAATGATTATGAGTTTGTAAACAACTTAATTTTAACATCTATTGAAAATAAAAAACTTATTGAATTTAATCCAAAAACTGTAAAAGAAGATAATATAAGGTCCTTAAAAAAGCAAACAACATTTTTAGATTTAATTGCTTTTCAAGATAACGAACAAGCTTTTACAAATATGTTTTATAGTATTTTAAGTTTCAAAGATTTAATTAAAAAGTTTTGTATAACTTTTCAAGATAAAAAAATATTTGATAAAAATAGTGACTATGAAGTATTTAAAGAATATGTAGTAGAAAATGGACGATTAGATATTTATGCAAGAGGTTCTAAACAAAATATAATTATTGAAAATAAAATACGTAGTGGATTAAATGGTATAAATTCTGAAGATAAAATAACTCAATTATCCACCTATTACAAATGAGCAAATAAAGTAGATAGCGAATATGAACCATTATTTTTTATAATTGCACCAAATTTTAGAATTTTAGAAATTAAAAATGAAATTGAAAAATTAGATCCTAAAATGAAAAATATTTATAAAATAATTTCTTACAAAGAAATTGCAGATTTTATCGAAAATGAATATAAAAACCAAACATTAGATAAAACTTATGAATTTTACAATTTAATTCCACAAATAATTATTGCTTTTAATAACTTAACTCACGAAACAAAAGAAGATCAATATGCTAGAATGTTTTTAAACAACACAAAATAAGAAAAATTTACATATTTTAGCATCATAAAAAATATAGATTTTTGTATAACAAAACAAACATTTTATATTTTTTATTTTTTTTTATATTTTTTAATATTTTTATGTATAATATTAAAGCAAACAAAAAATGCCCGGATGGCGGAAATGGTAGACGCAAGGGACTTAAAATCCCTCGGTGGCAACATCGTGCTGGTTCAAGTCCAGTTCCGGGCACCATAATGTGCGCCCTTAGCTCAGCAGGTAGAGCAAATGGCTTTTAACCATTGGGTCAGAGGTTCGAATCCTCTAGGGCGTACCATTTCATTTAGTGTCCAAAAAAGAGCATTGCTCTTTTTTATTTATTTTTTTAATATTAAAAACACCTAGTACATAAACTGTATTAGGTGTTTTTTGGTCTATTGTAGATTTGGCAGGAGATACAGGATTCGAACCTGTAACGAAGGGTTTGGAGTCCTTAGTTTTGCCATTAAACTAATCTCCTATAATAATAGCAAATTATTTTGCTATTTTAAAGTAACACACATCGCCGTCTTGCATAATATAATTTTTACCTTCAAGACGCATTTTTCCAGCTTCATGAGCTTGTTTTTCACCTCCATAATTAATATAATCTTCGTAACTAATTACTTCAGCTTTTACAAATTTCTTTTCAAAATCAGTATGAATTATCCCGGCACATTGACTAGCAGTTTGACCATTTTTAAAAACTCATGCACGGGTTTCTATTTCACCTGCTGTAAAATAAGTTTTTTGATCTAATAAATAAAAACTTTTTCGAATTAAAGTATCTAAACCACTATATTCTAAACCATATTCTTTTAAAAACTCTTGTTTTTCTTCTGCTTCAAATTTTGATAATTCATATTCTAAAGAAATACAAATAGGAATTAAAATATCATTTGTTTGCTGTAAATGATTTTTTAAATTTTGAAAATGAACATTATTATCTAAATTTTCTAAATCATCTTGTTTTAAATTTGCTACATAAATAATTGGTTTAAGTGAAAGTAATTGTCAAGATTTTACAATATCTTTTTCTTCGTCACTTAATTCTACTTCTCGAGCTGAACGTTCATTTTCTAAAATTATTTTTAATTTGTTTGCAATTTCTAATTCTTTTAAAAGTTCTTTATCATTTGTTGCTTTTGCGCGTTTTGATATTCTATTAATAACATTTTCGATTGTTTGTAAATCAGCTAATATTAGTTCTAAATTAATAGTTTGAAGATCATCAAGTGGGTCAATTTTATTATTAACATGAACAATGTTATTATCTTCAAAACATCTAATTACATGAATTATACTGTCAACTTCTCTAATGTTTGCAAGAAATTTATTTCCTAAACCTTCACCTTTTGAAGCACCTTTAACAAGTCCTGCAATGTCAACAAAATTAAAAGTTGCATGTACTATTTTTTTTGTATTATTTAGTTTTGCTAATTTTTCTAATCTAATGTCGTTTAACTTAACGTTTGCAATATTTGGTTCAATTGTAGTAAATGCATAGTTATTAGCTTCTACTTCATTTAAAGTTAAAGCATTAAATAATGTACTTTTTCCTACATTCGGTAATCCAACAATTCCTGCTTTCATAATTTGTCCTTACTTGTGATACTTAATATTATTTTTTATAGCATGTGCTCGGTAAATTTGTTCAATTGCCATCACTCTAAATAACTGATGCGGAAATGTCATTTTGGAAAATCTAATTTGATTGTTAAAATGTTCTTCAACAACACCATTTGAACCACCAATTATAAAAGTAATGTTATCTGTGTGAGTTATTAATTCGCTAAATTGCTCTGAAGAATATTCTTTTCCATTTAATCCAAAATAATAAACTAATGAATTTTTAGGAATTTTTTTTAAAATATTTTCTGTTTCTTTTTGTTTTTTTAATTCAATGTTTTGTTCATTAATTTCTTTTATTTCTATGACATTAACATCTGCTAAAAATTTTAACTTTTTTAAATAAGAATCAAAGAGATTTTGAAAGTCACTTGTTAGACTTCCTACTGCAATTAAATTTAATTTCATTATTTTTTTCTTTGATCCATATAAAACATTAACATTTGAATATCAGCTGGGTTAATTCCACTTATTCTTGAAGCTTGACCAATTGTAGTTGGTCTAATTTTTGATAATTTTTCTTTAGCTTCGTATGCTAAATTTTCAACTTCAAAATAATCAATGTTTTCAGGAATATTTAGACTTTCTAATCTTTTCATTTTAGCTGCTTGATTTAATTGTTTTTCAATATAACCATATAATCTAACATTGATTGCTAATTCATCAAAATATTTAAAATCTTCATCAACTAAATCACGTGGATTTACATCTGGTCTTGCTAATAATTTTAAATAACTAATTCCGTGTTCAACATTATATTTTTTACCTAGCTCACTAGTTGAACCAACAAATTTGTTTTTAAATTCTTCAATTTTGTCATTAATTTGTTTATATTTTTCTTGAATTTTATTATATTCTTCTTCTGTAATCATATTATTATCATATGCATATTTTGAGATTCTTTGATCAACATTATCATTTCTTAATAATAAACGATATTCAGCTCTACTTGTTAGCATACGATAAGGTTCAGCAGTTCCTTTTGTAACTAAATCATCAATTAACACACCAATATACGAATCACTTCTATCTAAATATAGAGGTTCTTTATTTTGTAAGTAGTTTGCTGCGTTAATTCCTGCTACAATACCTTGTGCAGCAGCTTCTTCATATCCACTTGTACCATTTGGTTGCCCAGCACTAAAGAACCCTTTAATTCATTTAGTTTCTAAGTTTCTTTTTAAATCAAGTGGGTTTATTGCATCATATTCGATTGCATAACCATATTTTTGTACTCTTGCATTTTGAAGACCTGGAATAGTTCTTATCATTTGATCTTGAACCTCTACAGGCATTGAAGTACTTAAACCGTTTATATACATCACATCACCTTTTTTTGTTTCAGGTTCAAAAAATATGTGGTGTGAAATTTTTTCTTTAAAACGTACTATTTTATCTTCAAAAGATGGACAATATCTTGGACCTGTACCAACAATAAGTCCACTATACATACTTGAACGATTTAAATTTTTTAAAACTATTTCTCTAGTTTCAGCTGTTGTATGTGTTAATCAACAAGATGTTTGTTCATCTAAAACTATTCCACTTCTTGAAGAAAAAGAAAGTAAATTTTTATCTAAAGTTTCTTGTTCAACTTGGCTAAAATCGATTGAATCAGTATAAATACGACAAGGAGTTCCTGTTTTTAATCTTTGTAATGTAAAACCATATTTTTCTAAATTTTTAGATAAATTTACATCTGTTCTTTGACCGTTAGGACCTGATTGTTTTACATCTTCACCTTGTAAAATTCTTGAATTCATATATACACCAGTTGTCATTACAACAGCATTTGCATATAATAATCCATTGTTTTCTGTTTTTATACCTTTTATGGTTTTATCTTCTACAATTAAATCTAAAACAAGATCTTCAATTAAAGTAATGTCTTTTTGTTTTACTATATCTTCTAAAATTAATCGACAATATTCATCTTTATCTATTTGTGCTCTTAAACTTCAAACTGCTGGTCCTTTTGAAGTGTTAAGAACTTTTATTTGAATCATTGCTTTATCTGCAAATAATCCTTGTACACCACCTAATTCATCTATTTCGCGGGTGATTATTCCTTTTGCACTACCACCAATAGATGGATTACATGGCATCATTGCTAACTTGGTTTTATCTAAAGTAACTAATGCTACTTTTAAATTTCTTTTTGCTAAAGCATAAACAGCTTCAACACCTGCATGTCCACCACCAATTACAATTGCATCAAATTTATCATTAGTTTTCATCTTTTATTTTTTTAAGAATATTTTCGATTCTTTGGGCTTGATTTTCCAATTTATCAATTGTAAAGTGAATTTCAGGTAATCTATGGTATTTTCAACTTTTAGAAATAACACTTCTTAAAAAAGGCGACATATTTACTAATTTATTAAAATATCTTTCCTTATCTTTGAAAATTGTTACATATACTTTAGCGTGTGAATCATCATTTGATAATTCAATATCATTTATTGCTACATTTGTAACATCAAAATCTTTTAAATCGTATAAAGCATTTGATAATAATTGTGTAAATAAACTTGCTTTACGTTCATGTTTTATATTATTCATCTTCTACTAATACATCCTCATAAAATCTTAAAATATCATCAACTTGTATATTATCAAAATCTTTAATGTGTGTACCAAATTCAAAACCATTATCTACTGATTTTGCATCATTTTTTTCTCTTTTTAAAGAGTCAATCACACCTTTATAAACTACTTTGTTTCTTCTTATAACTTCAACTTTAGCATTAGCTTTAACTTTACCACTAACGACTTTAGCTCCTGCTATTTGACCTACTTTTGAATAGAAGAAAATTTGTAAAACAACTGCTTCAGCAATTTGAACTTCTTCATATACAGGTTCTTTAAACCCTTTCATTTTTTGGGTTAATTCTTCAACAATTTTATAAATAACATTGTAATTTTTGAACATTATATTTTTTGAATCAGCATAACTTTTAACTGATTCATTTATATTAACATTAAATCCATAAATAAGTGCTTGACAAGTACTTGCTAAAGCAACGTCAGCTTTTGTAACATCTCCATTAGTTGCTCTAATAATTTTTATTGAAACCTCATCATTTGTTAAATTTAACAATGTATTTTTTATTGCTTCAGCTGTACCTTGTACGTCTGTTTTAATAATTACATTTATAACTTTGGTTTCTTCATTTATATTTGTTAATTGAATATTTTTTTCATTTAATTCTTTTTGTTTGTCAAGGAATTTCTTTTCTTCTGCTAATTTTTTTGCAAATTTTTCGTCACTTATTCCTACAAATTTATCTCCAGATTGAGGGTTTGAATTTAAACCTGTAATAACACAAGGCATTCCAGGAGTTGCAAATTCAATATCGTTACCTTCAGTATCAGTTAAACTTCTAATTTTTCCATATTGACTACCTGCAACAATAAAATCACGAGGTAATAATGTTCCATTTTCCACTATTAAAGTTGCTACAACACCTTTTCCTTTATCTAGTCTAGATTCAATGATTGTACCAATTGCTTCTCGGTTTCAAACAGCTTTTAAATCTAACATTTCTGCTTGTAAGAAAATAGCTTCAAATAATTGTTCTAAACCATCACCAGTTAAAGCAGAACCATAAACAAATTGTACGTCCCCACCTCATTCTTCACTGATAACATCAACTTCAGAAAGTTGGCTTTTTAATTTTTCTACATCTGTATTTGGTTTGTCCATTTTATTAACAAAAACAATAATAGGTACACCAGCTGCCTTTGAATGATCAATTGCTTCAATTGTTTGTGGTTTAACACCATCATCTGCTGCAACAACTAAAATAACTATATCAGTTACTTTTGCACCTCTTGAACGCATTTCAGTAAATGCTTCATGACCAGGAGTATCTAAAAAGGTAATAGATTTATTATCATATTTAACTTGATAAGCTCCTGTATGTTGAGTAATACCACCAAATTCACTTGAAATAACGTCACTTTTTCTTATTTTGTCAATTAAAGTTGTTTTACCATGATCAACATGACCCATGATTGTAACTATCGCTGGTCTTGCTTCTAATTTTTCATTTTCTGTATCGATAATTAAACTATCAACAACGTTTTGAGCATTAACGTTATCACTTTTTACAAAATCTAATCCGAATTCTAAACATAGTTCAGCTATTTCTTCTTCATTTAATGTTGTATTAATATTTTTCAAAATTCCTTTTTTGAAAAAGTATGTAATTACTTCATTTGAACTTTTTGTTATTCTTTTACTGAACTCATTAATGGTCATAGGTCCTGTAAAATGGAAAATACCATCTTCTAATTTAACTTCTGATTTTTCTAAATGAGTTTTAATATCATTTATATTTGACTTTCTATTTGATTTTTTTGCCATATTCTCACCTCTTCTTCTAATTTTTTATATGTTTCAGCATCAATATTCATTTTAAAAGCTTTATTTAAAAGTCGTCTTTTAAAAAATATATCAATGTTGTTTTGATCGTTGAGACATCAGCTACCACGTCCGCCTAATTTGTGTTGTGGATCAAAATATATATTTTTATTTATTTTTGCAAAACGAATCATTTTATCTTGATGATAAGTTAATCCATTTACGCAGTTTTTTCTGTATTTTATTGGTTTTGACATTGATTATTCTTCATCTCACTTGATATCGTCTAAATCTAAGTCTTCAATTCCTTTTATTAAGTCTTTATCTTCGTGGAAATCACTTAATTTTGTTTTAGCTATTTGTTCGTAATCTTCTTTATATGATTTTGAATAAGGTTCATCAGCATCAACATTATCATCTAAAACATCAATAGCTTCTTCATCCATAAATTTTGTTTGTTTAATAGCTTCTTCTAATTCTTTATCTATATTAAAAGTAGAATTTGAATTTTGTGAATCAAAAACTCTGCTTTCAAAAAGTTTAGCATCCTCTATTTCAAATTCTGATTTGAATTTTTGAAGGTCTTGTTCAAATAAAGAATTGAAATCAAAATTGTTGTTTTGTTTGCGTTGATTTGGTTTTTTTGGTTGTTGATGTTTTAATCTTTGACCTTGTTCTAAAAGTTCAACTTCTTGTTGAGTAATGTTTCCATTTCAACCAAATGCCATATTTTTGGCTAATGCTTCTGAATAACTTAAAACGTTTATTTTTGCAGATGTTAATTCAACAGCTAAAACTACATTATTTCCTTTTTTACCGATCGCTAGTGTATGTTGACGATCAGGAACTATAACATCAAATGAATTTGCAGCTTCAGAATTTGTATTTAAAATTACATCAATTACTCTAGCGGGAGCAAGAGAGTTTATAATAAATTTTTTGATATCATCGTCATAGTTAATAATTTCTAATTTTTCACCACGTAATTTTGATTCTATTGCTTTTATTCTTTCTCCGTTTGCGCCAATAACTGAACCAACAGCATCAATTAAACTATTATTGCTTGCTCTTACAGCTATTTTTGCTCTATCTCCAATAAGTCTTGCTATTTTTGCTATTTCTATATCATTTGTTGCAAATTCAGGTATTTCATTTTTAATAAGTTTTTCTAATAAAATAGTTTCTGAACTTGAAACAATAACTTGATAAAATTTAGTATCTTCAAAAACTTCTTTAACAACAACATCAATCATTGTTCCTGTTTCAGGAAGAATTTTTTGATTTGCTTTTTTAAGTGGCATAAATGCTTCGATTTCATCTTCGAAGCTTACAACTGCGCCTTTATCAGTTTTTGAAATTAATTTTGCACGTAAAATTTGCCCTTGAAGTTGTGAATATTTGTCAAATGTTCTTTTCTTTTCATATTCTCTTGTTAATTGGTTAAAAGTTGAAAGAATTTGTGAATATACTTTTTTAGGGAATTTTTCGAAATCTACTTTTTCACTCATTAAATCTTCAATTTCTACATCTGGATTTATTTTAATAGCATCTGAATAAGCAATTTGAATGCAAGGAATAAAATCATCTTTTTGTTCTTCATTTTCGGGATCTTCAACTACCATTTTTGAATGGTTAATTAATTCAAATATTTGGTTTTCTGAATCAAAAATAAATTCTAACTCAGCATCTTGATCATAAAGCTTTTCAAAGTTTTTTGTAATAGCCTCTTGAAACATATTTTTAACTTCTTCATATGGAATATTTTTTAATTGTGATAAGTTAAAAATTTCTTCAAAAAATTTGTTTGACATAAGTCTCCTAATTTAAAAAATTACTTTTTGTATTTTATGTATGTTCTCTTTTTTTATAAATATTTTTTGAAATTGACCTTTGTTATTGATTCTTCCAAATAATTCATCGTCTTTTTCTTCTTTAAAAATAATTTGAATTACTTTTTTATCTTTATATGGTTCTTTTAATGTTATTTCAATTTTTTTATCAACATAATCATTAATTTCATTTAAAGATATTTCCAAATCAACACCTTTTGAAAATATATCTAAATAATAGTTTGATTCAGTATCAATTTCATCAATAAAATTGTTTATTTCTTTTGTAATTAAAGTTACTTCATTAAGATCATGAGTATTTAATTCTATACTCAAAAATCTTCCCTCTGGAGTATTTAGTCATTTGCATTGACTAACTTGATTAGTAAATTTATTTAAAATTTCTTCAATAATGTTCATAATTACCTCCATTGAAAAAGGCTACCCACAAGGGGTAACCTCTTGATATAGGTAACTTTATTATATCATAATAAAATGTATATTATAAAAGTATTTTATATATTTTGTGTGTCAAAAAATATATAATTATAATTAAGTAATTAATAAAAATAAAAAAGAAAAAATAAAAATCAAAAAAGCGATTTTTTTAGTATTTTTAAATTAAAAAATTGCTTTTTGTTTATAATTTTTTATATAAAAGTATAAAATAGATAAATAGAAATATTAAACAAATTAACATAAAGGAGGATTTTATGCTAGATCCAAAAGATGTAAAAAACGCCAATGCTCCGGAAGAAGAAGGAGCTCCTGCCGTTGTTGGAACATTAAAAGTTTCAAATGACTTATTAGATTTTTCAGCTTTTAGCAAAACTAAAAAAACTGAATCTAAACAAGAAGCAAAAGCAGAAGACGAAGGTAATTTAACACCACGTCAAAAAGCTATTCTTGAAAGAAAAAGAAAAGAAGAAGCAGAAAAAGCTAATGGAGGAAATGAATAATGGAAGCAAAAGAAGTTAAATTATCAGGAATCCGTAAAGCCATTGCTAAAAACTTAAAAAATGCAATGGATCGTGTTGCTTATACATCATTAGTTCAAAAAGCAGATGCTACAGCACTATGAAACCACAGATTAGCTGTTAAAGATAAAGTTTTACAAGAACAAGGTGTAAAATTAACATTCTTATCATGAATTATTAAAGCAACAACTATAGCTTTAACAGAATTCCCAATGTTTGCTGCTAAAGTTGATGAAGAAGCAGGAGTTATTAAATTCCCAGGACAAATCAACATTAGTATAGCAGTTGATACACCACATGGATTACTTGTTCCAGTTATAAAAAATGCTGATAAACTTTCAATAGTAGAAATTCAAAAAGAAATTATTCGTTTAGCAGAATTAGCAAGAACAAGAAAAATTACTATGGCTGACATGCAAGGTGCAGATTTTACAATTACAAACGTAGGAAGTGTTGGAGTTTTATTTGGAAACCCAATTATGAACTACCCAGAAATTGGAATTTTAGCAACTGGAGCTATATTTAACGAATTAGTTCGTGAAAATGGTGAAATAGTTGATAAAAAATCAATGTACTTAACAGTAGCAGCCGACCACCGTTGAGTAGACGGTGCAGATATAGGGCGTTTTAACGCACGTATTAAAGAATTAATTGAAAACCCAGAAAAATTAGGAGAGTTATAATTATGTTTAAAATGCAATTTACAGATGTTGGAGAAGGATTACACGAAGGAACAGTTGCTGAAGTTTATGTAACTGAAGGACAAGAAGTTAAAGAAGGAGATAACCTATACTCAGTAGAAACAGATAAAATGACAACAGATATCCCTTCACCAGTGACAGGAAAAATCGCAAAAATTTTAATTGAACCAGGTAAAGAATTAACAGTTGGTGATGAAATTTTTGAAATCGAAGAAGCTTAATCTTATCCAAAATAATATATAAACCAGGGTTTAATCCCTGGTTTTTTATTTTATATTTTAATTAAATACTATCAACATTAAAAATATCAAATTAAGTTTAACATTTCTTGTAATGAATAATTATTACAAAATATGGATTACATTTTAGCTAATCTTTTGAAAATTATTTCAAAAGCTTTTTCGTTTTCTGGTTCATATTTTCTTGTTCTTGCTAATTGTTTTTTAAATGTTTTTTCAGAAAACATTTCTAGTATTCTTTTATCTTTCATAAATAATCTCCATAGTTTTTTGTGTACATTAATATAATTAATATTAGTAATTTATATATTTATTATAAATTTTAACTTTCTTTAAAAATAACTTAATTATTTGCTAATATTTTAGTTTGCTATTCAAAGTAAAAAAATATATAAATAAAATAATATTAATAATTAAAATCTGCGTTTTAAAATCTAATCTTACGTTGTTATTTTATCGGTATTTTTTATATTTGAACACTATTTATTTTATTTTGTACATATTTATATTGAGTCTACATAAAGCTAGACAACTTAATTTTAAATACAATTTTATGTAATTTACGTTTGCAATTTTATTTTTTATCTGCTTATATATTTATTTAAATTTACTTTGTTTTTTATTTCATAGCTTTTTTTAAATAACCAAATCTGTAGTTATTAAAAAATAACACCAATTATTAAATGGTGTTATTTTGTATTAAATATATTTATATTAAATTAATTTGTGTTTTCAATTGTTCATTGAATTGGTTCTTTACCGTAAGCTTTTGCAGCTTCTACATAGTTGTCATATTTTTCTCTTGCTGTTGTCAATAATTCTTGTAATTTAGCATTTTGTTGTTCTTCGTCATCTAAAGGTGTTTTTATTTGATTTAGATAATTTTCTTGTGCACGTATAAATTCTTGTAATGAATTGATGTAGTTTAATTCTTTTTCTCTTTTAGCAACTTTTTCTTTTGTTATAGTTACTAAAGAATCAAGAGCTTTATAACCTGCTTTATATTTAGCAGATGTAGTTGGTTCTGTTTCAGTATCACCTGTAATTTTAGTAAAATTACTATTGAATTCGTCTTTTATTGTTTTGTATTCTTCTGTTTTACCTTCAAGTTCAGTTTTATATGTAGTTGCATCGGCTTTTGATTTTTCATATCTTGCTTTATTTGCTTTTAACATAGCTGCTTCTAAATCTTTAATTCCTTGTGTTAATTTTTCTTTTGTTATATCGGTAGTTGCATTAGTGTTAGCAGTTTCAATATCTGCATTGTATTCTGTCTTAACATCACCGTCTTCAAAAGTATCTTTATCTGCTCCTACTTCTGCTAATTTATCTAAGTATTTTGCGTATTCAGATAATAACTCTGTTAATTCTTTAACTTTAGCTGTTGCATTTTTTACTTGATCTACTGTTGCATCATCAGCGTTTACTATCGCGTCTTGTTTTGCAATTTCTGATGTATTGTGTGAAATTGCACTTGCATATTTAGAATCTGTAAATTCTGCTGCTTTAGTTGAGTTAGCTTCTTTTACTTTGTTATATTCATCTTTAAATGCTTTTAATAAAGCTGCATCAAGTTTTGGTTCTTGTGTATTAAAGTTATCAACTGTTTTATTTGCATTTGCAGCTTCTTGAATTTTTGTAAATTCTGCTAATACAACTTGTTTAATATCTTCATCTTTAATATCACTGTTGGCTTTTTCTTTTACGCCGTTTAATTTATCTAAGAATGATAATTGAGCATCCAATAATGCAAGTAAATTTTTGAAATCTGTTGTTCCTGAATCATATAATTCTACTGTACGTTTGTCAACTTCTGTTCTACCAATGATCTCTTGTTTTGTTTGTTCATTAGACTTGGCATCTGCATATTTTTGTTCGGTATTAACTTGTTTATCTGTGTATTTATTTTCATATGCTTGTTTAGCCGCTTCATATCTTGCTTCATGTGCTTTTAATTGAGCATCTTTTAATTTTATTACTGCGTCTGTAAATTTGTCTGTTGTTGCAGCGCTTGTATCTTCGATTGTATTTTCTGTAATAGCATTTTCATAATCGGTTTTAGGTTTACCGTCTTCAAAAGTATTTTTATCTGTTGTAACAGCTGCTAATGTAGTTGTATATTCGTGATGTACTTTTGCTTTTTCTAGCGCTGTTTCTAATTTAGCTTTTCCGTTATCGTATGTATCTGCAGTAACTGGATCTTCAGCTTTTACTTCATTATCAATTGTAGTAACTTCTGATTCTAATTGAGTAGCAGCATCAGAACCTGTAATTGTTTCTTTATATGCATTTACTTCTGCTAATTTTGTTTCATAAGCTTCTTTTGCTTTTGCTAAATCTAAGCTAGCAATTTCATCTTCAACCAATTTAGTTGCTGCCTTATATGATTCTACAGTTCTTGGATTTTCTAAACCATTATCTATTTCTGCTAATTTAGCTGTTAAGTTAGCTTTTG
This sequence comes from Mycoplasma zalophi, assembly GCF_018914005.1. Taxonomy (NCBI): domain Bacteria; kingdom Bacillati; phylum Mycoplasmatota; class Mollicutes; order Mycoplasmatales; family Mycoplasmataceae; genus Mycoplasma; species Mycoplasma zalophi. Next base: position 415,149 of record NZ_JAHMHI010000001.1, read on the forward strand.
TTTTTGGATAACCATCTAAATTAATTCCATTAGCTTCAGCAACTTTTGCTTCATAAGCTTTTTTAGCTTGATTTAATTCATAATTATCTCTATCTTCTGTTGCTTTTGTAATTGCTTTATCTAATATGTCTTTAGCATTTACATAATCATCAGTTGTATTTTTATCTGCTTCTGTTTTAGCATTTCCAATTGCTGTTTCTAAAGCATCTGAAATTTCTTTATATTTAGGTTCTTTTTTAAGTTCTGTAAGTAATTCATTTGCAGTAGTTTTTAATGTTTCATAAGCTTTTTTAGCATCAATTTTTGCTTTTTCAGCTTTTGCTTTTTCTAATGCTGTAGTTAAATCAGTTACAGCTGTATTGTATAGTTCAACTGTTTTTGTTTCTTCTGCATTAACTCTATCTTCAACTGTTTTTGTTTCATCATCAAGTGTTGTTTTAACAGCTTCATAATCTGTTCCAGTTAATGTATTTGTACTGTAATCTTTTACTTCTGCTAATTTTGTTTCATATGCGGTTTTAGCTGCTTCTAAAGCATCTTGCGCTTTTTTATCTTGTTTTGCTTTTGCAAGAGCTTCTTCTAATTTTGCAACTGCGTTGTTGTAATCAGTTGGTTCAATTGTGTTATTTGCTTCTTTTTCAGAAACTGGTGTAGTTTCAGCAGTTTTTGAATCTTGTAATTCTTTTAAAATTGTTGCATATTTTGGATCTGCAAGTAAAGTTTCCATTTGTGAAACTTCAGCAAGTTTAGCATCATAAGCTTCTTTTGCTTTTCTAAGTAGTTCTGCGCGAATTCTTGCTTCTTTTGCGTCTTGATAGGCTTGTGCATATTTTAACATGTCATCTAATTCAATTTTTCCATTAATTTTTTGTAATAGTGTTACATTAACACCAGCTAATAAATCAGATGAATTTCTAATTGCTATTTCTAAACCATTTCTTAGTTTCCGTCCATCAAGATCTTCTGGAGTTTTCATTCTAATCAATAGTTCTCTTGCGAAAGCAACTTCTTCTTCGTAAAATTGAATGAATTTTGGACCATGTACATTATTTGTTTCAGGTCATAAATAGTTATATGCTGCTTCGTAATCAGAATCTTGTCCTGGTTGAGCCATTTTTTGTGCATAGAAGTTTCTTACGAATAGGTCATCAAAAATTGATTCATATCCTTGTTTATCTTCTGAGTAGTTCATTAATGCTTCTGCTGTTGCAAGTGCAAATTCATACATTGTTTTTGCATCTACTGTTTCAGGAGCTAATAATTTCTTAATTTCAACTGTTGCATTTCATAAAGCCTTTTCTGTTTCAACTAAAGCACTAACTCTTGCTGGTTTATTATCTAATGTTGTTGTAGATTCTTTATATGTAAAAATAGCTTCTTTTGCTTGTTGAATTTTTAGTTTGTAGTCATTTGCCACTTCTTGGTTTTGTAATGAAGATAATTCTGCTACTAATTCTTCTGCCTCTTTAACTTCCACTTCTTCGTATGTTTTAGCAAATGCTTCAACTAATTTATCATAACTTAATGAATAGTTTCCTGTAAGTGAATTTATTTCATCAGTTTGATTTTCATCTAGTTTATTGTAAGCCTTGTTTTCATCATAGATAAGTCTTCTTAAATTATCGAAAGTTGTTTTATACATTTCCTTATCTTCTAAAGTATCTCTTAAAACATTAACTCTTGAATTTAAATTCATAAATGTTTTTTGTGAAACACTTAATTTTACTTCATTGTTGTTTTCGGCTGTAGTACATGATGCACTAATTGCAGCTGCTGTTGCAGCTACAGCTGTAATAGCTGCTGCTGAACCAACAAATAAAAGATTTTTCTTTTGTTTTTTCATATGTCTCCTCATTTTTTATAATCGATTATAAAAATGATATTTAATAAAATATCTAAAAAAATTTTACCATAAAATTAACAAATCATGACCTAATAAAATTTAAAAACACCATATATACAATACAGTGTTTCAAAATATTAGTTTTAATGTGCAATTGTTTTTATTTTATAAACTTCATCATCGATTCAAATAATGTCACCATTATTTATTTGTTGATTACGTGAAACTGCCGGCTTTCCATTAATCATAATTTCATGATCTACAATAAAAAATTTAGCCCTTCCACCTGTTTCAATTAAACCTATTTTTTTAAGAAGTTGTGAAAGTTTAATTGTTTCTGTTGTTATTTCTATTATCATTATCAATATCCTCTTTGTGGAGTTATTAGTTGTTGGTTGTTTTTGTTTTCTTTTGAAACTATTAAAATTCTTTGCTTGTTTTCTGCAAACATTAAGTTAATTTCACCGTCAAATACGTTAATTGCTTCAGTTAAATTTTTAGTTACTAATGAAATATCTAATGATTCATCATTGTAACTAAATTCTGTAGTCTTAACTTCTGCCTTTCCTATTTCATCACGATTTGTTGATACATATAAAACAGAATTATGAATTGAAAGCCTTAATTTAGAATTAGCATCTGAATTTAAAAGTGATGCTTTTTGAATTAATTCTGTTAATTTTTTTCTATCAATTGTTAAAATTTGTTCAAATTGTCTTGGAATTGAGTTTGCTGTGTCTTTATACGCTAAATTTGCTAATTTAGTTTGAATAATGCTTCCATCAAAATTAATGTGAATTTTATTTTCACTAACAAACATACTAATGTCGCCTTTAAAATCAAAATTTAAAAGATCTTTTAAGGTTTTTGACTGAATAGAAAAATTAAAATCTACAGTATTTTCAATTGCTGTTTGTTGACGTGCTAAACGGAAACCATCAGTTGCGATTGCAACTAAAACATTATCTTTTGCAGAAATATTAACACAGTTTAAAATCACACTTGTTGCGTTTTGTGCCGCTGCAAAAGAAACATTTTTTACAATGCTTTTAAGCGTGTTAAATGGTAAAACAATTTTTTCTCCATATTGTTCAAATTCAGTTTCAGGATACTCAAAACTATCTAGTAAGTTTATTTCAAAATTATCTTCATTTGTTTTAATTTTTAGTACTGAATTTTCAGTTTCTAATTTAACTATTCCATCAATTTTTTTGACAATATTTTTAAATAATGTTAAAGGAACTAATGCTGTACCTGATTCAATTATTTCACAACCATCTTTATTGAAAGTTTCAATATCTGCACCTGTTGTTAAAACTGTATGTTTTACTGCGATTTGAGTATTTGACACAATAAATGTCACAGCTGAATCGGTTGCTTCAATTAAAACGCCTTTTAAGGCAGGCAAATATGGATTAGAATCTAATGCTTTTGATACACGATCTATTGCTTTATCTAATTGTTGAATAGAAATGTTGAATTTCATAATAACTCCTTAATTTATAAAATTTTCTTTAAATTATCTTTAATTTTACTAATTGCTAAACTCAAAGTTGAATCACTTTTTATGTGTTTATCAATATAATTTACACTCGCAATTACTGAACTATGGGTTTGTCCACTAAACATTTTTCCAATATCACTAAAAGGAATATCAAAAAGATCTTTTATTAATCACATACTTACTCTTCTTGCCTTAACTATGTTTTGACTTCTATTTTTATCAATTACCTTTTTTCTTTCTATTCCATAATATTTACATACTGTATCAACTATTTTTTCAGGTGTAACTGATTCACTTACTGTACCAACATCTTTAAAAATTGATTTTATATATTCACTGTCATATCTGAAATTCTTATCATTAATATAAAAAATTTTAATTTTATTAACGGCTCCTTGAATATTTCTTATGCTGTTTGAGAAATTTCTTGCTAAAAATTTATATGTTTTATCATCAAATTTATTTGAATCAATTAATTCTTTATCAATTTTAAATTTGAAAATATTAATAATATCTTCTACACTTGGATTATTAATTTTAAATGTTATTCCACCTGAGAATCTTGTAATAAATCTTTCTTCAAAACCACCTAATTCTTTTGGTGTTTTATCTGCACTTATAATAATTTGTTTATTTTCACTAATATGATTATTTATAATTGCAAACAAGACATTTAAAGTGTTCTCTTTACCACCAAATTCCTGAACATCATCAAACATTAAACAGTCATATTTTAAACAGTCATCAATAATTTTGTTAATACCTTCTTGATTTTTATTTTTTAAATGTTCAATTATAGGTCTTATAAAAATATTAGGTTGAATATATAAACACGATTTACCTTTTTTTATTAATTCGTTTCCAATTGCATGTAATAAGTGAGTTTTACCTAAACCGCTTGATGCATATATAAATAAAGGATTAAATGCAATTTGTCCTTGTTGATTTTCAATCACTGTTCTAGCACCTAATAAGGCTTGTTCATTAAATTTACCTTTTGTATAATTTTCAAAAGTTAATTCTGGTTGAACATTGATTTTTGTTTGTGTTTTTTTGAGCTCATTGTTATATAAAAGATTATCAGAACTAAAAATGATTTCTTTTGCATCTTGATATATTTCATTAACACAACGATAAATATATTCTTTATAATTTGCCTCTAAAAATACTCTGATTTTTTCAGGCGCATGCAAAAAAACTTTATTATCTTTTTGTTTAATAATTTTAACTAATGTTAAAAATGAATCATATAAAATTGGATCATTTGATGTAGATTCGAATTCTTGTTGAAGCAAGGTATTATTTATTTCTAAATCTGCATTTGGGTTAATTTTTCTTGTCGAATTCATAGTCATAGATTAAATTATAAATTTATATTATTATTTTTGTAAATAATTATTCATTAAAGCAAATAATTTTGATTTTATTGACATTTTTATTTACATTTTTTAATAAAAAAAATACTTAATACAAGATATTTTTTTATTTAATAACATTTTTAAAATGTAAATAAATAACGGATGTCAAAAATTTTAGAATTTTTAAAATTTTTGGGCATTTTTTAAGCAAATAAATTAAAATAAGAATTGTTTATTGTTAATAATTTGAAGCTAGCCATAACTAAATAAGATAATATTATTAATATTATTGTTTTGTTTGATAAAATAATAATACATAATTTTAAACATCAGCTTGAAAATTATTTTCAAATAAAAACAAATAAAGGAGCTTTTTATGAAAAGAACATATCAACCAAAAAAACGTAAACACATTAAAGTTCATGGTTTTTTTGCTCGCATGCAAACTAAAAATGGAAGAAAAGTTTTAAAGGCTAGAAGAGCAAAAGGAAGAAAACAACTAACAGTTTCAGACAAAAAATAAAAATGACTAAGTTAAATGTTGTTAGAAAGAACTGGGAATTTCGAAATATAATCAACCAAAAAAAACAATTTGTTTCAAAATACGTGATTATTTATTATCAACCAAGTGAAATTTATAAAGTTGGTATTTCCATTCCCAAAACATTTGCTAACGCAGTTTTGCGTAACAAATATAAAAATCAAATAAGGCAAATTATTCGCCAAAATAACTTTGAAGATATATTAGTTCAAAGTGTAATCATTATAAGAAAACCTTTTTTTACACTTGATTTTTCAAGTAAAGAAAAAGAAATTAAAAAACTTTATGAAAGGATTCGTAATGCCCAAAAGAACTAGATCTAAACATTACGACTTTTTTAATCCGAATCATAATTCAAATGATAAAAATATAAAAAAAGATACAAAAGTATTAATTAAAAAAATCTGAAAATGAATAAAAATTTTATTAATTGTTTTTGTTATCGGAACAGGTTTTGTAGGCTGTGCTCAATCATTTGGATTACGTTCTCCGGTTAAAGTTGGAACAGGTTTCGAAACATATCTTAAAAAAGAAGATATTTCGCCAAATATTGAGGTTTTTGCATACAATAAAGACACCTTAACCTTTAACAGATCAAATAATGGAAAAATTATTCAAGATAACCCTTATTTAAAAGCGGATTCTGTTGAAGAATTAAAATTGGTTAAAGAACAAATTAAAAATAACCAAGGTAATATGGATACATACAAATCACAAACTCTGGGAATTCAAATTCAAAATTCTGAAGGTAAAAATATTTCTGGAAATGTATATAACCAAAATGGAAAATTTATAATTTATGCAAAGGGTGATGAAAGCGGTAATGGAGCCGTTAAAAATTACGACAATGTAACAACCTGAACCAATATTTATAACATTCAAAATTTAGAATGAACAAGAAAAAAAGTTCAAAATAATGGAGTTGAAATTGAGGTTAAAGACAGAATAAAAGACATAAGAATTTCTGTATTACCAAATTACATACTTGATACTTCACTTGAATCAAAATTCAGTCGTGATACATACCAAGCACTAATAGATGAATCTGCTAGATTATTTAAAAATGAAATGATTGAAGCAAAATTAAATTCTCAAGATGAAAATTCAAAAAGTTATTGAGATGTTATTTTAGAATACGCTAATATTTCAAACACAGCAACTGCATTAGAAACAATTAATAGTTTTATTAAAAAATTAGCAGAAAAAAAAGATCAACCATTAACAGATAGTGAAATAAGTGTAATTACAAAAGTAGAAAGTTTTATCCACTCTAATACAATTGAATATGGAAACTTAACTGGATTATCATTTGTTTCAAACAATACAAATAATGAAGGTTATAACATTGTCACATTTAAAAATATAAGTGATAAAGGTAATTATATTAATAATAACTCAACTCTATTAAATTCATTATTTGGAGAACCACACCGTCCAATTGCAACATGAGCCGAATACTGAGAATTTGGGCCATTTTATGGATTATTTGTTTACCCTATTAATCAACTACTAGGTGGAATAATCAATGGAATAAGTTATTTAGGTGGATGATCTGTAATAATAGGATTAATAATTACTGTTATTGTTACAAAATTAATAGTTGTTGCAATTAGTTATAAGAGTATATTTGCTTCTCAAAAACAGCAAGAATTAAATGCTAAAAAAGCAAAAATAGAAGCTAAATATGCACCTTATAAAGGTGACAAGCAAATGGAGCAAAAGAAAAAACAAGAAATTAATGAAATGTACAAAAAAAATCATGCAAATCCATTTACTGCAATGATAAGTTCATTGATTGCAATGCCTATTCTAATTGTTATGTTTAGGATTGTACAAGGTTCACCAGAGATTAAACACTCAGTATGATATGGAATTCAAATGTCAGCTACAAGTTATCAAAACTTATTAGCAGGTGAATATAAATACTTACCTATTATCTTAATTAGTGTGCTTGTTCAATTAGTTGCACAAATGTTACCTAAATTTTTAAGCCGTAAAAAAGATAAATTACGTACTAATGTATATGAGCGAGAAGCTTTACGTAAATCAAATAAAATGCAAAATATAATTACAATGGTCTTTGTTGGTTTTGGAGTTATATTTCAAGCTGGGTTACAAATATACTGAATTATTACAGGAATTTGACAAATTATGCAAACACTTGTTGTATGAAAAATTGAACGTACTGATTTCTATAAAACAAAAATTGTTCCAAGATTATAAAAATAATAAAGAACCACATAATGTTTTATGTGGTTCTTGTTTTATAAAATAATCAAAAAACCAAGTTTAAACTTGGTTTTTTACATTATTTATTAAAGATTTTTTTACCCAATTTAATATATGTCTTAATTTTTTCATGTATATTTTCAAACGCCATTTTATACATATTTTCATCATAAATATCTATTCCGGCGTTTTTTAATATATCAGCAGGCTTTTGTGAACTTCCTGTGCTTAGAAACTTATCGATGTAATCATCTAGAACTTGTTTTCCTTCAGCTTTATATTTTTTATAAAAACTATTAGCAACTATGTATCCTAAAGCATATTTATAAACATAAAATTCATAATAATAATGAGGAACTATAACTGAATATATATTTTCATGATTTGAAATTTTTGCTTTGTGAATATCTTTAAAATATTCATTTCTTGTATCTACATAAAGTTGTTCTAATTGTTCATAACTTGCATAAGGTTCATCGTTATCCATTGCATTATATAAATTAAATTCATAATTACTTCATATCGTTTGTTGAATTACTGTTCCTATAAAATCACGAATAGATTCATTAATATAATTAAATCTTTGCTCATCATTTTTTGCATTTTCAATTAAGTAATCAGTTAAAAGCAATTCATTAAATATTGAAGCAATTTCAGCTAAAAAGATTGGATATTGTGAATTAAAAATGTGTTGATTTTTATCAGAAAAATAAGAATGCATTGAGTGTCCCATTTCATGACACAAAGTATTTACGCTACTCAACGAATTATCAAAATTCATTAAAATATATTTCTTATCAATTCCATAGCTTTGGCCAATTGAGTATGCTCCACCTTCTTTGTTTTTAACACTTTCAAAGTCGATTCAACCGCTATCAAGTGCATTTATTGCAACTTCTTTATATCTATTTGGCATAACAGAAATAATTTCTTTAAAAATGTTTTTTGCATCTTCAATAGTGTAATTAGTTTTTGTTTTTATTAAATCTAATTGATAATCTCAAGGTTGCATTTTTTTATTAAACTTATTTTTAAAAAATTTCTTTTGGTATTTATAAAACTGTTTAAAAACAAACATATTATCTTTAACATTTTTATAAATTACATCTAATAATTGTTTTTGAACATAATCAGATGAAATCAAACTATCAACGGCAGAATCGTAGTTTCTTATTTTAGCTTCTACTGAAATTTGTTTAAAATGTTGAATTAAAAGCTGTGCAAATGATTGTCTATGTTTGTAATAACCTTTTAAGTAATTTTTGTGTGTTGTTTTTCTAATTAATTCGTCATTATTTTTAAGTAGATTTATTCTACTTCCATTAGTAATTTTAAACTTTTTGTTTTTTGATGATGTTGCATATCCAAAATCTACTTCAGAGTTATCTAAAATATCAAAAACTGCTTCTAAATTAGTGTCACCTTTAGAAGATTGTTGTAAATAATTTTCTACATCATCTGATAAAGTGTGTTTTAATGATTCAATAGAGCTTTCAATGCTATTTTTGACGTGACTAAATTCTTTTGTATCTTTTCAAAGTAATAATTTATCTTTGTATTTTTTTATCCTGCTTATTTCAGAACCTAATTTATTTAAGTAATTTGCTACTTTATTATCAAAATCTGCAATTTCTTTATTAATTTCAGGATCAACAACATTAATAGAACTTTTATTTTGCAAATAATTATTAATTTTAAATTCAAGTTCAAGAAATTTTTCTTGAACTTTTAAATAATCTAGATAATTTTCCTTAGAATCGTATTTTGATTCTTTTGTTGCAATTATATGATTAAAAATATCAAAGTATTGATTTTTTAATTCTTCAAATGTTGTATTCTTTAAAATACTTTCTAAATCTCACTTATATTCTTCTGGTACTTGATTATAAGACGAGTATATTTTTTTCATTATTCCCCTTGTTTAATAGTAATTAAACTTTCAATAGGAACGTTTAATCTTTGATGACTATCAAATCCATCAAGCTCCATTAAAACTATTATTCTTAAAACTTCAACACCTTCTCTTTTTAAAAGTTTAATAATAGCTTCTAATGTTCCACCTGTTGCTAAAACGTCATCGATAATAACTGCTTTTTGACCCTTTTTAGTAATTCCTTCTTGAATTTCTAAAACATTTCTTCCATATTCTAAACCATAATCGCATGAAATAACAGGTCCAGGAAGTTTTCCTTGTTTTCTAACCATAATAAATGGTTTTTTAGTTATGGCTGCAACTGGTGTTCCAAATAAAAATCCACGCGCATCAGGACCTACAATTATGTCAGCATCTTCAGTAAATTTTGCCATCTCATTTATTGTATAATTTAAAGCCTCTCCATCAGCTAATAAATATGATATATCTTTAAAAAGAATCCCTTCTGTTGGAAAATCTTTTACTGTTCTAATTAATTTTTTTAAATCTTGTCTGTTCATAACTATAATATTATAATTAATAATTACCAAGTATAAATAAAAAACACAATCAATCAAATAATTGTGTTATTTATGAGTATTTATTACTGGTTTTAAATTGTTTTTTCTAAAAATTTACCAATTCCGTTGTTGTCATTAGAATCAAGTATTCATGTTTGACCCATTGTTTGAGCTTCTGTTTTAATTTCTTCTCTTGCTTGTCCTAAAACTGCTCTATATTTAGCTACTTTAAACATAGGTAAATCATTTTTTTCATCTCCAAAAACACATGTATCTTCAATTTTTGCAAAACCATTATCAAAGATATAATTTAGACCTGTTCCTTTATCTGAATCTTTAGGAATAATATCTAAAATAACTCCATTTGATTGCAATGAATAAATATCTTCTAATGATGATAGTTTTTCTCTTATTTGATTCATGTTACCTTTAACTTCATTAGTAATACAAATTATTTTAAATATTTCATGTTTTGTTACATCAAAATCATTTGTCATTTCTTGAATATTTACTTTAAATTCATCTTCTAATTTATTATTAACATGTAATAATTTTGAAACTCAATCACTTTCTTTTACAAAATGTTTATAATAAATTGCTTCAGTTGTATAAATTAAAGTTGTTGCTTGTTCTGAAAATAAAACATCAATAATTTGTTTTGCATTATCATGTGGAATAGTTTTTTTTGAAATAATTTGTTTATTTTTTCAGTCATAAATAATAGCACCATTACAAAATGAACAAGGAAAATCTGGTTCAATTTGTGCCATAAATTTCATACTTATTAAAGGTGTTCTTCCTGTATTTATTGAAAATCTTTTTCCTAATTTTTTTAATTTTTTTATTGTTTCTAAAGTATCTTTGTTTATTTCTTTAGATGAATCTAATAATGTTCCATCCAAATCAAAAATAAAATTTTTTAATTCTGTTAAATTCATATTTTAATTGTAATATATAAACTAAAAAAATAATAATTAATATAAAAAAGAGTTTTTTATTAGATAAATAAAATTAATTTATATAATATATAATTTAATATTAATTAAGTAACTTATAAAACAGATGAGGATGGTTATTATGAATGATGTAAATGATTTAAATACTAACCCAAAGTTAGGTCTAAATGATGACCAAATAATTATTAATCAAAATAAATATGGAAAAAATATTTTAGAAGAGAAAAAAAAGAAATCTATTTTTCTATTCTTTTTAGAACAATTTAAAGATTTAATGGTTGTATTACTTTTAATTGCAACTGTTATTTCTTTTGGATTAGCAATTTATCAAGGTATTTATGAAAATTGAAGTTGAAATTCAGAATTAACCATATCTTTTATTGAACCATTTATTATTTTAATTGTTGTTGTAACTAATGCAATAGTTGGAACTGTTCAGGAAATAAAAAGTCAAAAGGCAGTAGATTCTTTAAAAAATATGAGTCCAATGATGTCTAAAGTTATTAGAAATGGCAAATTACAAAATATTAAAAGTGAAGATATTGTTGTTGGTGATATTTTATTTATCGAATCAGGTGATGTTGTAGGTGCTGATGGTATTTTAGTAGAAAGTAATAATTTATATTGCATCGAAAGTTCTTTAACAGGAGAATCACTTCCTAGTGAAAAAAATGCAAACGAAATTCATGATTTTAATTCACCTATAGCGGAGCAAAAATTTAAGGTTTTTAGTTCTTCAAGTGTATCAAATGGTACAGGATTAGTTCTTGTTACTGAAGTTGGAAAAAATACTGAAATAGGTAAAATTTCTAACTTATTAAATGAACAAGAAACAAATTTAACACCTCTACAACTAAAAATAAATAAATTAGGAAAGATTTTTGGATATTCAGGAATTATTTTGTTTGTTTTTTCTTTAATTGCACAAATCATTTTCCAAGTTACAGATACTGGAAATTTAAAAAGTACTGGTTTTTGAAGTTCTAGTTTAGTTAATTCAATTTCACTTGCTGTGGCTGCAATACCCGAAGGACTTGTGGCATTTACAACTATCATTTTAAGTCTTAGTGTAAAGCAAATGGCAAATGAAAACGCTATTGTAAAAAATTTAATGGCAGTTGAAACATTAGGATCAACTGCAATTATTTGTTCAGATAAAACAGGTACATTAACACAAAATAAAATGACAGTTGTAGATGCTTGAATAAATAATAAATTTTTAGAAAATAATAAAGATTTTCATAAATTACTTAAATTATTTAGTCTGTGTACCGAAGCAAATATTTTCAAAAAAAATGATGAAATTGAAGAAGTTGGAGACCCAACTGAAATCGCTCTATTACATGCTTATGAAAAATACACAAAATTATCTGTAAATGATTTAAAACAAAATAATACAAGAATAAGAAATTTTCCATTTGATAGTGAGAGAAAATTAATGAGTGTTATTTATAAATTAGATAATAAAAATATATTAATTACAAAAGGTGCACCCGAAAGTATTTTTAATCTTTTAGAAAATAATGAAAACATTTCAGAATACCAAAATATAAGTGAGCAATGAGCACAAAGAGGTTTTAGAGTTTTAGCTATTGCAACAAAAAAACTCAACGTAAATGAAAATATATCAAACGTAAATGAAAAAGAAATTGAAAATAATTTACATTTTGAGGGTTTAATTGCAATGATCGATCCACCGCGAGAAACTTCAAAAGAATCTATTCACTTATGTAAACAAGCAGGGATGAAGCCTATTATGATTACCGGTGATAACCTAATAACAGCTAGTTCTATTGCAAAAGAATTAGGAATACTTGGAAATGAAGATTTAGTTATCACCGGTACTGAATTAGACAAATTAAGTGATGAAGAATTTGAAAAAAACATTCATAAATATGCTGTGTATGCTCGAGTTGCTCCAAAAGATAAAATTAGAATAGTAAAAACTTGGCAAAAATTAGATCAAGTAGTTGCAATGACAGGAGATGGGGTAAATGATGCACCCGCTCTAAAAGCAGCAGATATTGGCTGCGCTATGGGTATAACTGGAACAGAAGTATCTAAACAAGCATCTGATTTAATTTTAGTAGATGATAATTTTTCTACCGTTGTAAAAGCAGTTTCTAACGGTAGAAAAATATATGAAAGAATAAGAAATGTAATTCAAAATTTATTAGTTACATCAATTGCAGAGATTGTTTTAGTTCTTTTTGGTCTTTTAATATTTAGATCAATATTTTTACAAGAAATAAAAAATATAATGACTCAAAATGAAAATTTCCAGTTCTTTATTCTTTCTGCAACACAATTATTGTGAATTAATTTATTCACTCATGGTTTTCCTGCAATTGCTCTCGGGATTCAAAATTCCAAAGAAACATACATGACAATTAGACCTCATTCTAAATTCGAAAGTATATTTGCAAGAAATATGGGATGAAACACACTTTGACAAGGAATATTTATTGGTATTTTAAGTTTAATCGGTTATTATTTAGGGGCAATTTATGCTTTAAATAATCCGAGCATAAACAATGAAGATTTTGTTAAAGTTGCAAGCACTGTTGCGTTTCTTGTAATAGGTATTGGAGCAACATTTAATTCTCTTAATTTAATGACCAAAAAATCTATATTTGTTTCTAACCCTTTATATTACTGAAAAGTTTATATATCAATTATTTTTAGTATTGCATGACTTTTACTTGTTGTTTTTGTTAAACCAATAGCTCAAGTATTTAATATTTATACTGATTTTGGTGCTTATTCAAGTTTATTACTTTATAGTTTTGGATTAGTTGCAATTATTATTCCTGTATACACAATTTATAAACTAATAATAAATTTCATTGAAAAAAGAAATTTAAAAATTAATGAAATAACCCACTTTGAAATAATTAAAAAACCCAAAAAAATATTTAAAAGAAAGGACTAATATGTGAAGAATAATAAAAAGTATGTCGCTTAAATATAAATTAGTGGCTGGATTAAGTATTTTATTTACTGTTTTACAGATTTCAATTTTTTTGTTATTTCCTAATTTAATTTCACAATTAATTGGTCAAGTCGCAACATTTACTTCAAGGAATGAAGAAAATGCGAATATTATTATAAAAATTATTGGAATTGTAAATTTAGGACCTTATGATTCACCAACAGAAGCAATAACTCATATTTCAATATTATTTATCGGAACAATGATTTTAGGTGTGGCATTTGGAATGACCGCTACAGCTTTAAGTAATTACGTAGGTATTAACGTTTCAAAATCACTAAGACAAAAATTGTTTTATCATATTCAATCTTTAAATAGTGAAAAAATTAATGAACTTTCACAAGAAAAATTAATTACTAATTTAACAAATGATATTGCAAAAATTGAAGATGGGGTAATTTCAAGTTTAAGAAGAAGTATTTTAGGGCCAATATTTTTTATTGGGGGATTTGTTTTCGCTATCTTAACAAACTTAAAACTTTCAATTTCTTTTGCTGTTTTAATACCACTACTTTTAACACTAACAGGAATAATTTTTTGAAAAGGATTACCATTATTTAAAAAACAACAACAAATAACTGACCAAATTAATTTAGAAAGTAGAGAAAGTATTAATGGTATAAAAGTTATAAAATCATATAACTTAGAAAAAAATCAAGAATCTAAATTTACTAAAATTAGTAATTTATGATTGGGTGTATCAATTAAAAGTAACTTAATTCAAATATTTGCATTTATCATCACGATGATATTAATTAACATTTCAACAGTAGTTATTTTGGCAATTGCAGGAATTTCAAGACCTAATTTAGAAAATGCTACTCCAGATGTTATAAATGAATATCAAAACTTTATAGTTTCAATTAATGCATTTATGGGTTATTTACAAGTTGTAACTCATGGGCTTGTAATTAGTATTTTTGTTAGTGTTTACTTATTTAGAAGTCAAGTTTCTGCAAAAAGATATTTTTCAGTTATCGAAATTAAAAATAATCTAATAACAAACAAAAACAACACAAAACAAATAGATTCTGGAACTATTGAATTTAGAAATGTATGCTTTAGATATTTCAAAGACTCAGAAAAAAGAGTATTAGAAAATTTAAACTTTAAAATTGAAGCAGGTCAAACTATTGGAATAATTGGTCCAACAGGTTCAGGAAAAACTACATTAGCAAATTTACTTGTTCATGAATGAGATGTAGAAAATGGAGAAATTTTAATTGATAATCAAAATGTAAAAGAATATAATCAAGAAAATATTAATTCAAAAATTTCATACGTATATCAAAAACCATTTTTATTTAGTGGAACAATTTTAAAAAATATGCACCTTGCAAATCAAAATGCAACAAAAGAAGATATTGATAAAGCTTTAAAAATATCTGATGCCTATGATTTTGTTTACAATTTTGAAGATAACTTAGATCATAATATTTCTCAAGGTTCAACAAATATAAGTGGTGGACAAAGACAAAGATTATTTATCGCACAAGCGCTTTTAAAAAATCCAAAAATTTTAATTTTTGATGACTCCACCAGTGCATTAGATAATAAAACTGATAAAATAGTTCGTCAAAACATAAAAGAGAATTTTAAAAATTTAACAACTATTATCATTAGTCAAAAATTAAATTCAATTCGTGAAGCAGATAAAATTCTTGTACTTGAAGATGGTAAAATGTCAGGTTTTGATTCTCATGATAATTTATTAAAAACAAATAAACTATATCAAGAAATTTTTGAATCACAAGGAGGTAAATAATGAGATTTGGACCACCAAAACACCCTAACGGTCAACAAATTCCAATAAATTACCGTAAAGAATTTAAACATTTAATTAGTTTATATGACATTCCAAAATATGTAATATTTTTAATTTATTTAGTAACTTTGATTGCAACTGCAACAATTATTGCAACAAATTACTTAATAGGTTGAGTATTTGATAAATATTTTTCTGTAGATGCCTTAAACAACGGATTTGATGCAAATAATTTTATTTTAATTCTAGTTGCTATTGCTGCTTGCTACATTGTAAGTAACTCAATGTTGTTAGCAACAAATGTTTTTAGTGTAAGAGCTAGCCAAAAAGCTGCAACTCAAATAAGATTAAAAGCATATAATAGATTAATGAAAATGCCAATAAGCTATTTTGATAAACAAAATTCAGGTAGTTTAATGAGTACTTTAACAAATGATATAGATATGGTTGCTCAGGGACTATTATTGGTAATTTCTAAATTTATGATTTTGATAAATTTTACAATATTATCAATTTCTTTAATATTTATTTTAAGTCCATATTTAGCCTTGCTTTCAATTGCATTAATAATATTTTTATACTCATTTTCTTTTATATTTTTAAAATTAGCAATGCCTCAATTTAGAGCAAGACAAGATAAATTAAGTAATTTAAATGGGCATATTGAAGAGATTATAAAAGGTCAACATTTAATTAGATCATTTAACAAAGTTGAATTAGCAAATAGAGAATTTGATAAATTTAATAATTCATTAGTAAAACCTTCATTAAAAGCAAATATTTTCTCACAAATTGTCTATCCATATTCAAATTTTGCAAGTATGTTATTACAATTAATTGTTACTATTGTAGGTACATTATTAATATTAAATAACAAAAATGGTGGTAATGGTGTTTTAACTTTTGGAAATTTAATTGTTATTACAATGTATTTAAAAATGTTTACAAACCAATTACTAGAATCAGTTGATATAGTTTCTTCAGTACAAGCTGCTGTAGCTTCCAGTTCAAGAATAAGAGAATTAGCAAGTTTAAGACCTGAAGTAGATCAAACTAAATTAAAAAATATTAGTGATTTTAAAGGGGATGTTAAATTCGAAAATGTTGATTTTTCATATACAAATAACCCTGATAAATTGCAACTAAAAAATGCAACATTTTGAGCTAAAAAAGGACAAACAATTGCAATAGTAGGTCCAACAGGAGCGGGAAAAACTACAATTGTTAATTTACTTTCTAAATTCTACTTACCACTAAAAGGAGATATTCTTTTAGATGATAAAAATATTCTTTCAATTAGTGAACAATCATGAAGAGATCAAATCTCAATTGTATTGCAAGACACTTATTTATTTAAAGGCACTATTTTAGAAAATTTAAGATATGGTAACTTAAATGCAACAGATGAAGAAATTAAGCAAGCAGCTAAAATGTCATTTGCAGAAGACTTTATTTTAAAATTAGATCATGATTACAACACAATAATTGACCAAACAGGTTCAATACTAAGTCAAGGTGAAAGACAACTAATTGCAATAACTAGAGCAATTTTAGCAAATAAAAATATTTTAGTTTTAGATGAAGCCACTTCAAATGTTGATACACAAACAGAGAAAAAAATTCAAAAAGCAATGTTACATTTAATGGAAGGAAAAACTTCTTTTGTTATAGCTCACCGTTTATCTACAATAGTATCTGCAACAGCGATTTTAGTAATTAATAATGGTGAAATTATTGAAAAAGGTTCTCATGAAGAACTTATGGCATTAAATGGTTTTTATACAAAAATGTATAATACAGGTTTTGAAGATAACGAATAGGATTATTTATGGATCAATGAGAAATTTGATTAAATTATTATCAAAAAGATAAAAAATCAATTACAACAATAAAAAAAGAATTAGCTAATCCAAATAGTAATTTTTTCAACGAAATAACTATTAAAGATTCAGAAATTATTGGACCTTGTGGTTTAGGAGAATGAAAAATCAATGAATTAGTTTCAACAAAATGAGCTTATGCATTTTGTGATGTTTTAAATTCATTACAAGATTTATCAAAACTTAAAATATTAATAACTCATGATGGTTCTGATCAAAATTTAGCTTCTTGTGCTCAATCTTTTGCAAATGTTTTAGGATCACAAAAAATAAAAACATACTTACAACTCAATAATCAACCTATTACAAAAGATTTTGCATTATTTACATTAAAACAAACTAAAAGTTTTACAGTTTTAATCCATTTTGGACTTTATTCAAAAAATAAGCAAACAAAATCAATTTCATTTTATCAAGGAGATGGATTAAAAATTCCTAATCGTTTTTTTGATGATGTAAAAATAAGATTTGACACATTTAAAAAAACAAATATTAAACATTTAGATTCTCAATCAACATATTTAAATACTGAATTATTACTACAGGAATATGTAAAAAATATTTTAAAGTTAAGATTAAGACCTAATGATAAAAAAATGCTGAAAATTGGAATTATTCCTACAAATTCTAACAAAAGCATATTAACTAAAGTTTTAGGACAATTAGATTTTTCATATAAATTTATAGAAAAAGAATTTATTATAAAAAATGAGTCGTTATTTATTTTTAAATATGTAAAAGAATTGCAGAATTTTTACATTGTTGATTTTTCAGAAAATAGTGAAAAATTAACAATTTATAAACATAAAATACTGAATCAATTTAAAAAAATTGAAGAAGATGATGTTATAGGGCTTATTTTGGATTACATTGGTTTACATAAAAATAAAGAAAGTGATGATGTTTTTATAAAACAAATTATTTTATCTGATTTTATATCTGATAAATTAAAAATATACAGTGAAAAATACTTTGAAAATTCACTAAAAATAGATCAATTAATTAATGATGGTGATTTTAAATCTCCTTTAAAATACATCTACATAAACGAAGATGCAAAACTATTTAGCAATATTGAACATATGACTAAATTTAACCCTATTATGTTGTTTTTAATTTTATCTGAATTATTAAATTATCAATTAACTCAAAATAATGGTTTAAATTCTAAATTAGATAGTCTGAAAAAATTCTCAGAAAATCACAAAGTAACTAATTTTGATCTTGCAATTGAACAAGATTTTGTTAAAAACATTATTGAATGATTATCGGGAATTGGAGAAATAGCTAATTTAAATATAATAAATAAAAAACTTTTAACACATTTAAATAACAATAAAGAATTATTTCTTTTTCAATTCTTTTTTCCTAATAAGCAGTGGCTAACTATTAAATTAGATAAAAAAGAAAGTAAATTAATGTTTTATTTTTACTTTACAAACAATTCAATTAAACCTAAAGAAATAAAAAAATTCTTTATTGATAATTTAAACATTTTAAATAAATAATTTACATTAAAATTTAAAAAATCATTCTTTATGTTTGATTTTTTTATTTTACTTATTTACGGAAAACAAACAATTTTATATTAAAATATAAAGTAATAATGTGAAAAGGAGAGTTATGGGTTTTTTAACAAAACTTAAACAACGTATTTTCAATAATTCAAAAACAGATGATTTAAACAAAGAAACTAAAAAAGTAAATACTTATGTTTCTGGATTAACCAAATCTAATAGTTCTTTTACTAAATTAATTAAAGAAATAGAAAATAAACACAATAAAATTGATGAAGAATATTTTGAAAACTTAGAAGAAATATTAATAATGAGTGATATTTCTATGAAACTTGTTGATGTTCTTATTAAAGAAATAAAAAAAGAAGTAAAAATAGAAAATATTGAAGATCCAAAACTAATAAGAGAAATAATAGCTGATAAATTATTTACACTTTATGTTGCAAATTCAACCGTAGATACAGCTTTAGATATTCAAAAAGGTAGATTAAATGTAATTTTGGTAGTTGGTGTAAATGGAGCGGGAAAAACAACTTCTGTTGCAAAATTAGCAAATAATTTTCAAAAACAAGGTCTAAAAACTCTTGTTGTTGCTGCTGATACATTCAGAGATGCGGCAGTTGAACAATTAGAACAATGAGCAGATAAAGTTAAATTTAATTTATTTAAACCTCTTGAAAATGAAAAAGATCCTTCTGCTGTTGTGTTTAGATCATGTGAAGAAGCTATTGAAAAAAAATATGATGTTTTATTAATTGATACTGCAGGTAGATTACAAAACAAAGTAAATTTAATGAACGAACTTGCAAAAATTAAAAGAATTATTTCTTCAAAAGTTGAAAATGCACCACATGAAAGTTTATTAGTTGTTGATGCAACAACAGGACAAAATGGTATTAGTCAAGCAAAATTATTTAATGAAATAACTGACTTATCAGGAATTATTTTAACAAAAATGGATGGAACATCTAAAGGTGGAATTATTTTAACTATTAGAGATGAAATAGGAATAAATGTTAAATTTGTTGGATTAGGTGAAAAAGTTGATGATTTAATGGAATTTGACTTAGAAACATTTATTTTTGCTTTAATGAAGGATGATAATGACAAATAATGATATAGAAGAGAGAGAATTTTATTCTATTGCATTTGAAAAATACCAAAATTTACTAACCCAAACACAAAAGCAAGCACTTTATTTACATTTATTTGAAGATTTAAGTTATAGTGAGATTGCAAAAGAACTTGCAACGAGCAGAAGTGCAGCTTTTGATGCTGTAAAAAAAGCAAAACAAAAATTACTTAAATTTGATAAAAAAATTTCTGATTAATTATTTAATTGCATTTTTTAAAAGTAAAATAAGCATTAATAATGTAAAATAAAAGAAATAAAAGAGGGGATTATGGAATATAAACGGGTTTTAATTAAATTATCAGGAGAAGGATTAGCAAATAAACAAAAATCATTAGCAATAGATTATGAATTAGTGCAAAAATTTGCATCACAACTTAAAAAAATTATAAATAGTGGTGTCGAAGTTGCAATAGTTGTAGGTGGTGGAAACTTTTGAAGAGGAACCAGTGCTGAAAAAAATGGAATTAACAGAGTAAGAGCTGATTATATAGGTATGTTAGCAACTACAATGAACGCACTTGCACTACAATCTGGATTTGAAAAACATGGGCTTGAGTGCCGTGTATTATCATCACTAACAATGGATCCAAAAGTTTGTGAAGTTTATATTAATGAAAAAGCAAAAAAATATTTATCAAATAAAGAAGTGGTAATATTTGCAGGTGGAACAGGAAGACCTTTTTTCACAACTGATACAGCGTCAACACTTTTTGCAAGCGAAATAGAAGCAGAAGCGATATTAATGGGTAAAAATAATGTTGAAGGTGTTTATGATTCAGACCCTAAAATAAACCCTAATGCAAAAAGATTTAGCGAAATTTCATACACTGAAATTTTAGATAAAGATTTAAGAATAATGGATTTAACTGCTGTAAGTATGGCTAAAGATAATAATATTGAATTACTAATTTTCAATATAAATGAAGAAGATTCATTACTAAAAGCAATAAACGGAACAATAACACACACAAGAGTACACAAATAGGAGAAACATGGAAATAGATTTATATTTAATGGAATTAGAAGAAAGAGCAAAAAAAGTTATTGACAATTTCGATAACCAAATGCAAAAAATCGCCGTAGGAAGAGCAAATCCTAATTTAGTAAACAAAATAAAAATAGATTATTACGGTTCAGAAATGACTTTAGATGAATTGGCTTCTATTGCTATTGCAACCCCTTTACAATTACTAGTAAAACCTTATGATGTTGGTTCAACTAAAGAAATTGAAAAAGCAATTAAAGATTACAATTTACCAATTCAAATTGCAAATGAAGGTAACCAAATTAGATTAACCTACCCTTCAATGACTACTGAAAAAAGAAAAGAAATGGTTAAAGAATTAAATCAATTAACAGAACAAGCAAGAGTTGGAATTAGACAAATTCGTCAAGATATTAATAAATCAATTAAAAATGATAAAGAATTAAGTGAAGATATTCAAAAACATTATTTAGATGTAATTCAAAAAAATGTTGATTCAAATATCGATAAAATAAACAATTTATCTTCTATAAAAGAAAAAGATTTATTAACAATATAATATGAAAAATATAATAAAAAGATCGAAAAGTGTTTTAATATTACTACTGATTTTAATACCTTTAATTTTTATAACTTATTATGGTCAGTTTGTTGGTAAAATTATTGGCTTTTCTTTTTATTTATCTATTTCAACATGAGCAACATATGAAGTTATAAAACATACTAACTTTAAAGAAATATCAAAAATTTTTATTATTTTAGCTTCTTTAAGTATTTGAGTTTTTCCGCTTAATTTATTTACAAGCGATTTATTTTTTAATGATTTAACAGGTTATCCTATTGAATTTACAAAAATTAGTTTGAATTTTGTAATGTATCCTATTGATTTTGGTAAATTCGCGTATTTTAATGTTATTTTAGCATTTATATTTTTAACGATTGCTTACTTTATGAGTTTTGGAAAAGTTACTTGAAAAGATTTTTTAATTGCTTCATTTTCTGCAATTTTTATATCATGATTTTTTAAAATTTTGTTTGTTATTAATATTGCTAATTTTTATTATTTAATTGCTTTAGAACTTATTGTTGCAGCAGTAGATACTTTTGGATATTTTGGAGGTTATTTTTTGGGTCATAAATTTATAAAACAAAATTTAATGCCAAAAACTAGTCCTAATAAAACTTATGAAGGAGCCTTCTTTTCTTTATTTTTTGGTTTAATAGTAACTTTTTTAGCGGGTTACTTAGGATATCTAACTCACAATTCTTTTGCCACCATGTTTACAAATACTCCACAAATAGTTTTAGCTGTGTTATTATTGAGTCCTTTTGCTATTTTTGGTGATTGACTATTTTCAAAAATAAAAAGATATTTCGGAATCAAAGATTATAGTAATTTAATTCCTGGTCATGGAGGAATTATGGATAGACTAGACTCATTGAGTTTCGTTACAATTATTTGAACAATTTTATTTATTTATGTTTAGGAGAATATTATGGATAAAACTCTTTTAAAATTTTGTAATGAAATAAATTTTCAACCTGATGAGGATTTTGAAAAATGCTTTGTTGATAATGTAGAATACTCAGAATCAGAAGGTAAATTACATTTACATATTGTTTTTGATTATCACATTGATATTCATAAATATAAAAGTTTCTTAGAAGCTACTAAGAAATTAAATATTCCACTAGATTTAGAAATTTCTGTTCAAGTTCCACAATACGACCCAAAAACCATGCTTGATTATTTACAGTTTGGATTAGAAAAAGAAAATCCCAGCATAGCTTCGATTACAAAAGAATTATCACATATAAATATTGAACACAAAGACCCAAATATTTTAATAATAAAAGGACAGACAGAAACATTCTTAAATAGATTTAATAAATATAAAGAAGAATTTGAAAACGTTTTACATAAATATGGTTATCCTGAAATAAAAATAATGATACAAAGATTTGATCAAGTTCAAAATAAATCTAGCACAAGCAACATTTACAAAAAAAGCATTGAAGAATTTTGAAAAAATGAAGAAAATAAAAAAGATCAATCTCAAAACTTTTCAAAACCTGAAAATAGTTTTTATAAAAAAAATAAAAAGGAATATAAGGAAGTAAAAATTGATGAACTTGATGCTGAATTTATAGTAAATTTAAAAATAAAAGGACAAATTTTTAATGTTGAATATAAAAACATAAAGGAAAATTTTACTATTTTAAAATTTACAATAAGTGATTTCACAGAAGCTAAAATAGTTACACAAAGAAATCCGGAAATTAAAGATCTAAAAAATGGTGATTTCGTTGAAGTTTCAGGAACAATGGATTATGACAATTATTTAAAAATTAAACTTATGAATGCTCATGCAATTCAAAAAATTAATCCATTATGAAATAATTTTTTAGACCCTGCAACTAAAAAAAGAATTGAACTTGCAATAAGGGGTAATTTATCAACTCAGGATGGTTTAAATTCTACACAAGATTATATTAATTTAGCAAAACGATTAGGACATGAAGCGATTGCTATTACAGATACAGATTCAGTACAATCTTTTCCAGATTTAGAAAAGGAAGCAAAAAATGCAAATATAAAACCTATTTATGGAGTAACTTCAAATCTTATTAGTAAATCTAATGAAATTGTTTATGGTACAAAAGATTTCGACTTAAAAAATCAAAAATACATTGTATTTGACTTAGAAACAAGTGGTTTAAGTCCTATTTATGATGAAATTATTGAATTTGGAGCAGTAATAATCCAAAACGGAGAAATATTAGAAAAAATTCAATTTTTTATGAAACCCACAACTCCTATTTCAGCATTTACAACTGAATTAACTAAAATTGATAATGATATGCTAGAAAGCTTAGGAATAAGTCAATTAGAAGGTGCTATTAAAATTCATAGTATTTTACAAAGTGGTGTTGCAGTCGCCCATAATGCTTCTTTTGACATTGGACATGTTAGAGAGTTATTTAAGAAACATAATTTACAAGAATTAGATGTTTTAGCTTTAGATACATTAAATATAGCAAGAATATTATTTCCTCAAAATACACGTTTTAGACTTTCTTCTGTTTCTAAAAAGTTTGATGTTTTTTATGATGATGACAAAGCTCACCGAGCAGACCAAGATGCTAAGGTTTTAAGTGATGTTTGAATAAAAATGATTATAAAACTAGAAAGAGATTTAAAAATTACTAACTCAAGTCAATTAAGAAATTGTATAGATAGTTTTTATTATTCAAAAAAAATACCTTATGAAGTGCGTATTTTAGCAAAAAATCAAACAGGATTAAAACAGTTATTTAAAATATTTTCTAAAGCTTCAACTGATAATTACAACGCAGGGGCAAGAATCTTTATTGAAGACTTAGAGTTTTCAAATGATTTATTTATCGGTACTTCAACGCACAACTCATATTTTTGAAACACAGTTTTCACAGGAACTTCAAAAGATGTTGAAGAATTAATAAAAAAATATGATTACATTGAATTCGCACCTATAAGTACTTATAATTATCAAATTAAAAAAGGGCAAATTTCAGAAAATCAACTAAAAGATGCTTACAAATGAGTTATTGAATTAGCTAAAAAATATAACAAAATTCCTGTTGCAGTTAGTGATTGTCGTTATATTGATAAAATTCAAAAATTAGCACATCAAGTGTATATTTTTGCAGATCAAGTAAATGCTAAAAAACATTGATTATTTAACTATAAAACTAAAGATATTAACTTTTATCCTACTTTGGATTTTAAGACAACAAATCAAATGCTTGATGAATTTAAATTTTTAGAAGATAAACAAACAATTGAAGATTTAGTTATTAATAATACACATTTAATTGCTTCACAAATTGAAAAAATTCAAGTTATTAAAGACAAATTATATGTTCCTAATTTTGATAATAGCCCTGAAAAATTAAAAGAAATTGTTTACAAAACAGCTTATGAAAGATATGGAAACCCTTTACCAGAACTAATTGAAACTCGAATTAAAAAAGAATTAAACCCAATTATTGAATATGGATACAGCGTTATTTACTGAATAAGCCATAAATTAATAAAACAAGCTGGCGATGATGGGTGATTAGTTGGAAGTCGTGGTTCTGTTGGGTCAAGTATTGTTGCAAATTTAAGTGGTATAACTGAAGTTAATCCGCTTCCACCACATTATTTATGCCCTAAATGTAAATATTTAGAAATGTTTGAAACAACAGCAGAATTATCATGTGGATGAGATTTACCTGATAAACACTGTCCAAACTGTAATGAAGCTCTAATTAAAGATGGACACTCTATTCCATTTGAAACATTTTTAGGCTTTAATGCTGATAAAGTTCCTGATATTGATTTAAATTTTTCAGGAGAATATCAAAATATAATTCACAATACTGTTAAGGAAATGTTTGGAGAAAAACACACATATAGAGCTGGAACTGTTTTAAAAGTTAAGGAAAAAACAGGATATGGATTTGCTAAAAAATATGATGAATTAGTAAATGCAGGTCAAGAAAGATTTTCAAATCAATTTTTAGACTTTTTAGGAAATCAATGTACAAATGTAAAAAGGACTACAGGACAACACCCAGGGGGAATAATAATAATCCCTAAAGAGTTTGACGTTGAAGATTTTACACCTGTTGTTTATCCTGCAAATGATGATCAAAATGAATGAAAAACAACCCACTTTGATTTTAAATCTATACACGATAACGTTCTAAAACTAGACCTATTAGGAAAAGATGATCCAACCACAATAAAAATGCTTGAAAATTTAACCAACGTTAAATATGACAGTATTCCTAAATCAGATCCCAAAGTATTGTCTTTATTTAATTCCACAGAAGCTTTAAATATTACAGCAGATCAAATAAATGAAAGAACAGGTGTAAAAGGTATTCCTGAATTTGGTACTCGTTTTGTTCGTGGGATGTTAAAAACTTATACAGCAACATCATTTGCTGATTTAATCAGTTTAAGTGGACTTAGTCATGGAACAAACGTTTGAACTGGAAATGCCGAAGAATTAATAAAAACAAGACATTTAAAATTAAGTCAGTTGGTTTGTTGTCGTGATGATATTATGGCTTATTTAATAAGAAATAAAGTTGAACCTCTTTCAAGTTTTAAAATTATGGAAAAAGTCCGTAAGGGAAAAGGAATAACTGATGAAGAAGAAAAAATGCTCCTTGAACACAATGTTCCTTCATGATATATTGAATCTATGAAAAAAATTGAGTATATGTTTCCTAAAGCTCACGCTACTGCTTATGTAATTATGGCTTGAAGAATTGCCTGATACAAAATATATTATCCATTAGAATATTATGCAAGTTACTTTACAACAAGAGCAAGCACATTCGAAATTGAATCTATGACCAAGGGTAAAGAAGTTGTGGATAAAAGAATTGTTGAAATGAATAAAAATTCTTATAAATTATCATCAAAGGAACAAGCAGCTTTACCAGAATTAGAAATAGCTCAAGAACTTTATGCTAGAGGATTTAAGATATTACCTGTTTCTATTGAAAAATCACAAACCAGTGAATGAATAATAGATTATGATCAAAACGCTTTAATACCACCATTTACAACTATAGATTCAATGGGTATCTCTGTCGCTCAAACAATTGTAGATGCAAGAAATCAATATCCAATTTTAAGTGTTGAAGATCTAATGACAAGAACAAAAGTTAATTCAAGAATTCAAAAAACAATGCAAGAATTAGGAATTTTAGATGGTTTACCCGAAGATAATAGAATTAGCTTATTTGATTAATTAACTAGTGCTTTGTAGCACTAGTTTTTATATTAAAAAAGAAAGCCTAGCTTCCTTTTAAAATAACTATTTTCTCTTTGAATTTTGTACAAACAAATTCAGCATACTTATAACAATTATTCAGGATGATACATAAATAAATGAACCTCACCATTCAATATCTTGACCAAATAAAATAATAAATTCTTTAGTTGTATTTGTTTGTCCAGAAATTCCTAATCCTTCTAATGCAAAATGCTTAATTAAATTGCTAATTTGAGTAGATGGTATTAAACTTGATATTTCAGCTATTCCTCTAGGAAAGGTTTGTAGTGGAACAAATGCTCCAATTAAAAATCCTGCGATTGCACTTAATGCAGCTGATATAGGACTAAAAGCAGAACTACTTTTTAAAAAACTTAATAAAAACACAAATATTGAACTATTTAATAAACAACCAACAATTATGAATATAAAAATATAAAAACCTTTTTCAACATCAATAGATTTTATACCATTTACTGTAAAAGTTTTATCTATTAACATTCATATTATACTTACTAAATACATTAATGTGGTAATGATTATATTTAAAAATATATTAAATAATAAGTAACTTACTCTTACTATACTGCTTTTTACTGGTGTCATATACAAATCGTTTAATATTTTTTTCTCAGCATCAGATATCATAACCGATGATAAACTAATTGCACTAGTAAATGTAGTAACTGATAAAAGACCAATCATTAAATTTATATCAGCATATTGATTTTTAATATTATCAGGTACCATTTCAGGTAATTGTGCCTTATATATTGCTCTAGCAAACAGAATAAAACATAAAAACACTATCATCGGACTCATAAATGTAAAGAAAATTCTTTTTTTATCTTTGATAAAAATTAAAAAATGCCTTTTGTATAAATGTCATAATTGACTTGTCATTATAAACCTCCAAATAGTTGTGTTACATTTAAAAATACTTCATCCATTGTACCTTTATAGAATTCATAATCTAAAATTTGTTCTATATTTTCTTTAATTCATTGAGAACCTTTTTCAAAACTTTCAAATTTAATTACATAACTTCCATTTACCACTGTACAGTTTAAATAATTATCTAAATTTCTATCTAATTTTTCTTTTAAGATTTGTGAACATTTGTGTATTTTTACAGTGCTACTTGAGTATTTTGTTTTTAATTCAGCAGGTGTACCTTCAACTAATTTTTGACCTTTTTGAATAATAATAGCATGATCACAATTATCAGCTTCTTCCATATAATGTGTTGTTAAAAGTATTGTTAATCCTCTTGATTTTTGAATCTTAGCAAGAATTTCTCAAACTAATTTTCTTGTACTTGGATCAAGACCAGTTGTTGGTTCATCTAAAAATAAAATTGATGGTTTATGAACTAATGCTCTTGCAATGTCAACTCTTCTTTTTTGCCCTCCACTTAGTTTTGAATAATTTCTATGAACAAAATCTTTTAATTGAAACTCTTTAATTACTTCATCAACAACTTCTTTTATATCTTTATCTTTAAAATAAGATTTGTATAAACTAGCTCTTACTAATAAGTTCTGATAAACACTTAATCCAGGATCTAAAATAGATTCTTGAAATACAATACCAATATCATTTCTAATGGAAACAATATCTTCATCTATAGATTTATTATTTATATATATATTCCCCCCATCTTTTTTCAATAATCCTAAAATTATATTTAGTGTTGTTGTTTTTCCTGCTCCATTAAGTCCTAAAAATCCAAATAATTCACCTTTTTTAACAGAAAAAGATATTCCTTTTAAAGCTTGAAATTTTTTAAAATTCTTTTTTAAATTTTCGATAACAATTACATAATTATCATCGTTTGTATTAGCTACATTATTCTTTTCTTTACTCATAATTACCCTTCTACATTTATAATTATAATATTAATTAATAAATTAATATGTATATAACGTATGGTTATAATGTATAATTTATAAACATCCAAAATTACAAATATTGAAAATTTTTCTTTTTTTGGTACAATTATTAAGAATAAATGCGAAATGGACAGGATATAGATGAAAGACTATACTTAGGTGGTTTAACGCGTTAAATTAAAAAACAAAGTATAAAAATGAAAGGATTTAATATGGCAAAACAAGATTTTGACCGTTCAAAAGCTCACGTTAACATTGGAACCATAGGACACGTTGACCATGGTAAAACTACTTTAACTGCTGCTATTGCTACAGTTTTAGCTAAAAAAGGGTTATCAGAAGCTCGTGACTATGCATCAATCGATAACGCTCCAGAAGAAAAAGAACGTGGAATTACAATTAATACAGCTCACATTGAATACAATACACAAATTCGTCACTATGCACACGTTGACTGTCCAGGTCACGCTGACTATGTTAAAAACATGATTACAGGAGCTGCACAAATGGATGGAGCTATTCTAGTAGTAGCTGCAACAGATGGTGCTATGCCTCAAACACGTGAACACATCCTACTTTCAAAACAAGTTGGAGTTCCCAAAATGGTAGTATTTCTAAATAAAGTAGATATGCTAGAAGGTGAAGAAGAAATTATCGACCTAGTTGAAATGGATATTCGTGACTTATTATCATCATACGGATTTGATGGAGATAATACACCTATTATTCGTGGATCAGCTTTAAAAGCACTACAAGGTGATGCTAAATATGAAGCTGGAATAGAAGAATTAATGAATGCAGTTGATGCATGAATAGATGAACCTCCTCGTGAAACAGATAAACCATTCTTAATGGCTGTTGAAGATGTTTTCACAATTACAGGACGTGGAACAGTTGCAACAGGAAGAGTTGAACGTGGACAATTAACAATTAACGAAGAAGTTGAAATTGTTGGACTAAAACCAACCAAAAAAACAGTTGTTACAGGAATTGAAATGTTCCGTAAAAACTTAAAAGAAGCTATGGCTGGAGATAATGCTGGATTATTACTACGTGGAGTTGACCGTTCAGAAGTTGAACGTGGACAAGTTTTAGCAAAACCTAAAACAATTATTCCTCACACAGAATTCAAAGCAACAATCTATGCACTTAAAAAAGAAGAAGGGGGACGTCACACACCATTCTTCTCACACTATAAACCACAATTCTACTTCAGAACAACAGACGTTACAGGTGGAATTAAATTCACTGATGGACGTGAAATGGTTGTTCCAGGAGAAAACGTTGACTTAATCGTTGACTTAATCTCACCAATCGCTGTTGAAAACGGAACCAAATTCTCAATCCGTGAAGGTGGAAGAACAGTTGGTGCTGGTACAGTTGTAGAAATTGTTAAATAATTTCAAATATTTAAGCAGAGCAGCAATGCTCTGTTTTTTTATATTTTCAGTGAATTTTTGTGTTAAAATAAGTATGCCATAAGAATAATAACCTTGTAACCTGGTCAGGATGGAAACATAGCAGCCATATCGAGAAGTGTTATGTCTTATGGTTTTTTTTATTAATTTAATAAACTCTTTTTTTGAGTTTATTTTTTTATTAGTTTAAAAATAAAAACAATGTATATAATATTATTATTTAACTCACAAAAAGGATAGCTATGAAATCATTAACTTTAACATTACTTAATCTTTCTATTGTTACAGCAGCACCCATATCTGTAACAAGTCAAAACTTAAAACATGATAATTCCAACCATTCAGAACAAGAAATTAAAACATTAAAAGAATCGTTAATAAATATTTTTGAAAATACATTTAAAAATGACTCAATTTCTATACAAAATGAAATAAAAAACATTAACGAACAACAACCTAAAAATCAAATCAATAATCAAATTAATAAATATGTTAATGATTTTTTAAAAACAATAGTAGGTAATTTAATATTTGAACAAAATAATAATACATTTAATAACAACCAAATTCAACAAGAATTAAATAATCAAATCGACTTAGTAAAATTAACAGATGCAGATATTGTAAATAAAACAATACAAAATATATTTAAATATCTAGGGCAAAGATGAATTGATGAAAATAAAAATAGTTTTAGCTACGAGGAGTTAAATAAAGATTTAAGCAAATCACCCTGAACAATAAAACAAGAAAATAAGAAAAAATATGAATATTGAGCAAATCAAGCTAGACAAATTTTTAGTGGTTTTTATTTTAGTGAATTAGATAATAATAATTCTTGATTTGTTAACGATAAAACAGAAAGAACTGATGATGAATCACAAAATATTTATTTTGAACATGTAATAAAACCAAAATTATATTTATTAAATTATGACCCAAAATTAAAACATAACCAAAAATCTAAGAAAATGAAAACTAATGCAGAACTTAAAAAACTAATTAATAGTTTAAATCTTAATAATCTACAAACATATAGAAATCTTTTAAGTTATTATGCTAAATATTTTAAAGATGAATTTTATAGATTTCATAAAAACATTAACTACACATTTTTTGAAATATGAAGAATAAATCCTGCAATTATTTTTTCAAATGAAGAAATTTTAGACTCAAAATATATTCCAAAAGAAAATGTGAAAGATATGATTAAAAATTTTTATTTAGAAGATATAAAAGATCTATTTAACTTAAATTTAAATATTAATGATATAAATTGAAATAATAACATCAATTTTACAAATAAATTAAATGAAAATGCTTCATTAATTTATAAATACATAGCAACTCCTTTAATTGATTACATAAAATCTAATGTGTTAGAAAATTTATTTACAAAACATAAAATTACCCAGCAAGATAAAACAAGAATTTTAAACCTACTAAATGAACCTAGGCAGGAACTTAGATTATTAATTGATACCATAGGAATTTATTCAACAAATAGTACAACTCCTATAAGTGTTGCTTTACCACAAATAGCATTTTTTAATATAAAAATCAAATTACAACAAGTAATAAATGAAATTGGAAAAATTGTAAAACCAAATTTAAATAGCAACCCTGATTTAAATTTTTATAACTACAAAGTTACTGATTTAGATACTGAAACTGAAAAAGAAAATGAAGATATTGAACCATCTAAAGTCGAAAATAAAAATGAAAACATTGAAAAAGACAACAAAGAAAACACATTTACTTCAGATGATACAAAAACACATAAAGATGTTGAAAACGATAATAATCCTGCAGAAAAAATAGATAATTCAAAAACAGAATCTGTACAAAATGATAATAAAATTTTGAATGATAATAATCAAAACTCAAGCACAGATAATGTAAAAAACGAAGATAATATAGCAAATTCAAATAATCAAAAAGAAAATGTTGCAGAAACTAAAGCTCCAGAATCGGATAATAAAAAGAGCAATACAAACACAGGTACTGAAACCAATAAAACCAAAGAAAACACTGAAAAAAATACTCAAAAATCACCCGAAAATGATAAAAAAGAAACAAAAGAAAAAATAAAAAACTCATCAAGCAAAAACAACACAAATAATAAACTAGTAATTTTTATTTCTGTTTTTTCTTCATTATCATTTGGTTTAGTTTTATTAGCTTATTTTTTAAAAAGAAAACAACACAAGAGAAATAAAAAAACCCGTTAGGGGTTTTTATTTTAAAAAACTTGTTATTTTGTTGTTTTAACTTCATTTGCAAATGCTAAGGAATTTGCAAAAAATTTAAAGCTAAAAATAATTATAGTTAATGAGCTAATAATAGTTATAAAGAAATAAGGATTTTGTGACAATGATTCAATTGATTCTTTTAACACCACACCTATTGTTGCATATGATGAGTTATTAATAAAATCTAAAAAACTTATTGCACTTACAATTAAAATTCCTAAAGCTATTCTTTCAACAAAGAAAATAGAAACAACTGAAAAAATATTGCTAAATATATCAGTAAAAATAATTTGAAAATTATTTTTTCCTATAGCTTTAGACGCTAAAATGAAATCTAGATTTCTTAATCTCTGTACTTCTTGCTTTGTGAGTTCATAAAAAGGTACTCAACTAATTACTAAAAAACTTACAAAAATACTCAAAAGTGAACCGTTATATAAAGCACACAATAAAATTATTCAAATAATTTCTGGAATAGAAGATATAACATAAGAAATCATAACAACAACTTTAGAAATAAATTTATTTTCATTTAAGGCAACATAAGAACCTAAAAATGTCCCTATTATTGCATTTAAAAATGTAACAATTACCAATATTGCAATTGTATTGAAAATTGAATATCAAACTCTTGATCAAATATCAATTCCATTTGCATTAGTTCCTAAAATAAAATTATAATTATGTATTTCATTTGAAAGACCATTTAGTTCAATTGCTTTTAATAAATCATAAGGATTATATATCAAAGTAACTATATCTGTATTTATTGTTTTATTTCCACCACCTGCTAAATAAGATGAATCAAATAAGATTTTAAATACTGGATCAATTAGCAGATTTTTTGCTCTTATTTCTTCTAAATCTCTTATTTTATAAACAAAATTTAGTGTATCACCACGTTCAAAATTTCTTTTTATAAGTGGATTTAATGCAGGATTTAAATTATTTACTAAATCATTTTCAACACTGACTGATTGTTCTGGATTATATTGAATAAAAATCCTAAAACTTATTAAACATACACAACTTAATATAAAAAGTGCAAGAATAAAATAATTTATTTTTTTTGAAAAAAATCTTTTTCAAAATTGTCTTTGTTCTGTTTGTTTTAATGGTACTTTGTCATTATTGTCAGTTAACTTATCAATAAATTTAAAATTATTTGACTGCATATTTAAACCTTCTTACTGAAAAAATTGATAAAGTATTTTGTTGTAATGTTTGTTGAGGATTTAAAGTATTTATTAAAATGTCAAACAATGTTTGAAGTACCGTCATAATTATTAAAGAAAAAGTAAAAAAGAACATTAATATATCAATCTCTGCTCTATTGTAAGCAAAACTTATTAAAACACTTTGACCCGGAATATTAAATATTCTTTCAACAACTAATGAAATTGTAATTAGCATTGTATAAATAGGAAATAAATATTTAACTTGGCTAATAACTAATTGCTTTAAAATAAATTTTTTAAAAATTGTTATATAGCTAAATCCCAAAGCTTTTGCAAAAGTATAATGTTCTGAATTTACATAATCTAAATATGCTTTTCTTGATTTAAAAAAGAAAAAATTAACTGTACCTATAAAACAAATAAATATAGGGACTATTATTGAAAATTCAGTATATTTTGAGTTAATTATGTATTGAGAAGGAAAACCTCAAGCACTAGAAAAAACTAATAAAATAATCATTAATATAATTAAAGGTATTGAAGTAAAAATGTTAATTATTGTTGTAAATAATTTATCAGGAACATTATTTATATATTTAGCACTTATAATACCTAAAGCATTACCGATAATTAATGAAAATAAAAATGTTATTAAACAAAAAATTAAACTTAGTCCAAAATAACTAAAAAACAAATAAGGAATTGATACATTTGTTTTTGCAATGGTTTCTGAATAAATTTGACCAAATGAACCATTAAATATATTTTTTATGTAATTTATAAAGTTTAAAAATATATTTACTTCGAAATTATTGTTTGTATTTTGTTTAATTTTTGATTGCATTAAAATATTTATAATAAAAAAAATCACAGTAAAACTGACAATAAAAATTAATATATTTATTAAAAATTTATTTCTTATTTTTTTTTTCATTCTTATAATCCTTTAACAAATTATACATTTTTTATGTAAT
The DNA here is from genome assembly GCF_018914005.1 of Mycoplasma zalophi. NCBI lineage: Bacteria > Bacillati > Mycoplasmatota > Mollicutes > Mycoplasmatales > Mycoplasmataceae > Mycoplasma > Mycoplasma zalophi. Next base: position 449,817 of record NZ_JAHMHI010000001.1, read on the forward strand.
AAAGTTTCTTTTTTTAGTGTATTTTATGTATTTAAATTTAAATAAATTTATAATTATAATATGACTAAAAAGAAGTGAAAATACTTAACTTTATATACTTTAGCAATTTGCAGTTTTATTCCTGCTGTTTTTGCTATTTCATGCAAAACTTATGATAAAAATAGACCAAATTGAGAAAATGTCAACAATAATGGTAACTCATTTTCTTTAGATTTTACAAACAGTGATAATCCATATGTTATACTTTCTCCAAATAATAAACCAATTATAAATAAAAAAGAAACCATGGCACCTATAAAATATTTATTTGGGTATAAAGTGATAAAGGCCACTGGAAATTGAGATAATTATTTTGCCATCAAAAGATCAGAAACGCAACCAATTCTAGAAAAACTTCATTTAAAACAAAATGCAAATAAATTAGACATAAGTGCCAAAAGTTTTGTAGAATTATTTGAAAATACCAAAAGAAAATTAGTAAAATTAAATAATTGAAAAGAATATCAAATAGATTATTTTAGTATTTTTAAAACAAGAGAAATAAGTAAATATTTTGTTGTTTTAAACCCGCCTTTAACAACCATTAAAAATAAATTTTATAGAAGTTATATTGATATTAGATTCTTTTTTGACATTGTTCCAAATGATCCCAATCTAATAAAATTATCAGTTCAAATTTATCATGATGCAAAAAATCACTTAGATCGTAGAAGAAGAGCAACAAAACTATTACGAAAACAAAGACATGATCCAACTGTTTCTTTAACTCCTTTGTTTACTGTAGAAATACCTTGAAAACAAATTAAAAATTTTTAATAATAAAATAAATAAAAAATAATAGATGCTTAAAATTTGATAAATATAGTTACAAAATTGCATATTTATTAATAAATTTCTAAATCATTAATTTTTAAAATCTTGTTTCATAAATTATTCAAAAACCATAAACTTTTTTTAAATAAATGGTAATAAAAATAAGTAAAATCTATATTAAAAACACCACAATAACATGTTGTGGTGTTTTTAAATTAAAATATTATTTTTTTGTTTAAAAATTTAAATTCTTATTGAAATAAATTAATATTTGTTATTTTCATCTGCGTTTGGTATCATTTGTGAAATAACTAATTCCTCTAAAACTTCTAATGGAATATTTCCGTATGATAGATATAAGTTGAACATTTTTTTCAATGTTTCTTTATCTTCTGCAAATTCTTTTCTTGTTTTTCCTGAAGCTTTTTGAACTTTTTTGTAGATATCTTTCATAACTTCTTTACCTGTGTTGTAAGAAGTAGCTTGTCCTAAGTAACCTAAGTAACGTTTTGGATATGCATTGATATCTGAAGGTAATTGTAAGTGTTTTTTCATGAATTCTCTTTGGTCATTTATACTAATTCCTGATCCAATGTATTCATCTGGTGAGTCGATAATACCATGTAATGCTGTATCTAAAGCTAAACGATTGTCACGTAAAGTAGCTTCGTTAATTGCTCCATAGTATTGCATTAAATTACCAATTTGGATTGCTAGTTTAGCTGCTTGAGTATCTGTTAGATTTTTTTGAACTGATGTCGCTAAATTTCAGTATGTTCCACCAGCAACTTCTTTTAAGTATGCTATTTCTTCAGGCGATGCTTTTTCATCATTTGCTAAAGCTGGTAAATATCCATCAATTGCATGATAGAAGTCTCTAGGAATTTTATCATAGTTATTTGCATCACTATAATCTGGTGTTCCATATCATCCTGTTTCAATAGCAAATCATTCCATAAATAGTGCTCAACCTTCGGCATAAGCAGTAGAATCAAAAATTTCTAGTTTTTTATCCCCTTCTTTTGCTCCATATGATTTTGTGTATCATAATTGGTTGTGGTGTCCCATTTTTGATTCATGGTTAACAAATGATGTTGTTGATCATTTTGGTAATCCCATGTATGGTTTTAGGTTAAAGAAGAATGCACCTGCTCTGTTACTATATGAACCTAAATCAGTTGAAAATTCTTTAACAGGAATAATTTTAACATTTTCTATACCTTTGTTAAAGTATGAAGATGCAAAATCTTGTGTTTTTTCTCTTCAAATATTATATTGTTTTAGAGCTTCTAATCCTGAAGCATACATTTGTTTGTTTGTGATTGATTGGTTGAAGTCGTATTTTTCTTCTGAATTTTTATATTTTTCAAATCCTCTAGAATCAGCTAATGCAACATAGTCAGCATATGCTGGATCTTTAATTATTTGATCAGCTTTTTCTGGTGTCATTGTAGCTTCTAAACCATAGTACATATCATCTTGAGTTAATCATTTATATCATTCTTTAATGTTTAATTTTCCACCAACACGAATATTTAATTTAACATCGGTTGAAGATGCAGGGTTTGAAGGTGTTGCATCTAATTTAACCGCATTATATTTAACTGTTGGAGTTCAATCAGCTGTTTCTGAACCTGTAACTAATGTTGCTATTTTATTTGCAACAAATTCAAATGCTGCTAAATCTCCTCTTGATCTTTCAACTCCTCAATTATAAATTTCTTGAGCTGTTTTTTTGATTGTTAAATTACTAAATAATAAAGCTTCATATATTTTTTTAGCGGCTTCTTTGTTTTTCATTCCACCTAATCCAACATTTTTAGCTGCTAAATCACCATTTGTATATCCTAATCCATATATTTTGTTAAATGTATCAGGTATAACATATGTGTCTTCTTTTTCAAATTCTACTGCTTTATTATCATCTGAAAAGTTTGTTTTAGATAATGTAATTGTACTTAAACCTTCACCATGAGCTTTGGTTAAATATTCAACCCCATAATATTCTAAAAACATTTTTACTATCTTTTGTAATGGTGTTAATTCACCTAATAATTCACTATTATTCAAAAACTCTTGTAATGTTATTTTATCATTTGTAGAATTAAAAAATCTTTCTAATGCATCAGCAAAATTGTTAACTAACAATGAAGATACACCTTGTTTTACATAAACTTTTGAATTTGTTATATCTTTTTTAACTCCTGATTTCAGATTTTCTATTAATTGATTAATATATGGAACTATGAAAGGGAAAACTGCATCATTAATTTCATTTATTTTTTGATTTATATTTGATATATTTTCATTAAGTACTTCGTTTTCTTTCTCTAATTCTTTAATTTTTTTATCTTTTTCTAGTCTTTCTTCATCAGTCTTTGCTTTAGCTTTTTCTGCTTTTAATTTTTCAATTGTTTCGTTATTACTATCCAATGTTACTATTGATATTGTTCAACTGTCGTTTAATTGTCTTAATTCTTCTCCATACTTATGAGTTCTTATTGAAAATAGTTGATCATTTATTCCGTCAAAATAAAATTTAAGCATAGAGTCATCAGCTAAAATTAATGCATCTCCACCAACATATCTAATATCTGATTCTATTAGCGCAATATCTTGTTGAATTTTGGTTATTATTGATCCTATTCAAACTCTTTCACTTGTAGAAATTTGTTTTGCTAGATAAGCTTGGAATTCTGCTAATTTAGCTTTTTCATAAGTTAGTAGAACTTCTTTAGTTTCATCTGTTAAAGCTCCCGCGGTTTCTCCAAGTAAATTTTCTCTTTCAGTTAAAAATGTTTCATACATTTTAGTAATTTCATCTACATATTTAGATGTTGATTTACGTATTTCATCAAGATTCTTTAAATTTTCTTTAAAACTTAAGTATTTTGTTTCATAACTATCTACTTCTGCCTTTAAAGCTTCAGCATCTTTAATGTCTTTTAAAACATTAATTGATTGTAATATTCCTAATAATTGAATTTTTGAATCTTTAAATTCTTCTGCTTGTAACTTGTCATTAATAAAATTATTTGCACGTCTTGTAATATCTTGAATACGAGCTAGTTGTGTTTCAATAGCTTGTTTATTTTTTTCGTCTTCTACTACCTTACTTGGTGTACATGAAGCAGCAACCGCTGGTGAAATAGTTGCTATCATTGCTGCAGTACCTAAAAATAGGTATAAAGAACGTTTTTTGAATTTCATTTTAATCTCCTATTTTTTTTGAAAATACAAGTACATTTAATAAATGTACCTATTATTAATTTTATTACTTTTTAATGCCTAAGACAATTAAAATAAAATAATAATTTCTAATGTTCATTTAAAAAATAAAAAATACATATATAATAATTAATTAACATTTTTTATATTTAAATAAATTTTTATTAAAAAATAATTATTTAATTTTTTTGTGATATATTTATATACAAGCAAATTTAATGGCTGAATAAACCTTACTTGGGGTTAAAGCATTTTTTCTCAGGGGTGAAATTCCCTTCCAAAAGAGAAGCTAATGTATAGCAATTGAGAAAAAAGTAAAAATTAGCTGTTGGTTGTTAAAAAGTATTCTATAACTCTGTTGCTGTAAGACATTGTGAATGTGAGAAAGCAATCTCTTGATATCAAACAGTAATTTCAGTTGAAACATAGTAATATGCGTATAAAGAGTCTGTATAGAAGTAGAAACGAAAAACTGAAAGAAAACTTAGATTTTTCAATAATCAAAGGCAAGTTTCTTGGGTAAAACCTCATAATACATTCGAAATAGCTAACCGGATGGTGATGACTGAATGTTTAACAATTTGATAGTTAAGTTGGGATAAGTGATTCTTATTTCTTAAATTTGCATAAAGCGGGGTAACTTTTGTTATCCTGTGTTTTTTTATAAAAAAATTACCCAATTAAAAAGGGTAATTTTTGTTTCTTGTTAGTTTCATTTAAAAGGTAATGCTAGTAATCCATAAAAAGCAAGCACAACAAAAGCTAATCCAACTACTATTACAATAAAGCTAAAAACTAAACGTTTTTTACTTCATATTGTTCTTGTTATTTTTTTTATTTTTTCTTTTGTTTTAAATGTCATAATTATCCTTTTGTAGCTTGACCTTGTCTTGAGATAGCATTCATAATACGTTTTCTAAAGAAGAAATAAGTTATGAACATTGGTAAAATTACTAAAATTACTGCTGCCATACGTATGTTTATAAATACACGTGAAACTTCAGTTTCTGTACTTTTTCCAGTTGTAAATAGTCATAAGTTTAAAACACTATAACCATTATTATTTGATCCACTTAAAATTAAACTTGGTCAAATAAAACTATTTCATGCTGCAAATGCTGTAAGAATTCCAACTGTTCAAGTTGTTGCTTTAACCATAGGAATTGCTACTTTAACAAAGAATTTAAATTCACTTGCACCATCAATCATAGCACTTTCTCTTACTGAATCAGGAATTGCTTCAAATGCATTTCTATACATAAAACCAGAAAATACTGAAGCAACAAATGGCATAGATAGTGAAACTAATTGCATTGGTCCAGATTGTCATCCTAATGTTACTGCTATTTTATATTGTCCAGATAATAAAGCTACTTCTGGTAATACTAATAAACTTAAAAATAACAATCATGAAGCATTTTTAAATTTTCATTTTCTTAAACTAAATGCATAACCAAATGTTATACTGAAGAATATTTTTCCGACAACACTTATTGCAGTTACACCAGCTGTCATAACTAGTGATTTAAAATATCCTGATTGAAAAGCTTGTTGGAAGTTTTCAAAGTGTAAACTTAGTCCATCTCCTTCAAATTTTTTAGGATAAATAGGTAAGTTAGAATTATCTGATATCAATACAACTTGTGTGTCAAGTAGTGACATAGAAATCATAAAATAGAACGGGAATAGGATTAATAATCCAAAAAATACGAACACAAAAAATTTAAAGAAGAATCCAAGTAAGTTTCCAATTAAATTTGCTGTTTCAACTTGTTTTGAGATTTTTTCTTGTTTAGAAGCTAAAGATTTTTTTAGATACTTTTCTTTTATTCATAATTTTGTTCGAAACATTTTTAACTCCTAAATTTATACTGATATTGTATGTAATTGTTACTAATCTTCTTAGTGTAAATGAAATAAATACTCCTAAAACAAATAAAACAAGTGACGCAGCTGCTGCTAGGTGTACATCTTCACGCACAAAGTAGAAGATGTATAACATAATACTTGATCCTCCATTATGGAATCCTTCTAAAGCGTTATTATTAAATAAGGCTAATGGGAATATCTTGATTCCACCAATAATTCCAATCGTTATTAAAAACGATACTGTTCTTTTTATTGATGGTAAAGTAATTGAGAAAAATTGTTGTAATTTATGAGATCCATCAATACTTGCTGCTTTATATAAACTAGGGTTAACAGATAACATAGCTGTTGTTAATAAAAGAACTTGAAATGCTAAATTACCTCATACACCTCTAATTAATATAACAACAAATGCATAAAATGATGAAGTTTCTCCACTGGTTAATCATGGAATTGGTATTTTTCTATCAATAAGTTGATTTATAAAACCATTTTGAGTATCAAATAAGAAATAGAAAGTAACTGATACTGCTATTCCACTTGTTACATAAGGAATAAAGAATATGGTTTGGAAAAATCCTCTTAATTTTTTTCTTAAAACGTTTGCAATTGCTGAAGATATTAGTAGTGAAATTACTAATGATATAGGTAAAGCAACAATTGCATAAATGATTGAGTTTCTTATACCGGCTACAAATCATTTATCTGCTTCATATGTTTGTGTTACACCATCTGAAGTAAATGTTCCTCCAAATAGTTTAACAAAGTTACCATGACTTAATTCTAAATTACCAGCATTAAAGCTATTTCTTTGAATTAAGAAAGCATCCATAATAACTAATATAAAAGGTATTAATGTAAATAATAATATTGTCAATAATGACGGTAAAATCAATATAAAAGGTTTGTAAAAAGGTTGTTTTTGATTTATTACGCTAGCCGCATTGTAATGTTTTTTAATACGGTATTTTTTAATAAATCTTAATTTAATTCAACTAAGCATTATTGTTCAACTCTTTGTGTGGTTTTTATATCGAATAAGTGTATTTTATCTACATTTTTTAAGTTTAGTGAAATTTTTTCACCAATTTCATAGTGATCTTTTTTAGTTAAGTAAACATTAGCTAATACATTTAAATCATCTAAGTAAATTTGTGATTGAATTTCTTTTCCTAAATATTCTACAGTTTTTAGGGTACCATTAATGATTCCGTTTTTAGCTTCAACTAATGTTTCCCCTCTAAATCCAACTTTAATTTTGTCATTTTTATAATTTTTAAGCTCTAAAATTGGGTTTTTATTAATCATTACTCAGTTGTCTTTTACTTCAGCTTCAATAATTGTCATTTCTGGCATACCAAGGAATTTTGCAACAAATTCATTTTTAGGTTTTTCATATAATTCCATTGGTGTTCCTAATTGTTGAACTAAAGCGGTTGACATACAGATTATTCTATCACTAATTGACATAGCTTCTTCTTGGTCGTGGGTAACAAATACTGTCGTAATACCACTTTCTCTTTGTAAATCGCGTATTCATTTTCTTGTTGAAATACGTAATTTTGCATCTAAGTTACTTAGGGGTTCATCTAAAAGTAAAATTTTTGGTTTTTTAACAATTGCTCTAGCTATAGCAACACGTTGTTGTTGCCCACCACTTAATTGTGTTGGTCTTTTAATTAAGTTTTTAGTTATATCAACTCTACGTGCAACTTCTAAAACATCACGGTTAATTGCTTCAGGAATAGTAACTATTTCTTTTGCAAGTTCTTTTATTTCTACTTGTAAATCAGAAGGCAATTTTGTTTGCAATTCAGTAATTTTTGAACTAAATGTTAAAGCTTTAATATTTTCTTTTTCAAAAATTGGGTTAAATAAGTTAATAATAGATGTTTTGTATTTTTGTTTAATATCTTTTTTTATTAAATTATTACGTTTTTGTGTTTCTTTAATTTTTGAATTAATTTCATGTTTACGTGATAAAAGTGAGTCAGCGTGATACATTTTTTTTGCTGCATTAAGGTCTAATTTGTTTCTTAGTGAAACTATTCTATATTCTAATTTATAAATATTTTCTAAAGTATTTTGATAAACACCATACATTCTAGAACTTAGAATATCATTTGAATTAATTTTGTCAAAATCTGCAAATGCTTTTACTAATAGTTGTTCAATATTGTCTTTTAATGTTTTAAACTTAGTTTTTAATTCAGATAATCTTGTATTTTGTATTTCAAATAATTTATTTATATTTGCACTATATACTAATGATTTTTGGTAATTTAAGTAACGTTTATTTAAACATTTTAAAATGCACTTTGTTTCTTTTGTTAAATTGTAATTTTGTTTATTTTCAAGAACCAGTTCTTTAGTTTCCTTGTTTGATTTTAATTTAAAATCTTTAGATTCAACGTCTCTTAATTTTGTTTCTTCTTTTAAAAAGGTATCTGAGTAACTTGAAAATTCCGCTAATAAAGTATTAATATTTTTTTCAATATTTAAATATCTTTTATCTGTTTTAAAATCAATAAATGACTTAGAAACTTTTAAATTTGTTTTTAAAGTGCTTATATTTTGAATTAATTCTTTTGTTAATTTATTACCTTGAGCTAGTTTTTTAGCTTCTAGTCTTGAAATTTCATTTGTTGAGTGTTCAGTAATATCATTTTTTTGACTTTTTAATTCTAATAAATATTTATAACCTTCTTTAGGGTTATCAATAGTCATAAAGAATTGTTTTTGTAATTCTGATAATTGTTCTTCTGAAACATTAAAGTGTTTTAAAATTAACTCATATATTTTGTGTTGTGCACGACGTGAATTTTCAATTGTTTCTGCTTTTCAATGTTCATCATTTGCAAGAGGAAAAGCAATATTGTCATAAACAGTCATATGAGGATATAATGCATAATTTTGAAATACTAAACCTAATTCTCTTTGTTGTGGTGAGTATTTAGTTACATCAATTCCACTAAAGAAAATCTTTCCGCTTGTTGGTTTTAATAGACCACTAATTGCATTTAAAGTTGTTGATTTACCTGAACCACTAGGACCTAGTAAAGTAACTAATTCACCTTTATTGATTGAAAAAGAAACATTATCAACAGCAATAGCATCACCAAAATCAATAACTAAATCTTTGATTTCAATTGCAGGGGTTGATTTTTTATTTTCAAAACGCTCTTGAGCATATTGAAACATTTTTTCTTGATGTTCTTCAATAAAATCAGCCATTTTTTCTCCTTTATTTATTATTCTTTTCTAAAAATTTAAATAGATTATTTTCTTCATTTACTGCTTCTCTATTATTTAATAGTGAGGGTAAATACATAAACCTTGATAAAACATCTCCATGAGAACCATAGACAGCTTCTTGAAGTTCTAATGGTGTTTTGAATTTTTCATAAAATGCTTTGTTATTTAAAACTGCATGGTTTGCAGCATATGCAAAATCTTTTAAAAATAATCCAGGGATTGAATCTTTTTGTTTTTTTGAATATTCTGATTTAAAACTATTGATATCTACAAGAGTCATTCTAGATAATGTGAACCCATCTTTTAACATTTGGAATTCAAAACATTTTTCAAAATTATCTCCAAAAAATGTAATTCCAGTTCTTCTATCATAAGTAGAACCACTTGGGAAAAGGTATGTTCTTACTGTTTTTCCTAAAATTAAACTTTTAGCATGTTCGGTATCTCTATCAGAATATTCTTGTTCTAAATCAGATACATTAGGTGTATGAATAGATTTGGTTTCTGGTGTATCAATTCCTCAAGAACGGATTTTTTGACTAACAACATTACCAGATTTATCTTTGTATTCTAGTAAATATGTATCACCATCATATACTTGAACAACAGTTCCTTCAACTGGTTTAAATTGTTCTCAATATGTTAATTGTTTTTTTACTTTTTTTGTCTTAAAAAAATCTTCTCACACTTCAACGGTAATAGTTTCATTTAGCTTTTTACCAATATTTTCATCAAAATCTAACTTTATTTCTTCTCTAAATTGCTGATCACTTGATTCTTTATCTTTACTTTCATAAGAGCAAGAAACTGCGGTTGTTAAAAAACAAACAAAAGCTGAAATAGCTAATGTTGATAAAATAAGTTTATTTTTTATTTTTTTAAGTTTCATTTTATTATTTTAAAGTTTCTTTAATTTTGCTTACAAATTGTTCAAAGGTGAAATCTTGATTTTGAACAGCTTTATCAAACGCTGCTCTAGATGCTGATTCAAGTGCATTTCTTAATGTTTGTGATTTAGGAGCTGCAACGTCTTCAACGATTTTGTTTACAGTTGGTTCATTAGAAATAGCTTGAAGATTTTTAAATAATAATGTATTTGCAGTGTTTAGTTTTAGTGTTTGCGGATCTTTTGCTAATAAGTCTTTTGATGGAACTATGTATGAACCAAAGTCTGCTAAAACTTCTATAGGTGTTTGATTTGTATAAGTTTTTGTAGAAGTTTTGCTTTCTGGAATTTCAATAGTTTCTGTTTTGTTTGTTAATAATCATTTAATAAATTGAGTAGTACTTTTATCTTCATCTGTATTAGCGTGAACTCCAATAATTGATGGTCCTTGTAATGTAAATTGATTTGTTGTAGAATCTTTATTGAATTTTGAAGGAGCGTTTAAGAATGCTGCTTCATTTTCTTGTAATGTTTTTTCCTTTGGTAAATCAACTACATTTACTAATGAAGTTGGTAAAAAGAAATAATCATAGAATTTTTTTCCGTTTTGTCCTAATTTTCCAATTTTGATTGCACCTTCTAAAATAATTGATTCATCTTTTGAAACTTTGTATACTACTTTTCCATTTTCTTCTTTAAGTTTATTATCTGAAGTTAAAACTCCACCAACTGAATTTTCTGTTAAGGTATTTAATTTTTCGACTGTTGCTGTATCCCCTGCTTCAGTTCCAACATCATATTTACCATCAGCAGCTGTTAATGGTCTAGCATATAAATTATTAATGTGTCCTGAACCATCTTTAAGTGTAAAAATTGAATCTGCTTTAGATGCATTTTTTTGTCCTAATAAGTTAGCATATTGAATTGAACCTTTAATTCCTAGATCTTTATTGAAATCAAATGTTACTTTTGCACCTTTAACGAAGTTGTATGCATATCCAGCTGTTGAACCGATACTCATAGCCATTTTATGTGTTGTTAATGTTGATGATCCAAATGATCCTGATCCACCGATAAATAATGCTTTTGTAGCAATTGCTTGTTTAATAGCATTGTATATCTCTTCTAATCTTTGGTATTCTTTTGTTCCTGGTGTTGTTAAAACATTGAAGTCAAATCCACCATCTCTTTGATTGTTATCATCTTTAACAACTAATGATCCGTCAGCTGAGTTGTTTAATGAAGCCGCCATTACAAATGTTGCATTTGGGAATGAATCTAATCCTACTACATAGTTATTATTATTTGCATATAAACTTTTTGCTAATGTTGCAAATTTTAATAAATCAACATAGTTATCAAGCATTGTTTTTGAAATTACATAACCTTTTATTGCAGATTTAGCTGTCTCTAAGTCATTTCCGGTTGTTTTTCCTCCTTCTCATTCTGAGTCAATATATTTACGTTCTGCTTGGAATTTTTCATTTGTATATTGATCAATAAATTCATTTGCTCATTGTACTGAATCTTCTGCTATTGATGCTTCATTATCTCGTAATTCTTTTAGGAATTTTCCAAATAATGCTTTATCGATTGAATTCATTTCTCCAGATCTTGTTGTTGGAATAACTAGGTATTCTCCATTTTTATTTCCGGCAATACTTGAATTAATAGCTGTAAATTCTGTACTGAATACGTTATCAATTTCTGTTTTAATAGAATTAAAACTTAAATTCATATCATATTTAGCAACTTTTGAAGCTACAGTTGGATAATTAATCATTAAGTTAAAGAATGTTGATTTATCCTTAGCTGCTAATTTTGCTTCTCATTCGTTATCTGAATAACCTTTTGCACTTGTAATAATTTCAACTGGCATAAATCCAGGTTCATTTTTTTGTGACTCGTTGTATTTTTCTACAACAGCTTTTAAAGCTATTCCTTGTTTATTTGTTTCAGATCAAGAAGATAAAATTTTAATTTTTCCATCATTATCTTGATCAAAACGTGTTTCCTTAGTACATGATGCTGCAAGTAAAGGAGCAGCTAATAAAGTTGTTAATCCTAATCCAGCAATAACTGAAAGAATTTTTTTATGTTTTCTCATAAGTTCTCCTAAATATGTAATAAAAAAACGCGTTTTTAAAAGAGAAGTTAAACTTCCATTTTTAAAATGCGTTTAATTTTTTTATTGTTTGTTTTTGTGTTCATAATGTTATATTTAAATTGTAATACATTTGATGAATTTTTGAAAATATTTTTTATATTAATATATTAAATATATAATTTTAAAACAAGTGAGTATTTTAAATAAAATAAATTAAGGAGGAAATATGGCTAAAAATACTTATAAAATTGCTGTTGAAGCGATTAATGAAGCTAAAAATATTTTTATATTTCACCACATTAGACCAGATGGTGACTGTCTTGGATCTCAATTTGGATTAGCAGAACTAATAAAAACAAACTTACCTGATAAAAACGTTTATGTAATTGGAGATAGTAAAAATATTTTTCCGTTTATGAATTTTAAACATGACAACATAAATGAAATTCCTAAGAAACACTTAGAAAATTCATTAGCAATAGTTGTTGATGCCAACTCAAGTAATAGAATTCAAGATGCTGATTTAATAGTTAATAAAACATTTACTAAAACACTAAGAATTGATCATCACCCAGTTGAACCAGATATAAATTATGATTACACTTGAGAAGATGCTGAGTATGCAGCTTCTGGAGAACAAATTGCATATATAGCAATGCAAGAAAATTGAAAAGTTACAGACAAAGCAGCTAGATATTGTTATTTAGCAATAAATACCGATAGTGGAAGATTTAATTTTAGTAGTGTTGTAAAAAGAACTTTTGATGTTGTTTCTTATTTACACCAAGACAATGGATTTAGTGTTTGAGATGTAAACTTTCCACTTGCAAAACGTGATGAAAGAAAAGTTCGTTTCATGGCTTATGTATTATTAAAATTTAAATATGAAAAAGAAGTTTCTTATTTTTATGTTACAAAGAAAATTCAGAAAAAATTTGGTTTAAATGAAGATGAAGCTAATGATGTAAATATATTATCTAATATTGGTGATACAAAAATCTGAGTGTTTTTCATTGACATGAATAACGGAGATATTAGAGTAAGAATAAGATCAAATGGAATATGAATAAACCACATTGCTCAAAAATGAAGAGGTGGTGGACATGAATTAGCAAGTGGTGCAATGTTAAAATCTAAATCAGAAATGAAATTAATAATAAAAGATTTACAGGATGAAATTATTAAACATGCAACTAACAAATAAACAACTTGAGATATACAAAAACATTGAAACCAAAATTAAACAATTTGATAATATAATAATTTTTCACCACATTAGACCTGATGGAGATTGTTTAGGTTCACAATTTGGACTAAAACACTTAATTTTAGAAAATTTTGAAAATAAAAACGTGTATACAATTGGTGATAGTAAGGGGATATATAGTTTTTTAGATTTTGATTTTGATAAATTACCAGAAGAAAAAATACCTAATTCACTAGCTATTATAGTAGACGCTAATTTTAAAGAAAGATTAGAGTGCCGTAAATATTTAGATAATAATTATTTTGATGAAGTTATGAGAATAGATCATCACCCAAATGATGATGACTTAGATGCTTCACTTGTTTATGTTGATCCTTTAAGTCCAGCAGCTGCACAAATAATTACTGAAATTGCATACGCATTGAACTGAAAAGTTAATGCAAAAGCTGCAACTTACTTATTTTTAGGAATTTATACAGATAGTGTAAGATTAACAACTAATTTAACTAATTCTCATTCTTTAAATTTAGTTGCTAATTTATGAAAAGACGGCGCTCAAAAAGATTTAATTTTTGAAAATCTTCAAAAAAAATCTTTAAAAGATATACAAATTGAAGCCTTTATTCACTCAAATATGAAAATAAACAATAAAGTTGTAAGTTTCTATTTTGATCTAGAAACACAAAAGAAATTTGGTATTTTAGACCCTCTACAAGCAAATAAACCTTATACCTTAGCAAATATAGACGACAATAGAATATGAGTGTTTTTTACTCAGGAAACTAACGATCAAATTCGTTGTGAATTTAGATCTAATGGACCAAAAGTAAGAAATGTCGCTATTAAATGAGGTGGTGGTGGTCACCATAGAGCAAGTGGTGCTCAAATTTATGATGCAAACTTAATAGATGAAATCATAAAAGATTGTGAAGCTGAAATATTAAATCTTGCAGATTATGATAATTTGTAAAAAAATGAGGGGTTTTCCTCATTTTTGTTTTTTAATTTTAAAAAAATGGCTAGGGTACCATATACTTCCTAACCTAGTCTTATAGATAAATTATAACAAAAAATATTTTTTAAAAACACTTATAATTTTTCTATGACAATAGAAGATTTAGATGTTGTACCCAAAAAAACAGGTGTTTATTTTTGATTAAATAAATGAAATGAAATAATTTATATTGGTAAAGCTAAAAATTTACAAAAACGAATGAAACAATACTTTTTAGGTTCAATAAATAGCTACAAAACAACAAAACTCGTAGAAGAAATTGCAAGTTTTGAATTTAATATTTTTGCAAACGAAAAAGAAGCACTTATTTTTGAACAACTATCAATTCAAAAACACAAGCCAAGATATAACATTTTGTTGCTAGATGATAATAAATACCCTTACTTAAAAATTAAAATTTTAGATAAAAAATTACTGATTCAAAGAGCTTTCTATTACAAAAAAGAACCTAATGCTATATATTATGGACCTTTACCTCTTGGATATGGGGTAACAGATTTAAAAAAATATTTTGAATCTAAATATTTATATAAAAATGGCTTAAAAATTGAACATTTTAGTCAAGAATACCTTAAACAAACTTTTTTAGAAATTAAAGAAATATTGCATTTTAAAGATAAAAAGTTTTTATTAGAATTAGAAAATAATATGCAAATAGCTGCTAAAAACTTTTTATTTGAACAGGCAAATATATACAAAAAAATGATTGAGCTTGTTTCTAAAATGCAAGAAAATCAAGTAGTTGAATTACAAAATTATGAAAATTTTGATGCTTTTTTCTTTAGAAAAAAAGATGCTTACATTGTACTTAGTGTCGCAAACTACCGTTATGGTACACTTTTAAATACTTCAACAACTGCAATACATGAAATTTTTAATTTTGAAGAAACTATTAACTCTTTTTTAAATGCTTATTATTTAAAAAATGAAATACCAGAAACTGTGCTTTTTGTACATGATATGAAACAATTTGAATTAGATATTACACAAAAAACTAAATTAAAATATCCAGAAAAAGGTATTTTTAATAAAATTCTTTTAAATCTTGAACAAAATACAATAAATAAAATTGATATTGAAATAAATAAATTAAATATTTTAGAATCAAAAACCATTATAAATATTGAAAAATTAGCAAAAATACTTGAATTAAATTCCTTAAGAGATATCGTAATAATTGATAACAGCTACTTACAAAATACCAATCCTGTTTCAGCCATTTTAAGAATAATTGATGGTAAATTATACAAAAGCGAAAGAAGATTTTTTAATTTAGAAATAAATGAAAGTCGTAAAGCTGATGTTGAATACATGAAACAAGGTATATCGAAATTTATTAAATTAAATCCTGATAATATCCCTAATTTAATTATAGTAGATGGTGCTTTTAGCCAAGTTAACGAAATTAAAAAGGTTCTTAATAAATATAATTGACATTCAAAAGTTATCGGATTAGTAAAAAATGATAAACATAAAACTGATCATATAGTTACTGATTTAAATAAAGTAATAAAAATAACAGATATAGATTTATTTAATTTTTTAGCAAATATACAAATTGAAGTAGATAAATTTGCAAAACAAAAACATTCTAAAAAATCAAATAGTTCTAGTTTTCAAGGTTTTTTAACACAAATTAAAGGTATTGGAAACAAAACAGAAGAAAAGTTATTATCTTTTTTTGGTTCATACAATAATATTTATAATGCTTCATTTGAACAACTAACAAAAGTAGTGTCAAATGAAATTGCTCAAAAAATTAAAAAATACTTAGAAAATCATTAATAATTAAATTATTTAATATAATAAGTTTTGATCTAAAAACTAAAATATGGAGTTAAAAATAAGTTCATAACGTTTCAGAATGTTACTTTTTTTAAGTTCATAATTTTTTTTGTGCTAAAATATAATTACACAATTAAAAAATGGTCGCGTAGCTCAGCTGGATAGAGTACGTGCCTTCTAAGCATGTGGTCGTGGGTTCGAGTCCCGCCGCGATCGCCATTTTTTTTATTTTTGGAGACTTTTTTATATTTTTGTTCAAATTTTTTTTATTTAATTGTTAAAGAATTATAATTTTATTATTATATATAAAGAAACAAAAAAGAGGAAATTATGAAAATATATTTAGGACAAAGTTTTTCTCCTTATATTACTTTACCTTATGAACAAGCCTTAATGGAGGATGCGGAATTAACCGAGGATATAGTGTATTTTTATCAACATGAAAATGCAATTATTATCGGTAGAAATCAAAATGTATTTGAAGAAGTTAAAGTAGATGAACTAGAAAAACACAAAATAGAACTAGCAAGAAGATTGAGTGGTGGTGGAGCTGTTTATCACGATTTAGGAAATATTAATTTTTGCTTTATAACTCAAAAAGATAAAAATCAAAGCTATGAAAAATTCTTAGCACCTATTTTAGATTATTTAAAGAGTTTAGGTGTAAATGCTTATTTTAAAGGGCGTAATGATTTAGTTATAGATGATAAAAAATTTTCAGGAAATGCACAATACATTTTAGGTAATAAAATTTGTCATCATGGAACCATATTATTTAACGCAAACTTAGAAAAATTAGGTCAATTTCTAATTCCTTCAAAATTAAAAATGGAATCAAAAGGTATTAAAAGTGCTCGTCAACGTGTTACAAATGTAATTGATGTACTAGAAAATAAAATTTCAGTTGAAGAATTTATTAAAGGTATGATTGGTTTTTTTGAAAAACATTACAATGGTAAAGTTGAAGAATTACCTGAAAAATACCAACCAAGAGTAAAAGAAATTAGCGATTACGTAAAAACAAAAGAATGACTATTTAAAAAACAATTTCCATTTTCAGTTTCAAATGAGGCAAAATATACTGCAGGAATACTGAAAGTTAAATATTCAATAAAAGAAGCTCGCTTTGAAAATATAGCATTTGAAGGGGACTTTTTAGCTCTAACAGATCACTCAGAAGTAATTAAAAAATTAATAAATTCTGAATATGATAAACAAGAAACAAGAAAAATATTAAAGAGTTTTGATAATTTATCTGAAATGTTTGGTGGCTTAGATATTGAAGAAATTATTTTAACTATTTATGGAGAATAATAATTTTATAAATTTATTAGGCGAAAAAATTCATGTTTATGTAGAAAACACAAATAAGAAAAATAAAGTGTTACTATTGCATGGATTCAATTCGTCTTTTAATATATATAAAAATTTAATAAGTGAAAAAGATCGAAATTTTGATATTGCCACTTTCGATTTTCCAGGTTGTGGATTGAGTTCTTATAACAACAAAATAAATTTAGAATTGTACAAATTAGTAACAATTGAATTTATAAAAAAATACAACTTACAGAATTGTGTAATTATTTCTCATAGTTTAGGGGCAATAAGTGCACTAGAAGCACTTAAAAATAATTTTGCTCAATATGCTATATTAACCAGTCCTTTTAATTATTTTTTAAATTTAGAATCATTTATAAAAAATAATACACCTACAAAAGAATTAATAAAAATACAAAAAAATAACAACCAAAACACAGAATTAAAAGCAAAAATAACTCAAAAGCTTGATTTTGCTAAAAATTTAATAAATTCTTCTAGGTTTAAGAATTTATTAACACAGGAAATGTTAAATAAAAAATATGTTCAAAACCAAGTTAAACCTTTGTATTTTTTAACTGATAAATATTCAATAGTAACTGGAACTATTGATTTAATTGTTCCGTTATTAAGTTGTAAGCAACTAGTAAAAAATACTAATAAAGAATTGCTTACTTTTAAATACTCACATAAATTTTGGCAAAATATTTCCAATATGGATTTACAAATTTTAATTGAACTAATAGAAAGGTCTTTTTGTGCTTAATAAAAACTTAAGAAATTGAAACAAACACAAAAAAATTCACAAATGATTGTATTTTCTTTGCATTGTAATAATTTTTGCAGAATTTATAAGTTCTATTCTTTTATTAGCACTTTTAAAAGTTTCTTCACAATGAATAATTAATATCAGTGTTTTAAGTATTTTTGTTTTGATTGTGTCACTTATTTTATGATTTTTATTTAATTTAATATACGCAAGAAAAAAATTAAAATACTATTACATCTATTTATATTTTTATCATAAGAATATTAATTACATAAATAAATTAAGAGGTTTATATTTTCCTTTTAAATATTTCGAACAAGATTTTGTAGAAACAAAAAATTATTTAAAATTACTGATAAAAAACAACGATTTAGAACTATATAATAAAATGTTTGAAGACTAAAAAAAAGTGCATTTGCACTTTTTTATTTTTTTCTTTATTTTTTTAATAATTCTTGTTTTTTGTTTTTGAATATAAAATAGCAAAAATTATTGTGAAAATTAATGTTACAAAACCCATAGTTCCTGTTGTTATGCAAACAATTTGTAGTATAGAACCAATAGATAAAGCTAAACCAAAAGACTCACTTTTAAGCCCAAAAAAAAGTATAGGAACTATAATTATTGTAATTAATAATAAAATGATAGTCACTATCAAGAAACCAATAAATAATTTTTTTAAAGTGGTTTTTTTCATGTTTTATCCTTTCAAGTTGTTAAAACTTTTTTGTGTATCAAATATCGAATCACTACCTAAAATTTCTTCAATTACTAATAATCTATTATATTTTGCAATTCTATCCGTTCTAGAAAGTGAACCTGTTTTAATTTGTCCTGTGTTAAATGCAACAGCTAAATCAGCAATTGTTGTATCTTCTGTTTCACCAGATCTATGGCTTATAACTGCTGTATATCCATTAGATTGTGCTAATTTAATTGCTTTAATTGTTTCAGTTAATGTTCCGATTTGATTCATTTTAATTAAAGCTGAATTAATTGCTTTTTCATTAATTGCTTTTTGAATGTATTTTGGATTTGTAACAATTAAATCATCACCAACTATTTGTACACGGTTACCAAATTTTGCAACCATCATTTCAAACCCTTTTCAATCGTTTTCACTGTGTGAGTCTTCGATTGAAATTATTGGGTATGAATTTATTAATTTTTCATAATAATTAACTAATTCTTCGGTTGTAAAAGTAGATTTATAATTTTCATAATCTTTAAAATTTTCAGGATTTAAATTTTTAGCAAATTCAAATTTTTTAAATGTATAAACTTCTTTATCTTCATTATAAAATTCACTTGCGGCAGCATCTAATGCTATAGCAACTGCATTTTCACCTGAAGTTGCTGGATTATATCCCGCTTCTTTTATTGCTTTTATAATAAAATCTAATGCTTCTTCGTGTGTGTGTAAGTTAGGTGCAAATCCACCTTCATCACCAACTGTTGTATTTTGATTTGCTAATTTTAAAAGTTTTTGTAAAGTATGAAAAACTTTATTAGCAATTTGTAATGATTCTTTAAATGTTTTTGCTCCTAATGGCATTATCATAAATTCTTGAAAATCTATTGTGTTTGCAGCATGCGCACCACCATTTAAAATATTTAACATAGGAAGAGGTAAAGTTTTTGAATCTTTTGTTCCTAGATATTGATATAATTCTAATTTTTTTTCTTGAGCTGCTGCTCTTGCTACTGCAATTGATACTCCTAAAATAGCATTTGCACCTAATTTACTTTTAAATTCTGTTCCATCTAATTCAATCATTTTGTTATCAATTAATTCTTGTTCAAATACATCCATACCAATTATTTCTTTTGCAATAATATTGTTTACATTATCAACGGCTTGCATTACACCTTTTGAACCAAATCAATTGTTTGCATATTTTGAATTTTTATCTCTTAATTCTAACGCTTCTCTAGAACCAGTGCTTGCTCCCGAAGGAACTTTTGCAACCGATTTAGTATTTTCTGTTTTTAGCTCTACTTCGATAGTTGGATTACCTCTACTATCTAAAATTTCTCGAGCTTTAATGTCTATAATTACAGGCATTTTTACTCCTTGTTTTTTAATAAATCAATTTTTAATTTATTATACTTATATAATATAATATATTTATTACAAACATATTAAAAAAACAATAATATTTAACAAGAATTTAATATTCTTATTTAAGGAAACAGATGAATGAACAAGAAGCCAAGGATTTTATAGATAAGATTCAAGAATTAAAAAACAATGATGCAATTTTAGCCTTATATGATTTACATCAAAAAATAATTAAAAATCCTTTATCAAAACACACCGCTGTATTTAGAGAAATGGAAAGAGATTTAACTATTTTTATATTAAAAGAATGAGAACAAACTCCTTCATCTTTACAGACATATAAAATGATTAAAACTATTCAAAATGTACAAATTGATTATTATTTTATGATTATGTATAATCAACTTAAATGAAGGGATTTAAAAGAATTTGCACATGAATTTCAGTATTTTTTCAGTATGGATGAGCAAAATGATCTTCTTTTAACATTAATTTATAATTTATTACATTCACAAAAAATAGATTTTAATTTTAAGTTCAATGATTTAATAATAAATCCTTCAAAATTAAAAAATATTGAAGATAATAATGAATTAAAAGAAATAGAAAAGAAAATTCACACCCATTATGAAAAAAACCCAAGTGAAGCAAAAATAGCAATACAAGTATTTAGTAAGTATATTACTTCATACTGAATAGATATAATTTTTGAAAAAAATATTATAAGTCCAAAAATCATTGAAAATGTTACTGATTACTTATTGGGCAAAAAAACAATTGAAGATTTAAATGTACAAGAAAAACAGTTGGCAGAAAAATTTTAAAAATTATTATATAATTTATAAATATCACACATCTAAGGAGTAAAAATGATTGATAGAAAAATTAACAAAGATACTTCAGAATTAGTTATTACCGTTGAAGTTGATAGCAAAATCTGAAAAGAACAACAAGAAAAAAGTTTAAATAAATTACGTAAAGAAGTTCAAGTAAAAGGATATAGAAAAGGAAAAGTACCAGCTGAAGTTGCAGACAAACACATTAGTAGTGAACAAGTAAAAGGTGCAGCACTAAAAGGTACTTTAGATGAAGCTATAAAATTAGCAGCAGAAAAAGTTACTGATGATGATTTTGTTTTAGATAGTGCAGAATACCACATTAAAGAAATTTCAGATGATAATATTACAATAGAATTTATATACCCATTACTTCCTGAAATTAAATTAAATGATTACAAAAATCTAAATGTTAAATTAGACAGTATAGAAGTTTCAGAAGAAGATGTTAAAAATCAACTAAAAGCCTTACAAACAAAAAATGCTGTTTTATACGAAGTAGAAGAAGAAAAAATTGAAGATGGTGATCATGTAAACTTTGACTTTAAAGGATTTATTGATGGTGAAGCATTTGATGGTGGAGAAGCTGAAGGATTCCAATTAGAAATTGGATCAAAATCATTTATCGCAGGATTTGAAGATGCTTTAAAACAATTTAAAAAAGGTGATGAAGGTAGTTTTGAAGTTACATTCCCTGAAAATTATCACATGGAACACTTAAGAAATAAAGTTGCAACTTTTAAAGTTAAAATTAACAAAATTGAAAGAGCTCAACTTTCAGAAGTAAATGAAGATTTTATTAAAGAAATAAATATTGAAAATGTTACAACACTTGAAGAATTAAATGATTATTTAAAAGATTTAACAAAACGTGAAAAAATTGAAAAAGCTAAAGAAAAATTCACAACTGAAATATTTAACAAAATCGTTGAAGAATCAGAATATCCATTACCAAGTGCAATTATTCGTAAAGAAATGCAAGCTTACTACAAACGTTTTGAAGATTCACTAAAACAACAAGGTGTTAATGTTGAACAATACTTAGAAGTTACAAAATCAACAAAAGAAAAGCTTTCATTAGAAATTAATGCAGAAGTTGTAAGAAACCTAAAAGTTTCATTTACATATACACAATTAGCTAAAGATGAAAACATCAAATTAAATGATGAAGATTATGCTTTAGAATACAAAAAATTATCTGATTTATACAAAATGCCTGTGGAAGAAATTGAAAAATACATCACAAAAGAACAAATTCAAATTCCACTAATCAACCAAAAAATTGTTGCTACATTAGCAAAATACAATGATCCAGAAAATTACAAAACATACTTTGGTGATGTTTTAGAAACCAAAGCTGAATAATAAAATTGGGAAGTATTCCCAATTTTTTTATAAAAAAATAAGCACATAAATGCTTACTTTATAAAATATTGATTTCATAAATTGTTGTTTGGTTAGTTTTTCCAGATTTTATTACTTTGAATGAAATTTCTTCTTGATAAATAAATTTTTCTGTTTTGTTCAATTTATGTCCATTTTTATGGGTTATTCAATCTGCTAATTCCATATCTGATTCTTCATCAGAAAGTTCAATTTCAATTTCAAGTTGTTTAAATAATGTTTTTATATCAACGTCACCATTTGCTCTTGATTTTTCTAATGAAATTTCATATATTTCTTCATCTGTATCGTATTCATCATAAATTTCACCAACTAATTCTTCTAAAATATCTTCAATGGTAATAATTCCTTTTACTTCATCTGAAGTATTATTTTGAGTAACAAACGCCATTTGACTACGATTTAATCTCATTTTCTCTAATGCTTTTGATAAACTCATATTAACAGTAACATTAGGAATTTTTTTAAGATAATTTATAACTTTTCCTTGCTTTAATAAAAATATATCTTTTAATAAAACAATACCAATAAATTTATTATTTTTTCTAATTGGTAAACGAGAATATTGTGTTTCATTAAAAATATTTAAAGCTTCTTTTATGTTTGCAGATGATTCAATAAATGAAACATCTTTTAATCTAATGTAGTGGCTTAAAACTTTTGTTGAATCTAAATCTAGTGCATTTTGAGTTAATTTAGCTTCTTTTGTTTCTAAAACCCCCTCATCATTTGCTATATTTAACATTGACTTTATTTCTTCTTCACTATTTGTAACTAAAACTTTTTTACCAAGTTTTGAAATGAAAAAAGTAATTGGATAAGTTAAAATGTATCAAAAGTGAATAAAATAAACTGCAAATTTTAAAAATCCAACTGTGTGTGATTTTGCAATTAATTTAGGGAATATTTCACTAAATACCACAATAATTGGCGTTAAAATAGCCGTTGAAATTATAGGAATTAACTGACTATTTGCACCAATTCATATACCTAATATATATGAGGTTAATGCTGATGATCCAATATTTACTAAATTGTTTACAAATAAAACAGTACTTAGTGTTTGATTAAAAGATAGATAGTGTTTTTTTATTAATTTTGCACCTTTTTCTTTCTTTTCTAGCATATTTTCTATTTTCGCTAGATTTAAAGAAGTATATGCTGTTTCTGAACCAGAGATGATTGCAGATGTAATTAATAATAAAATTAAAACAATTAATAATGTAATTTGTAAAAATAAATTGTTATTTGATATTTGTTCAATATTTTCTAATCCATAAAGATTCTTCGGGGATTCTTCTAACATATTTTCCTTCATTTTTAAATAATTTATATTGTAATTATATAAAATAACTTATTTTTATCAACATAATATTTTAAATTTTTAAAATTGTTTTTTCTTTGTTATAATACTATTATTATTTATAATAATAATTTCTTGTATTTCAAAAAAATAATTAGGAGAAAAAATGATACCAACCAAGTTATGGGGAATGGGTGGATTTCAAGAAATTGGAAAATCAACCCTTGCAATTGAACACAATGACAAAATATTTATATTAGACAATGGGATTAAGTTTCATGATTCTTTTACAACAGGAATAAAAGGTTCTATACCCGACTACACTTATTTAAAAGATAATCAAGAAAAAGTAATGGGTGTTTTTATAACTCATGGTCATGAAGATCACATTGGTGGGATACCATATTTAGTCCAACAAGTTGACGTAAAACGCATATACGCACCAAGATTAGCTATACAATATTTAAAATTAAAATTTGCGGATTTTAAAATTAAAGTTAATGTTGAATTTATTGAACTTGAAAGAGATTCAAAATATATTTTTGATGACGTTGTTGTGGATGTTTGAACAGCACAACACTCAATTCCTGATGCTTTTGGAATAAGATTCACAACACCAAATGGTTCTATTATGTGTACAGGTGATTTCCGTTTTGACTACACACCTATTGGAAATTTAACTGATTTTTCTAAACTAGAACAAATTGGTAATGAAGGACTTGATATTTTATTAAGTGACTCAACAAATGCAATGAGACCAAATCACTCTCCATCAGAATCTGACATTTTAAAGGACATAAAAAAACACATGGAAGATGCAGCAAAAAAAGTTGTTGTAACTGCATTTGCTTCAAACTTAACAAGAGTTAAAGTAATAATAGAACTTGCGGCAAGTATGAACAAAAAAGTTGTTGCCTTCGGTAGAAGTATGGTTCAAAGTGTTCAAATCGGAAGAAGATTAGGTTATATTGATGTTCCTGATGATGTTTTTATTGACAAAAAACAAATTTCTAAATACCAAGATAATGAATTGCTAGTTTTAACCACTGGTTCACAAGGGGAAGAAATGGCGGGATTGGCTAAAATGTCAATGTCAAAACACCCACAAATTGATATTAAAAAAGGTGATGTTATCATCTTTAGTTCAAGTCCAATTCCAGGAAATAGATCAAAAATTGAATTATTAGTTAATAGACTTTATAAATTAGGAGCAATAATAAAAGAAAACGGTGTTGATGGTTATTTACATACATCAGGTCATGCTTATAAAGATGAACATAAAACTATTTTTAAATTAACAAAACCTAAGTATTTTATGCCCTATCATGGTGAATATAGAATGAGTGTTGTTCATGGGTACACAGCAACTGAATGTGGTGTTAAAAAAGAAAATGTTGTTATTGCAAAAATGGGTGAAGTATATCAATTATTAGACCATAAGTTAAGTTTAACTGATCAAAGAATTCATATTGGCCCAGTGTTTATTGATGGTGAAATTGTTTCAAAAATTAATTCTAACATCTTAAAAGAAAGAATGGAATTAGCTGCAAATGGATTTGTACATGTAATTGTTGCTATTAATAAAGAAAAAAATATAATTTTAGGAAAGCCTAGAATTGTAAGTCGTGGTGCTTTTTATGTTAAAAATTCTACTGAGTTAGTTGATGAAACCAAAAGATTAGTTCACTCTGCTATTTTATACACAATAAGAAACAAAAAAGACTGAACCATACCTGAATTAAAACAATTAATAAAAGATAGATTAGAACCTTTCTTTTATAAAGAAAAAAGACGTAATGTAGTTGTTGTTTCAACAATACTAATAGCTGATGGATTAAAAAAACAAATAAATAATACCCAAAAAAATAACAAAACAAAAACAACAAAAGATACAAAACCAAAACAAACAAAATCAAAAACCAAAAAAGTTGCTAAAAAAGTTGATGAAATTAAAAAAGAAAAAGCAAAACCTAAAACAAAGAAACCTAAAACAGAAAAAAAAGTTTCAACGACCAAAAAACCAAGGGTTAAAAATAATAAAACTGCAGATAAAAAACCAAAGGAAAAATCATAAAATCCTTTGGTTTTTAAATATAAGTGTTTTCTTCTAAAAAGTTTCAAAGTTCTTCAAATATTTGTCTTATATAAGATTTGTTAAAATTTGCTTGATAGTCATCAAAATCTTTGTTTAAAAAATAAACTGACTTTAAATATTCTATTTCTTTTGTTTTGTTTGAGTGTTTAAAACATAAATATCCACCTTGATAAAATTCAAAATCTATTATGTTATCTTTTCTTTGACAAACTACACATCCTTTATAGTTGGGATACATCCCAAAACAATGTAGTGACTGATTTAAAATATATAAAAATATTTTGTAGTCATTACCACGACCAAATAAATTAAACAAATGAAAACAAGTATCTGTGACTAAATAAAAATTTTCTTTTACAGCATTTAATAATTTCAAGAGATTTATAACCACTGTTTTATCAGTATCTAAATTAAAAAAAATCAGTGTGTTAGCTTTTTTTAGTTTAGATACTTTTGTAGCTAGTCTAGCTTCAAAAATTTCTACTTCTATAAGATTTAAAAGTTGTAAAGCAACTCTATTTTTTGATAATGGTTTTTGCGTTCCTTTTGCTAAAAAAGTTATTTTTTTAGAAGGTGTTAATATTGTTACTATTTCATCTGCATCAGCATACGGTTGCTTATTTATTACAATGCCTCTATATATTTTTTCCATACATAAATTATAAAAAGAAAAAAATACAATTTTATTTATTATAATTTTATTAACATGAAATCAGTTAAACGCACATTACTTTACTACCGTATAATCATGCCAATTTTATGAGTTGGTATTTTTTCTATGTGAATAGTTTTATATTTTGAGCCCGCTTTTGTTGAAACACCATTTTCAACTGCAATGACTCCATTTTTAGTATTGTTACTGTGATTTTGTTACAAAATACTAAAATTAGCTAAATATAAAAGAACATTAGAGATGTATTATATTCAAAAACTATATCATAAAAAACATAATAGATTTCTTGCTTTTTATGTGAAGTTGTTAATTGGATGATATGAATACGACAAATTAATCAGTGAAATAAATAATTACCAATCACTTGAAAAAATTATTGATAATTATTCAAAATACACAAAACAAGAAGAATTATTTAAAACAAAACAATTAAACAAAAGTACTATAGAAACAAATTTATATAAATCAAAAGTTTTATATAAAGTCTGTATTGTCTTAAGTTGAACATTTTTATTAATTCCATTTTTATATTTATTATTTACAATTGCAGTTTTTGGTTTTTTAGCTCCACTTGAAGAAAATATTGTTAAAACAAACAAACCTTATAACTATATAATGCACTGAGTAATTCCAAGTACTATGGCGGCCGTGATACTTGTTAAAAAAATTTTAGTTAAATATGTATTTATGAAATATTATTTACTATACATTTATTCAGTATATACAAAAGAAAATCAAGAATATCTTTTACATCTTTGAAGATTTAAAAATGACGAGTTTTTGGTTTTTGTAAAAAATATAAAATTAAATCGCAGTACCAAAACAATTGCTGGTGAAATATATTTTTTAAATAAAAAAATTACTCTTTAATCAGGACAAGGATTTGTGTCCTGGTTTTTAATTAAAAAAATCAGCACTATAAATGCTGATTTTGTAATTTTATTCAAAAATTGATTCTCTAAAATTGTTTGTTTTTTCGTTAAATTTCTTAATTATTTGTTCTTTTAATTGAAGTTGATTGAAATATACTTTTTGTGGATTTAATTTTATATCATTAAAATTATCATCATATGCTTGTTTTAATAATGCTTTAATGTCTGCACCACTGCTTATTAAGTAATCTTTATTGTTATATCTTACGATAATTTCTTTTATTTTGTTTTGTTTATCTAAACGTTGTTTATACATTGCTTTTTTAAATTCTGCATATGAGTTATTATATTCACCATTAAATATTTGTGAAAATACATATACATCAGATAATTTTTCATTATTTGTTGCGCTTTGAGCAAGTGAATCAGTTGCATATTTTATAAACCCATTATCTCAACCGTATTCAGCAAGTAACTCAAATGCTGTTTTTCTAAACATTAATCCACCTGAAGTTCCTGAATCATTTGCGTATGAAGCAAAAATTGGGTTATATAGTGAAACAAAATAATAATTTAAATTATTTGTTCTTTGCGCTGTTTTTTGTTTTGTTTCTGAATCTCTTGTTCAAGCAAAGTTTTCGGATTTAGATATAACATTATTATCAATTAAAGCATCTAATGATGTTAGTTTTGATAATTCTTCTTCAGATAATTGTTCAACTTTATCTACACCATGCACATATCCTTTTTGTATATCTTCATCAGTGTAAAAGTAAATGTGTTTTGAATTTTTATCTCATTTGGAAGCATCATCTTTTTCAAGAACTAGTTTTTCAAGTATTTGAGATTTTTCTTTATTGGTTCTAGTTGCAATAACTTCTGCTTCAAGTCCATCAACTAAATAAGTTACATCAAATAAATTATGTAAGTATGATTTAAAATCTTCTTTTGATTTGAATCTATCAATTGAATTATTTGTAGTTACATCACCATTTAAATTAGCAATGAAATTGAAACTATAGTAAGGGGTGCTATTACTTGTTGCTGATTCAAAGAATCCTAAAGCATATGCTTCAGGTCCTTGACCTGGTCTATAGTTGTGATTTTGTAATCAAGTTTTTTTATCGTAAGCATGAGTTAGTTCATGAGTTAAGGTTGAAGCTCCTTCAATACTTAAAACATCAGCACTATCAAATCTTATTATTTTTGTGTTTTGGTTAGCATATGCTCCATCTTTTTTAGGTGATTGTGGAT
Source organism: Mycoplasma zalophi (assembly GCF_018914005.1). Taxonomy (NCBI): domain Bacteria; kingdom Bacillati; phylum Mycoplasmatota; class Mollicutes; order Mycoplasmatales; family Mycoplasmataceae; genus Mycoplasma; species Mycoplasma zalophi. Next base: position 478,567 of record NZ_JAHMHI010000001.1, read on the forward strand.
AATATCTACCAATTGGTCCAAAGAAGTCTTTAATTGGTGAGTAGTTTTCATCAAATCTCTCAGCCCATCTACGATGATTATCAGAAGATTGTTTGTAATCAGGACCATTTTTTGAAACTATTCAATAACCATCAAAAATTTCGGTAATAGTATTTTGCATTTCACTTTTACCTTCATCATTTGAAACAGAATACATTAATTCTAAGAAGTTTTTAAATTTATTTGCAAAAAGTTTTACTTTATTTTTTGCTTCTTGTAATTTAGTTTTGTATTCAGCCGAATCTTTTGCAATAGTTTCATCAATATCTCTTCCATATCCCCCGAAGTATATTGTTGCAAAAGTAGAAATTACATAAATGTTATCTTCTTTTACATTTAGAAGAGGCAATATATATGATCTTGCGGTTGATTTATTTTTTAGTCTATTATATAAAGAAACATCAACGTTATTTTTTTCTGATGAAAGTTCGTATATAAAGGCATTTGATGATTCTTTTAGTCATTCTGACATAGTTTTGTTGTTAAATATTGAATTATTTAATTCTAAGAATGAATATAAATCTTTATTTGCATCTTTTGAGTATTTATTTAATGTGTTAAATATTTTAGTGAAAGTTGAATAGTTATTTTCTAATAATAAATCTTCAAATGATAAATTACCTATTGATTTTATAAATTCTATATTATTTATATCATTATTGTAAAATGCGGGATTAAACATCAAAATATTTTTTATATTATAATTACCAAATTTTATATTATAAAGTCTTTCTAAATATGATAGACCTAACATTATTTGTACTTTGTTGTCTAATATTTCTTTTTTAACTACTTCTTTAATTTTTAAATCATTGTAATTTGCAACTTTGTAATTTGCTAAAATTGATTCTAAATAATTATCTATATTATCTTGAACATGTTTAAATGCATCATTTAGATATAATCAATTCATATCTAATTCTATATTTTGATTATTATTTTTATCTCTTAATTTTTGAACATATTCATCCATTTTTACCTGATTAATGAATTCTTGTGAATTTAGTTGTAGTTGTTTAAATGCGGATTTTAGTTCATTAATTAAATCTGAATTTTTATTTAAAAATTGATATGGTGTATAAATTAAATTATTAAATGAATATTCAAAAATATGGCTATTTTCAAATTCTACAGGAGATGATAATGTAAATATTGTACTTGTGTTGTCTTCAAAAGTAACAAATATTTTTTTAATTTCATCTTTATTATATAAATTACCAACAAAATTATTATTATCATCTAATGGCATTAGAGATGAAATGCGTTTTTGATATAAAACATCTGAAGTACTTATTTTATTTCCATAAGAAACTATTGTGTTTCTATCATAGAATGGAATTAATTTAGATACGTTATCGTATGCAATTTCCCTTTTTGAATCATAATCTTGAACTAGTGCAAAATTAACATGAGCAAAATCGTTTTTTTGTTGAGTTTCCACTAAAATTCCTAGCTCTAATAATTTTTGTGTTAGTTCACTTTTTTCAATTTTTTGTAATTCACTAGGTTGATTATCTAATGTAGTAAAACTTCCTAAAATTTGCGCTGAATTATTGTAAGTTTGACCAAATACCAAATTATGTAAACCACTTTCAATATCAACAATAGTTCTTTGAATTTCAACATTTGAAACATTTCCAATTAGTTTACCAATTTTAGAATTTGAATGATTCCTATCTAGTTGAATATTACCTTTTATGTAATTATTAGAAATGTTAATTTGATGACCATATCCACTAATTTGTGAAGCCAGTATTCCATAATATTGTGAATTTGTATCATTTGCAGAAATATTTAATGTAACATCAATTGTGTTGTGTGTAAATGTAAGACCCAGTACAGTTCCAAAAATCCCACCAATTTTTTCTGTATTTATTCCATTTTGTTGATATTTTAATTGACCTGTTATTTTTGTATTTTTTATTGATGAATCTACAACTTCAGATGCTAAAATTCCTGATGTTGAATTTGAAGTAACATTTGCATTTAAAATGTTAATATTTTCAATTTTTGCGTTTTCTATTTTACTAAATAATGGTTTTTTTAGACCATTAATTGCAAATGTTCTTCCATTAGAACTTTTTAAAACACCTTTAAAAGTTTTTGTAACATATGCATTATTTGTTGTATCGGTTGCATCTAAATCAGCACCAATTATAATTTCTTGATTATCGGTTGCACTGTTTAATTTAGTAATTAAAGTATCAAAATCAGTAATTTCATTTTCATTATGAGATATTTTATCCACTGCAAAAGTTAATTTTTGAATTGCATCATTATCTTTATTAAAGTAAACTACTTTATCTAAATCAACTGAAATAATATAACTTTGATTTTCTTCTTCTACTGCTTTGATTGGTAAAATAAATTCTTTATTATCTGATATTATTCTTGCTTTATAGTTACTAAAATCAGTAATTTGTTCAGTAAGTGCATTGATTTTTTCTGTTTCATGTGTATTTAAAACTTTAAGTAATTCGATAGTTTCAATATTTTTTAAATCAATAGATTTTTCAGAGAATTGACCATTTAATTCATCCATAATATCTTTTAGATTTCAAACACTTTCATCTACTTTATCTTGATTTTCTGGATTAGCTAAAACTTTTTTAGCTTCTGCTAAAATTTCATCAAATTTATTTGTTATTTCTTGTCTATTTTCATAAATATATGTTGATGATTTTTTCTTTTCGTCCGCTAAGTTAATTGTTTTTTTAAGTTCAACTGTGTTTATAACAACTGGGGTTTTATCTTGAAATTCAATTGATAGTTGTGGATACCCGTTAGGAACAATAAAACTAAAATAATTACCTTGCATACGTGAGGTGATATCTTGGTGATCAAATAATATTGTTTTAACTTCCTTATCCTCAGGAATATTAACAATTTTAACTAAAATTTTATCTCCTTCATTTAAGGAATAATATATATCAACTTTATTATTTATCTCAAGGTGTTCATTATTAGGTGCAATAATCTTTGGTGCTGTGTTCTTATTTTTATTTGAACTTCTAAATGTTGCTCTAACACTAGTATTTTCAGTTAAGTTTAAATCAATAAATGTTTTATCATCATTCATATTTTCTAATTGATCTACATCATTAACTAATAAGCTTTCAATTTCTTGTCCTGAAGGAATATTTGCAAAAATTCTTACTGATTGTGTTCCTTCAATGTGATCTTTATTTATATCATCTGAAACAACTAAATTCTCCCCTAGTGTCAATGAATAATATTGTTTTTGAGGTGGTAATTTTTTAAATTCAACACTTATATCAGTATTGTTTGTTATTTCAAATGTATAAACATTATTATTTACACTATGTCTTCTATCAGAACCATTAAGTAATAATTTTGCTATTTTTTTGTTATTAGGTACATTAATATTTACTGAAACATTAGTTCCATAAGGTATTTTTGTTAAATCTAAATTACCGTTTACAGATAATTCATTATTTTGAAGATTTAATGAGTATGTATTAACTTCATATGTAGCAACAATATCATAATTTTCTTGAACTGGTGTAAATGTAAATGTGTTATTTATAATTGAATTTTTGTTATCTTCTCCATTAACTGTAAATGTTGATAAGTGATTATTTTCTGGTATATTTAAATGTAAAGTTATTGCTTCATTTTGATTAACTTCTTGAGTATTTTCAGCAAAACCTTCTAAATTTATTGTTGATTTTTTTACTTCTGGTTCAGCATTTACATTTGAGTCAGAATCTGAATTATTATCTGTATTTTCAGTGTTTACACCTGAGTCAGAATTTGGATTATTATCTGTATTTTCAGTGTTTACATTTGAATCAGAATCTGAATTATTATCTGTATTTTCTGTGTTTACACTTGAGTCAGAATTTGGATTATTTTCTGTATTTTCAGCATTTTCACTTGAACCAGAATTTGGATTATTATCTGTATTTTTTGCTTTTGAACTTCAACATCATTTTTATTTTCTGTTGAATTATTCTCTGTATTTGCATTATTTGTAGTAGTATTTGCTTTATCATTATTGGTTGTTGAATCTTTATTTTCATCTTTATTTGTAGATTCAGTCACTAATTTTAAAACACTATCTTCTTTAATTATTATTGCAAATTTATTGTTACTAATGCTGTCTTTTATACTCACATCATTTAGAAGTAAATCTTTAATTACAACATTTTCTAAATCGTGTATTAAAAATTCAACTTGAGTATTTTCAATAATGTTATCAATATTTATATTTTTTGTTAATACTTGAATATTTTTAGGTAATGTAATAGAATAAGTTTTTTGAGTCTTATCTTTATATTGAACTTCTATTATTCTTGTATTGGGTTGTAATTCTAAGATAAATGAATTATTTTCAATTTTTACATTTGTTTTTTTATTGTTTATTAGTAGGAAATCAAATTCTTTGTTTTTTGGTTTTAAAAGCTTAAATTTTACTTTTTGTCCACTATAAAACTTAGTTTTCTTTTCAGTGCTTTCTAATCCCCTTAGCACTAACTTCATAGGTGCGTTTTTATTTATACCTATAATAACACCAGCTGTTATAGCGGCCGATGTGATTAATGCAGTTGCTCCCAACACTGTTCAAATCATTAATTTCTTTTTAGCCATATATCCTCCTTTTGTTTCTAAATTATAACACATATTTAAAATCAATTTTTTAGCTCTAAAATAGAAAAGTTTGATCAATTTTTTAGCATTTTTAAAATTATATATATTTTAAAATAATTAGGTTTTTTAGAAATTACATATATAATGTTGTTTAATATGCCTTATTTAAGACAAAAATTGCTTTTTTTAAACAAAAATCGAGGATTTATGCATAAAAAATTATTATTATCTTTTGCTGTTTTACCATTTTTTTTACTTTCTGCAGCAACTTATAGTTCAAACGTAGATAAAACAATATACAAAAAACCTAATCTTGCGACAGTAACAAATACAAGAGTAATTGCAAATAATTATTTAGCTACTGATTGAATGAAAGAATTACCTGATACAAGAATTTTATCTTCATTAAGCCTACCTGGTACACACGATTCAACTATGTATAATGGATATGGGTTTTTATACTCATTTGGTGGTTCTCTTTTAGCAACAACACAACATTTTAATTTTGAAGACCAGTTAAAAATAGGAATTAGAGCATTTGATCTGAGGATGCAAAATGATGGAAGGTTAGTTCATGGTATTATTCCTTCTTATCAAACATTAGATGATGCTTTTAGATTTTATGTTGATTTTCTTAAAAAACATCCCACTGAATTTCTTGTTGTAAGAATTAAAGATGAAAATTTTAGTGTAGATAAACCTTATTATGCAAAACAAGCAAATGAAGAATATAAAAAAATAGTACATTACAAATACAAAAATTATATTTACAATCCCGAAGGTAAAGATATAAAGGAAATTACCCGTACAAAAGGTTTTAATATAGGTCAATATCGTGGAAAAATTATTATTTTAAATCATTTACACCACAAAATAAACACAGACAGCGTTGGTGGTTTTAGATATAGAAATGTAGTTGAAAATGACACAGTACAAGATAAATATGATGGAATAAATTCTAGTCAAGAAAAAGTAAAATACATTACACAACATTTTGAAAAATCAAGTAGTAAACAGTATTGAGATGCAAGATTATTTGTAAATTTTACTTCATATGCAAGCGGTCGTAGACCAGATACATCATCACCTGAAGTTAATCAAAATGTAGTCAATTATATTAATAATCACAATAATTTAACAACTCTTGGATTAGTTTTTAGTGATTTTCCAGGTCCGTCATTAGTCCAATCTATATATAGAACTAATTTTAATTACACTGATTCACTTTTGGAAAATGGTGCCTTGGGAGATAATGTTGAAAATTTAAAATTTGATTCTATTTATGAAAGGGACAAAAAAATAACATTAATAACTAATGACAATCCCAGTGCATATCGAAATTTAAATATTGAAATAAATATTAATAATAAAACTATTAAACATTTAATAAGTAGCAATTATAATTCTGATAGATTTGTTATAAATTTACCTGACGCTAATTTAAAACATTTACAAAAAATTCAAATAAAAACTTATAAATTAACTCTTGATTATAATTGATTCCCACAAAAAATATATAATCAAAAACAAACAGAACTATCAGTAGAAACAAATGAATTTATTGAAAAACAAAAAGAATTAGCAAAAATTCAAAAAGCAAAAAAAGATTTTAATTCAATAAAAGATAGCTTACAACAACAAATAAATATACTCAAAAATCAAAATAGTATCTATGAGGATTTAATAGAAAGAATACAAAAAGTCATTGAAACACACAGCAACATTGTTAATGGTGAAAATGTTAGTCTTTCGTTGGTTCAACATAGTACAAATTCTTTACAAGATTTTTTTAACACTCTAGAAAATGAAAAAAATAAATCTCTACAAAACTATGAAAAACAACAAAAAAAGCAAGAATTTGATAAATATAGCAATAGTTTTTATTTTTTGGTGTCAGAAAAAATTAAAAATAGTAAATTACCCTCACAAATTACTGGCAAAGATTTAGTTAAAAACACAGAAAATGAAAAATATAAAATTTCTAATATTTTTTTAGTTGGTGATGATGACAAGGGAGATATTAAAATAACATATAAAATTCATGATGTTAATAATGAATTTGAAAATATGGGAACTCAAATAATTCATGGATTTATTACTAATAATCAAATACTAGTTCAAAATACTAAAAAAAGATACAAAAGTGCTCTTTTTGATGCTGAAACTTTTTTAAAAGAAATTAAAAAATCTAAATATTTAGAAATTAAAAATGAATTAAATTCACAAATAAATTATTTAATAGGACATGAGCAAGAAGACTTGTCATGATATGAAAGTTCGATTCAAAAAATCTATGAATATATTCAATTGGCTAAAAATAAAAAAAGTGCAAAAGATAAAGCAATTGAAAATGAAAATCATAAAGGTAATAATTCTTCAAATGATGTAGATAATACAAAAATAGACACAGAATCAAACACCGATATTAAAAATAATAAAAACAATTCAAAATCTCTAGATAAGAATAACACAACTCAAGAGAATTCTAAAAATAAAATAGATTTAAAAAGCAATAAAGAAACAGTAAATAAAATGGGGAATTCGAACAAAAATTATTTATATTTTTTAATTCCGTTAGGATTAGGTATTGTATCTTTATTTTCTTGAATAATTTTTAGAAAAAAACATTATAAAAAATAGAAAAATGACGCATTTGCGTCATTTTGTTTATCATTAAATTTTAATTTTCTTCATTACTTGAAGTATCTAAATTTTCTTTGTTGTTTTCTTGTGGAGTTACTGAATTTTCTTTCTTCACCTCGTTTATTAGTGAATCAAAATCTAATTCTTTTGTTTCTTCACTTCCACCATATTTTTGTTTATCATCAAGAACTTGTGGAGGTAGTTGCATGTGTGTTGAAATGTATTCAATTTCTTCTGCAACTATTGTTTCTTTAATTACAAGAGCCTCTTTAATTAGTTCTAATAATTCACGGTTTTGTTCAAGAATTTCTTGAGCTTTTTTGTCTGCTTCCATAATGATTTTTCTAACAGCTAAATCAATTTCTTGTCCTACTTTTGAACTAAATGATGCATTTTTAGCATAATCTCTTCCTAAAAATGGATTTGATGAGTCTTCTTCATATTTAATTGGTCCAAGTTCACTCATACCTCATTCAGTAACCATTCTTCTTGCTATTTGAGTAGCTTTAGAAATATCATCACTAGCTCCTGTAGAAATATTATCTTCACCATAAATTAATCTTTCTGCAGCTCTTCCTCCCATAAATGAAGTAATAATTGCAAGAAGATCTTTCTTAGAACGATTGTATTTTTCTTCTTCAGGCATCATTAAATTATATCCACCAGCATTTCCACGAGGAATAATGGTAATTTTTTGAACTTTATTTCCACCTTTAATCTTGATTCCTACAACTGCATGACCTGCTTCATGGTAAGCTACTGCTATGTTTTCTTCTTTTGAAATAGTTCTAGATTTTTTAGCTGGACCACTCATTACTCTATCAATTGCTTCGTCAATTTGTTCTATAGTAATAACACCCGTTTTTTCTCTAACACTTAATAATGAAGCTTCATTAACAACGTTTTCTAGTTGAGCACCACTAAATCCTGGTGTTCTTTTTGCTACTTGAGCAAAATTAATTGTCTTATCAATTCTTTTACCTCTTGCGTGAAGTTTTAAAATTGCTTCTCTTTCTTTTACATCAGGTAATCCAACTGTTATAGTTCTATCGAAACGTCCAGGTCTTAATAAAGCAGGGTCTAAAACGTCTGTTCTGTTTGTAGCTGCCATAATTAAAATTCCACTATTTTCAGTTATACCGTCCATTTCAACAAGTAATTGGTTAAGTGTTTGTTCTCTTTCATCGTTTCCACCACCAATACCAGCTCCACGACTTCTTCCCACAGCATCTAATTCGTCAATAAATATAATTGCTGGTGATGATTTACGAGCTTCTCTAAACATTTCTCTAACTCTTTTAGCACCCATACCAACAAATAATTCAACAAAACTTGATGCAGATATAAATAGAAATGGAACTTTAGCTTCTCCAGCTGTTGCTTTTGCTAATAAGGTTTTCCCTGTACCTGGAGGACCTCCAAGTAAAATACCTTTAGGAATTCTAGCTCCTGCTGCAGAATATTTTTTAGGGTTTTTTAAGTAATCTACAAGTTCCATTACTTCTTCTTTAGCTTCTTCGTTTCCAGCAATATCTGAGAATTTTACTTTTGATTCAACTCTAATTGCTTGACTCTTAGATTGAGTAATTCCAGAAATTTGTCCTGAACTTTTGAAAATAAAGAAGAAGAAAATAATCATAATAAGAGTAACTATAGCAGATGGAATCATTCTTATTCATGAACTTGCATTATTGCTTGGAGATTGAACACCTTCTAAAACTCCATTATCTCCAGTTGGTGATATTAATGCTGCTTTGATTAAGTCATTACTCTTTGATAAATATGAAACTGACTTATAAAATTCTTCTTTTTGTCAAGGCATTGCATAAACATAAAAACTGTTTGTTGTATTACCATCAACCATTGTTATTGCAAAACGTCCTGTATAACCATCATCAATAAATTTGGTTATGTAAATGTTATCAGTCACATCACTTGCTGCTCTTAACACTTGTTGTTGTAGGAAGTAAATATCTTTTTTCTCAGTATAATCTTTTCTTACAAAAACAATAACTAAAATAATTGCGATAATTATTGCAATAATAATAAATGAAATCATTCATTTTGTTGCTTTAGAATTTCAAAATGAATTTGGTTTTTTATTATTATCATTGTCTTTATTATTTTTCATAAAACCTCCTTTTTGTCTTATATTAATAATATTTTAAATTATAGTTGGTTTTTTTCTTAATTTAAAATAAGTTTATGTTTCTTTTTATATAAATAAATGTCATTTTTTAATAAATATTTACTTGTTCTATTGGTTTGTGAAATAATAAACATTCATATTGAAGAAAGTTTATTTCATGAAATTTTAATATCTTTGAAGTTATCATGAAGTAAATAAAATAAAACATACTGAGGATATCTAATTTTTAAAAGTACTTTTTCTTCACAGCTAAATTCTTGTTCTCTTCAAAATTTAATTTCTTTTTCTACTACTCTACTAGTATAAGTAAATTTTTTGTTAGAAAAACGAAAAATTTCTATTAATTTTTGTTTTTCATCTTTTGTTAACAATTTTAATTTGTTTCTTATTTTATTTCTTGTATATACATTTAATGCATTGGTGTAATCTATTGCATATTTAATATTTTTTTCTTTTAATTTTTGCTCAATTTCGTCTTTTCAATATCTATGAACAAATGGACGATAAATATTCATTCCATTAAGTACATTTCTTTGTTTTATACCATAATAAAGAACATGTCTATTTGATGTTTTTTGCATAATAGCCGTTTCTAATCAATCATCTTTATGATGAGCTATAAGTAGTTTTGAACAATTATATTGATCATATATTTCTTTAAAGAAATCATATCTTTGTTCTCTTGCAATATCCTGAAAATTACCTTCATATTCAAAATCATCTGCTACACTGAAAATATGCATTGGTATGTTGTATTTTTTGCAAAAATCAGTAACAATCATCTCATCTTTTCATGAATCACTTCTTTTATTGTAATTAACAAAAGCAACAACGATATTGCGTTTTTTATACCTATCTAACATAAACACGCTATCAGGGCCACCACTAACTGCTAAAAGTAAAGTTTCTTCCATATTTACTCTGTCTGAGTGTTAAATTGTGTAATAGCAAAACGAATATCATTAAATAAAAATGTTTCTAAAAACTCTACACTTCTATTTATTGTTTTATTAAATGTTTCTTGATCAGCGGCAGGAATTTTACCCAAAACAAAATCTTTTGTATTATAAGTTGGTCTACCGATTCCGATTTTTAATCGTTTTAGGTCTTTTGTATTTAATTTATTGATTATATCAGCCATACCATTATGTCCACCAGCAGAACCGGTTGTTTTCACAACAGCTTTACCGATTGCATGATCCATATCGTCATAAACAACAATAATATCATTTGTGGAAATTTTAAAAAATTGTACAATTTGTTGAACAAAATCACCACTTAAATTCATATATGTTAAGGGTTTTGCAATAATAAAATCATCACCCTTAACAAATTCACCTTTAAATTTTTCTTTTCAAGAATTTTCTAATTCTAGTTTTTTTACTAAACTATCTACAACCATAAAACCTATATTATGTCTTGTGTTTTCATAAATTTCACCAGGATTACCTAATCCAATAATTAGTTTCATATTACTCCTTTACAATTTTTCTCAAAGTTTTTGAATTGAAGTGCTTCTTCTTGAATCTTTATCATTTTTTATTCCTATTTCCAGTGCAGATTTTTGACCATAAATAATAGAATAAGATTTTGCTCTAGTTATTGCAGTATAAATTAATTTTTTACTTAAAAGATTTTTTGCTTCATTAAATAATACAGTTAAAACTATTTCACTTTCTGATCCCTGATATTTATGTACTGACGTACAATATGCTAACATTGTTTTTTTAACAAATTCAGATGGTGTATAACTTATTGTTTTTCCACCTTCAAAAACTACAAAAATAAATAAAATTTGTCCTGAATTTGCATTTGTTTGAGAAATTTTTTCAATGTAACCAATTTCACCATTAAAAATATTTTTATTTGGATCATTTTCTAAATTAATAACTTTATCATTTAAATAAACAGTTCTACTAAAAACTTTATATGGTTTTTGATTTTCTAATGTTTTATAAAAATCTTGAATTTTTTCATTTAAATTATCAATTCCTGTCTGATATCTATATATAGGACTTAAAATTGCAATATCTTTTTTTGTATACCCTTTATTATGAAGCTCTTGAATTTTATTAATTATTATGTTTGAAAGTTGGTTCGATTCAACTTCAATAAAAGATGATCTATTTCCTTTAAATTCAGGAATTTGTGAATCATTAATTTTTTTTGCATCTTCAATAATTTCAAAATTTTCATTTTGACGATAGTTTTTTTCAAGATATATTGTGTTAGTAATTTCATTTTTTATAAAATCATTAATTAAATAACCTGAGCCAATTGCTGGTAATTGATCTTTATCTCCAACTAATATAATTTTTTTAAGATCATAACGATTTAATGCATACAACAAGTAATAAAATAAATCAGTAGATACCATTGAAAATTCATCGATTATTAAGACTTTAATGCTCAATGATTCTTCTCTTACTCCAAAATGTCCACCTTCTGTATCTCATTTTAATAAAGAGTGAATCGTCGATGCTTTTATAATATTGTGTTTATTTATATTTATTGTCGCCCTACCAGTTGGTGTTACAACCGCTATTTCTTCTTCTTTATATTGTTTTCTAAGTTGTTTAATAATTTCATTTGTTACTAGCGTTTTACCTGTACCTGGCGCTCCAGTTATTAAACTTAGTGGGTCTTTTAATGCTAATTCTACTGCTTGCTTTTGTACGCTATCTAATTTATTTGTCTTGATTTTAATTGGATTTCTATCACCATTTTTTAATAAATATTTTAATCTTAAGACTATATATTTTTCTTGTTCAAATAGTCACATAGGTTCAACAAATAAACTATTTAATTTTATGATTTTTTTTGTTTCAATTAATTTTTCTAAAGCTTCAAAAAAATCATTTTGCGATAAATTTGAGTCTTTTTTTCTTACTTCCATCAGCAAATTAGCAATAGGTATTTTTGTATTACCAGAATCAAATAAATAATTATTTAAAATGTCAAAAAGAAGAATTTGATTTCGTTCAGGTAAATGTTCTTTATTTAATTTAATGGCAATTTTTAAAATGTCATTAAATGAAATATTTTCAAGTTCAAAATAAAGTGGCCATGGATTTTCTGAATATTTTTTATAAAACTGACTTGCTGGACATGCTTGAATCAATTTCCCATAAAATGTATCACTTAGTCCACACTCATAGATAAACAAACGCAATTTAGTTGCAGCTTCATTATTTTTTAAATCATTACACAAATTTTCATATGTTTCAGATGAAATATTTAAATCTTCATGAGTTAATTTATTATCTTTAATTTGATCTAAAACATCAACACCATAAGTTTCTATAATTTGTTGAGCTTTAATAAGACCAATTCCTTTATAAGCACTAGATGATAAAAATTTTAAAATATAAGCTTTATCTATATCGTTAGTTTCTTCAATATTTTCTATTCCATATGTGCTTGGATACCGTGGGTTTTTTAAATCAATTAAAGTAATTTTGTAGATTTTATTATATTCAATTGTGTGTTTTTCAGTACGAAGAGAGATACTTTTAAATTTATTTAAAACAAAATTATTATCTTGTTCAATAATTTGACTAACGCTAAAACCAGTTAACCTAAAATTACCATCATTTGATAAAAATATCTCTTTTGTAAATTTTCCTTTAACTATTGTTGACATATATTATTAAATTTTAAACTAAAACATACTAAATAATGACAAAAAATGCATCCTGTTAGCTCTTTAAATTTTGGTTTTTAATTCATTTTCAAAATTTTCTATACTTATAAAAGTATAATATAAAGATATTACGTAAATCAGGAGTAAATTATGTTAGATCTAAAATGATTATTACAAAATCAAGATAAAGCAATAGAAGGTTTAAAAAACAGAAATTTTGACACAAATGAAGTACTAAAATTAATTGATCTTGTTACAAAAAGAAACAAAAAAACTTTTGAAGTAGAACAACTTCAAGCCCAAAGAAATCAATTTAGTGAAGAAATCGGTATTTTAAAAAGAAATAAAAAACCGGTTGATGAAGCTTTAGAAAAAGTAAATGAAATTAAAACATTAATTGAAAAAGAAAGTATTGAATTAAATTCTTTAAATGAACAAGTAGAGCAACTTGCTCTAAGTATTCCAAATATTCCTTATCATGATGTACCTGTTGGTAAAAGTGAAGATGAAAACGTTGTAATTAATGAATATCCAACACTGGGAAGAGGTTTAGTAAAAAATGTAAAACCTCACTACGAAATTGCAAAAGATTTAGATATAGTAGATTTTGAAAGATCAGTAAAATTAGCAGAAAGTCGTTTTGTTTTATACAAAAAAGATGGAGCTAAACTAGTTAGAGCACTTGCAAACTTTATGTTAGATACTCATATTAACAACGATTATGAAGAATTAATGCCAGCACATTTAGTTAATTCAAAAATGTTAGTTGGTACAGGTCAACTTCCTAAATTTAAAGAAGATTTATACAAATTAGAAAATGAAGACTTGTGATTAATACCTACTGCAGAAGTTCCTGTTACAAATTATCACAATCAAGAAATTATTGACTTATCACAAACTAAAAAATTTGTTGCATATACTAAATGTTTCCGTTCTGAAGCAGGAAGTGGTGGTAAAGATACTCGTGGATTAATTAGACAACATGAATTTCATAAAGTAGAACTTGTAAAATTATCAAGTAATGAAAATGTTTTACAAGATTTCTATGACACAGTCGAAGATGCTAAAAGCATTTTAAAATTATTAGAAATTCCTTTTAGAGAACTATCATTATGTACTGGTGATATTGGGTTTAGTTCAGCAAAAACAATTGACTTAGAATTATGAATTCCAAGTGAACAAAAATACCGTGAAACTTCTTCTATTTCTGTTTTCTTTGATTTTCAAGCTAGAAGATCAATGATTAGATACCGTGATAATGACAATAAAATTCAATATGCAAACACCATAAATGGTAGTGGACTTGCAATTGATCGTGTTGTGGCTGCTATTTTAGAAAATTATCAAAATGAAGATGGAACAATTTCAATTCCTAAAGTTTTAGTTCCATACTTTGGTAAAGAATTGATTAAATAATGCAATTAGCCTCAATAGTACTACTTATATTAGTTTTAATTAGTGTTGTTGTCACATTTTGTTATGTTTTTTGAGAAGTTAAAAACATTAAGATAAAAGTTTCAAATAAAAATAATGATGATAATTTACTAAAAGAAAATTTCAATAATTTAAATACTAAAGTGGAACAATTAAAAGAAGAAATTTTAAAAACAAGCGGTGGATTAACTGAAAAAATTTCAAACAATATTTCTTCAAATGAAAAAACAATCAAAGATATTAATAATAATGTTTTTCAATGAAAAGAAACATTTAGCAATGAATTTCAAAGTCTTAACAATAATTTCAATGAAATAAAAGAAAAAATTTTAAAAGATAATACAGAACAAATTGAAAAACTTACAAATCAAGTTTTAGATAAATTAGAACACATTACAAAAAACTTCAACAACACAATTGAAGGTGGTTTAAAAGATATTAATAAAACTTTTGAAGAAAAATTATCAAAAGACATAAATGAAAAATTAAATACACATTTTTCAGAAATAGCAAAAAGAATGAACGAATTAAATGGTAGTTTAATTAAATTTGAAACCATTCAAAATTCAGTTATGACTTTAAATAAGACTTTCACAAACGCAAAATTGTATGGTCAAGTTGGTGAGCTTAACTTAGAAAATATTCTAAATGAAATTTTTGGAACTTCTACTGAACTTTTCAAAAAACAATTTAATATTAACCCAAAAAATGATAATAAAGTAGATTTTGCAGTCAGAATCTTTGATAAAAACAATGAGTCACTTTGACTTCCTATTGATTCAAAATTTAATTTAGAACTTTATAGAAAATATATCGATGATCAAAACTATTTAAATAAAAAGAATTTAATGGATACAATTAAGCAACAAGCTAAATCAATATCAGAAAAATATATAGTCCCAAATGTTACATTAGATTATGCTATTATGTTTTTACCTTCTGAAGGACTACATGGATTTGTATACGATAATAATGAATTAGTTGAACAATTATGAAGAAATTTTAAAATAATTCCTGTTGGGCCATCAGCAATAGTTTCAGCATTAAATTGTGCACACTTGTTGTATAAACAAGCACAAATATCAAAAGATGCTTACAAAATAATTGGATATTTAGAAAATATTAAAACTAATTTCCAAAATCTATATAAGAATTTAAGTTATATTAAAAAATACAATCAAGACTCAGTTGATAAAATAGATATAGCTCTAAAACAAGCAGATAAATTTAACAGAAATGTAGAAGATATTTTAGGAAAAAAACTAGTAAGCGATGTAAAAAAAATAAAAGTCAAATCTGAAGAATCAGATGATGTAGAATAAAAAAAGATTTAATAACTTTTTTTATTCTTTTTTTATTATCATTAATAATATAAGAAAAAAATAAGGGAAATATATGAAACAATATTTAGATCTTTTGGCCTTGGTAAAAACAAAAGGTACAAAAAAAGATAATAGAACAAATATAGGAACAATAAGTTATTTTGGAACACAAACAAGATATGATCTAAAAAAAGGATTTCCGCTTTTAACAACTAAAAAAATGGCGTGAAAATCAATTGTTATTGAATTACTTTGATTTTTAAAAGGTGATACAAACATTAAATATTTAGTAGAGAACAATGTAAACATATGAAATGAATGACCGTATGAAAATTTTAAAAAATCTTCAGAATATAATGGTGAAACAATTAAGGAATTTATACAAAAAATTAAAGAAAGTGAAGACTTTGCAAACAAATTTGGAAATCTTGGTCCTGTTTATGGAAAACAATGACGTGATTTTTTTGGATTTGATCAAATCAAAAAATTAGTAGAAGATATAAAAAACAATCCATTTTCAAGGAGACACATTATAAGTGCATGAAATCCAGCTGAAATTGATAAAATGACTTTACCACCTTGTCATGCATTTTTTCAATTTTATGTTAATGAAAATAAAGAACTTTCGCTACAACTATACCAAAGAAGTGGAGATTTATTTTTGGGTGTACCTTTTAATATAGCTTCTTATTCTTTACTTTTAATGATGATTGCACAAGTATGTGATTTAAAAGTTGGTGAATTTATTCACACAATAGGAGATGCTCATATTTATTTAAATCATTTAGAACAAGTTAATTTACAAATTCAAAGAGAACCTAAAAAATTACCACAAGTTAAGTTAAATCCAAATGTCAAGAGTATATTTGATTTTAAATTTGAAGATATAAAATTAGAAGACTATGAATTTTGACCAACTATAAAAGCGGAGGTAGCTGTGTAATGATTAAATTAATTGTTGCAATGGATAAAAATAATTTGATTGGAAATGGCACAAAACTTCCTTGAAAAATACCAGAAGAATTGAAACATTTTAAACAAACAACACTCAATCACACACTGATTTTTGGTAAAAATACTTTTCTTTCTTTACCTCCATTATCATCCAGAAAAATATTTGTTTTATCTGATGTAGAAATAAATAAAGCAGATAAAACAATAAACAATGAACAACAACTTTTTAACTTATTTAATGAATATAAAAATAGCAAAGAAACTTTATTTATTGCTGGTGGAAAATTTGTTTATGAACATTATTATCAATATGCAGATAAATTAATTATTTCTAGAATAAAAAAGAGTTTTGAAGGTGATGTATATTTAAATTTAGATTTAAGTAATTACGAAATTACAAAAAAAGATGAACACGAAAAATTTGTTGTTGAGTATTGAAATAAAAAAATTAATGCAAAGTTATAAAATGTAACTTTGTTTTTTTATTTAAAATTCAGTAATTTTGTTTAACTTTTGAGTATAAAAATGAAATTTATTTTAATTTTAATTAAATGGTTTTATAAATTAAACTTTTTGGTATAATTTTTATGCAATTTATTAATTGCCTCTAGCAAGTGGGAGATTTATAATAGTAAATCATTTGCACCACAATTTTTGAAAGGAAAATTTTATGGCTAAAGAATTAGTAAGAATTGCTAAACTACAATTTAATGCCGGACAAGCAAAACCTGGTCCAGCATTAGCTGGTTTAGGAATTGTAATGCCTGAATTCACAAAACAATTTAATGATGCAACAAGAGATAGAGGAAGTGAACCTGTCCCTGTTAAAATTTGAGTATATAAAGACAAATCATTTGATTTTAAAATCTTTACTTCACCAGCTTCATACAAATTAAAAGAAGCAGCTAAAATCAACACAGGAGCACATAATTCTAAAAAAGAAGTTGTTGCAACAATAACAGTTGATCAATTAAAACAAATAGCAGAATACAAATTACCAGACTTAAACACTGATGATTTAGAAGCAGCAATGAAACAAATAGCAGGAACAGCAAAAAATATGGGAATTAAAATCGAAGGTTACCCTGCAGAAGAAGGAGTTAACTAATGAAAAAAATTTCAAAAAACTTACAAAAAGCAAGAGCTTTAGTAGATAAAAATGCTGTTTATTCATTAGAAGAAGCTATTGAATTAGCTAAAAAAGCTTCATATGCAAAATTCGATGCTTCAATCGATCTTGCTATCAAATTAAATATTGATACACGTAAAGCTGATCAACAATTACGTGGAGCTGTTGTACTTCCACACGGAACAGGTAAAACAGTTAAAGTTTTAGTAGCAACAGATGATGTTACTGCTCAACAACAAGCAAAAGAAGCAGGTGCAGATTATGTTTATTCAGCATCTGAACTTCCTGAAGTTTTAAATCAAGATAAATATGATTTTGATGTTATAGTAGCTGATCCAAAAATAATGGCAGTTTTAGGAAAATATGGTAAAAAGTTAGGACCAAAAGGATTAATGCCCAACCCTAAAACAGGTACTGTAACAATGACACCAGGTAAAACAGTTGAAGAACTTAAAAAAGGTAAAGCAAATTACCGTGCAGAAAAAGCTGGAATTATTCACTCATTAATCGGTAAAGCATCAATGTCTACAAAAGATTTAGCAGAAAATGCTCAAACATTAATTAGTACAATTAAACGTTTAAAACCAGCAGCTGTAAAAGGAACATATATGTTAAACTTAACAGTTTCTGCTACAATGGGTCCATCAGTAAAAATTAAAATTGATTAATTCTTAAACAGCCTTGGGCTGTTTTTTTTATACAACTTAATCGTAAGAAAAAACGGAATTTATTATATACTTAATATAAATTAATAAGGGGGTGAAATGAAGAAATCTTCTAAGATAATATTATTAAGCACTTCAATTCCAATAACAATAGCAGTTGCTTCTGTAGGCACATACTATGGAGTTATTAATAGTTCACAAACAAATAAAAACACATCAGAGCAAACGTACTCAGAAAAAGATGATTCAAAACAAAACTCAATAAAAGAAATTACTAAACCAGAACCCACTAATACTGAAGGTACAAAAGAAAATGTTTCAGACAAAACCACCGGTACTAAAAACATTAATTCAGAAGAAGCAAATAACCAAAATAATGACCAAAAAACTGAAACAAATACTGAAAATGACAGTGAAAATCTAAAAAAACAAGTAAATGATTCTTACAAAAATATCTTTGATGAGCAACAAAGATTTTGAAATTTATATCAAGCATCTAAAGCAGAAAATACAAAATATAAATATGAATTTTTGTTTGATGAAATGGATAAAATAATTGAAAACTTTGATCAACTAGAAAAGCCGATTAAATATGATGAACAAGAATTAAACACTTATAAAAAAGCTTTCTCTTTTTTACATGATAAATTCTCAAAAATGGAGCAATTAAAATCAAATTTATCTACTCAACAAGACACTCAACCTGAATATTATTCAGAGAATTTTAACAAAAACAACATAAAAAAAGATGATAATAATTTTCAAAATAACTACAATAATTATCCTGAATTAGAGGCTATTGAAAAATCAACAAACAATCAAAATAATAATTTCAACCCTGAAAGAGCATTCATGAATTCTCGGGCTTTAAAATTTATTGATTTAGCAAAAAGTAATATCCGTGATTTCGATGAAAATAATTACACAAACGAGCAAAAAAAGAAACTAACTGCTTTTCTTCAAGACACAATAATTAAGAAAGAAAAAGACAAAAGTACACAAATAAGACTGGTTTTTGACTGAATTAGAAAACATGTCAGATATGCAAAGCAACCTAATCAAGCTAAATTAAATCCTTTTTTAGTTAAAGAATATTTATATGCAGTTTGTGGGGGATACAGTATTTTATACAAGGCCTTTTTAGATTTATTGAACATTAAAAGCATAATGGTTATTGGTTGATCTTCAGCAGGCGCGCATCAATGAAATGCTATTCTAGACCCAAAAACTCAACAATGATTTTTTTCTGATGCAACTTGAGGAGTTGTAAGTGAAAAATATTTTAAATTAGACCCTAAAGAAATTTCTAATGATCACATGGTTGAACGTGTTCTGAGTTTAGATCACTTACAAGACAACATAAAATACGAATATTGAAATGGGTTATCAGTAAAAAATTCACTAGTAAACAACCCAAATATTCCAGATAAATTAAATGATATTATTGTTGAAAATATTTCTGACAGTATCTTAAATAATGATAAAATTCACACCTTAAGGGTACCTAGATTTGTAAAAAATATTGAATACGCAGGAACAAGAGGAATACATGATTTTGAATTGGTAAAAGATAATAATTTTTTCAGCTCACAAAATGGTTTATTATACAGCAAAAACTTCAAAAAACTACTAATGACACCTAAAAATTCAGAAGAAGAATTTATTGTTATTCCTAAAGAAACAGTAGCACTAAATGATGGTAAAGAATTATTTGAATCACCATTTGTTAAAAGTATAGAAGTTGAATCAGGAAATTTTGCTCTTGCATCATATAAAGGTGTATTATATAACAATGATTTTAGCCAAATGTTATCAATTCCTAGTGGTTTAACTGATTTAATTGTACATTCAAGAGTAAAATTCCAAGGGCAAGAAATTTCATTTAAAGATAAT
Source organism: Mycoplasma zalophi (assembly GCF_018914005.1). Classification (NCBI taxonomy): domain Bacteria; kingdom Bacillati; phylum Mycoplasmatota; class Mollicutes; order Mycoplasmatales; family Mycoplasmataceae; genus Mycoplasma; species Mycoplasma zalophi. The sequence goes on from NZ_JAHMHI010000001.1 coordinate 499,049, forward strand.
ATTAAAACAGTTATTTTGAACGAAGGAATTACAACGATTGAAGATTTTACATTTAACAACTTAAAAAACTTAGAATTTGTCTTAATTCCTTCAACAATAAAAGAAATAAAAGACAATGCTTTTTGACAAATAAATGACATAACACTAAAAACTCATGAGTATAATAAATATGTTGAGGAATTTGCAAAAAATCATAAGTTTAAATATGAAATTATAAATAGTAACTAACTTAAATTTAGGTTAGTTATTTTTAAAAAATAATTTAAAGAGCTGTAAAAAAATATTGTTTTTTACTATTTTTCATAAATAAGTTTGTTATTTTGCATATAGGGATTTAAAAAAATAAATTTTTGGTAAAATTTTTATAGTATAAATATTTATTTATAAATTTGAAAATTAATAACAAATAGAGGTATTATGACTGTTAAAAAAATATACGAAACACCAGCAAAATTTGATGGACAAACATTTAAAATCGAGGGATGAGTTGCAAACAATAGAGGAAACACAAAAATTCGTTTTTTAGAAATTAATGATGGAAGTTCGGTTAAAAATTTACAAGTTGTTTTAAAAAGTGAAAATATAGATTTAAATTTAGTGGAATCAGCAAGATTAGGTAGTGCAATTTATGTAATGGGGAAATTAGTATATACAGAAACCGCAAAACAACCTATTGAATTACAAGCTGAAGAATTTAAACTTTTAAGTGTATCTGATGAAGACTATCCAATCCAAAAAAAAGAAATTACTTTAGACTTTTTAAGAGAAATTCCACATTTAAGACATAGAACAAATCTACTTAGAACAGTATTTTTAATTAGATCAACACTAGCTCAAGAAATTCACAAATATTTTTCTGAAAATGATTTTATGTATGTAAATAGTCCAATCATAACTGGAAATGATGGTGAAGGTGCTGGAGAATTATTTGTTGTAGATGATGAAAACACAGAACAATTTTTTAAAGCAAAAGCTACACTAGGAGTAACTGGTCAATTACATGCAGAATCATATGCATTAGGATTTAAAAAAGTTTATACATTTGCACCAACTTTTAGAGCTGAATACTCACACACATCAAGACATGCTGCAGAATTTTGAATGATAGAACCTGAATGCGCATTTTATGATTTACCTAAAATAATAAATCTTGCAGATGATTTATTAAAAACTTCAATCAAAAATACAATTAAAAAATTACCAAATGAATTTGCATATTTAGAAGCTACTGTAAAAAGCAATCTTTTAGAAGATTTAAACAAATTTATCGAAACTAAACTACAAACCCTTGATTACAAGGATGCATTGGAAATTTTAAAACAAAATAAAGATAAATTTGAAGAACAAAATTTTGAATTTGGAATTGACTTGGCTAGTGAACATGAAAAATTCCTTGCAAACGATTACATTAAAGGACCTGTTGCTGTTATAAACTATCCAAAACAAATTAAAGCTTTTTACATGTATCAAAACCCAGATAATAAAACAGTTGCTGCTTTTGATTTATTGGTGCCAGGTATTGGTGAACTTGTTGGTGGAAGTCAAAGGGAAACTGATTACAATAAACTACTAAACAGAATGCAAGAATTAAATATGAATATTGAACCTCTTCAATGATATTTAGATCTAAGAAGATATGGTGATTATATGAGTAGTGGGTTTGGAATTGGTTTTGAAAGATTAATCATGTATGTAACAGGAATAAGTAATATAAGAGATGTTATCCCTTACCCTAGAACTCCTGGAAATTTAAAAATGTAGGTTATAATGAAATTAAATATAATAATACCTTTATACAATCCAACTGAAAGTATAAAAACAACACTCTCTAATTTACTAGAACAAAAAAATAAAAATTTTAATTTACACATTATTATTGATAATCCTTCATCAGAACATTTAGAAGAAATTTATGAAATTAGAAATTTATTTGAAAATAAGAATTTTTTAATAACAATAAATTCAAAACACCAGTCAATTAATAAAGTTATTTATGAAGCTTTATTAGATTCAAACGAAGAATATTCATTTATTTTTTATCCTGATACAGAAATAAACAGTAATTGAGTTGAAAATATCTTAAATGTTTTAAATAAAAATAAAGTTGATGTTGTTGAAACTAGAGCAATGTATCGTGGATATGTAAAACATGATGAAAAAATTAAACCACTAGAAAACAAAATATATAACTTATCAAAAAATGAAAATCCAGTTGTGTTTAGTTCTCCGGTTATGTTTAATAAAGTTGTAAAAACTAATTTACTAACAGAAATGTTTACAAATTGAAAAACATTTAAAAGCGCAAACAGAGAATACTCAATAGATATAAATTATTCAATTCTTTTATCTGCTAATACTTATTTTTACACAAGCGAAATTGAAACATATAACTGAAATTACACAACCCAAAATATAAATATAAAAAGTTTAAAAAATGAATGAAAATTATTACAACCTTTATTTGAAAAAAAATATTCAAATTTAGAACTTTGAGAATTTTGTAAATTTTATAATTATCAAATTTTTGTGGCTGGTTATTTAGGTTACATAAAATATTGAAAAATGAGATTACTTGGAAAAAATCTCAACTTAAAAGGAATAAAAGATGCTCTTGTGGAGCAACTTGAAAATATTTATAAAAATAAAGAAGTTTATCAAAATAATAAATACATAATGTCTACCAGTTTACAAAGTTTAGTTGATGAAAAGTATAAAATTGAAGAAAATTGAAATGATATTTTTTATAAATTCTTATAATGTCAAAAACAAAAACACAAAATATTAAAGCTTCTTTTTGAAGAAGATTCTTATCTATGATTATTGATTTTATTATTTTCTTTGGATTTTTATTAGTAACTTCTATTTTAATCATAGATAAAAAAATAGCAAACTTTCATAAAAACTATTTTTATTACATTTGAATAGTTTTAATAATTATTTATATTTTATTAATTTGAATAATTATCCCCATCATTTCAAAAGGTCAAACAATCGGAATGCTAATCACGAAACTCAAAATTATTCCTAGTTTAGATAAATATAAATTAAATAATGTGATTTTACAAAGACAAATTTTATTTGCTTGATTATGAATTATTGTTTTGTGTTTATTTATTATTTTTGTAAGCCCCGAAACATTTATTCAGGCATCAAAACTTAATAAACAAACGATAAATCAATTGACAATTACACAAAGAGGATTTATTTCTATTCCTCTTACACTAAGCGCAGTAACGGCTTTTATGGATTCTTTTTTAATCATTACAACGGCTAGAAATTCAAGGATAAGTTGAAACGATAGTTTTTCAAATTCTTTTGTAGTATATAAAAACAAATTCGAAACAATAATAGAGGATGATAATTGACAAAACAATAATATAAAACCCAAAAAAAGAATATTACCAAAAATAAATTTTATAAATTAAGGAGCTAATTATGGAAAATGAAGTAATAAATGAATTTAGTTTAGATTCATTAAATGATCAACAAAAACAAGCAGTATTACACACAAAAGGACCGCTTAGACTTATTGCAGGGGCGGGAAGTGGAAAAACCAGAGTTCTTACTTATAAAATTGCTCACTTAATTAAAAACATGAATATTTCACCATCAAAAATATTGGCTGTAACTTTTTCTAATAAAGCAGCTAATGAAATGAGAGAACGTGCTTTGGACATGATTGATAATACATATGAAAAACCCGTAATCTCCACATTTCATGCACTATGTTCTAAAATTTTAAGAAGAGAAATTTCAAATATAAATTACCCCAATGATTTTCAAATTTTAGATGAATTGGATCAAAAACAAATTTTAAGATTAATATATGGAAAATTAGGCATTGATTCACAAGAATACAGCGCTTCAAGTGTTTTAAGTTATATCGATAATGCAAAAAATCTATTAAAAACTCCTGCTCAAGCAATAGAAGAAGCAGAAGAAGAACAAAAAATTTTAAATAAAAAACATTCAGAGAAAGATTTAAGACCTTATATTTACGAAGAATATGAAAACCACTTAAAAAATACTCACTCTTTAGATTTTACTGATTTATTAGTATATACAAGACAAATTTTCTATGACCCTCAACACAAAAAAATTAGAGAAAAATGAGAAAATATGTTTGATTATATTCTTGTTGATGAATTTCAAGATACAAGCCAAATTCAATACGATATTGTCAAAGTTTTAGCAAAAAACCAAAATATAACAATTGTTGGTGACCCCGATCAAACTATTTATACCTGAAGAAATGCAGATATCAACATAATTGTTAACTTTGATAAAGATTTTTCAAATGTAGAAACTATTAAGTTAGAACAAAATTATCGTTCAAGTAAAAAAATAATTGAAGCCGCAAATAAATTAATTAGTAAAAACATATTAAGAGTTGAAAAAAGACTTTTTACCGAAAATGAAGAAGGTGAAAATATTGAATTTTACTGTGGATTTAGTGATGAAGCTGAAGCAAGATGAATTGCTGCAAAAATTGGTGAACTTAAACGTAAAAGAGTTCAACTAAAAAACATTGCAATCTTGTATAGAACCAACTCATATTCAAGAGCAATAGAAGAAGCTTTAATGTTTGAAAATACAAACCATAAGGTTTTTGGTTCAATAAGATTTTATCAAAGAGAAGAAATAAAAGATGCTCTTGCATATCTAAGAGTGATCCACGATGGATCTGAAATTTCATTATTAAGAATTATTAATAAACCTTCAAGAAAAATAGGTTCAGAAACAATTCAAAAACTTCTAACATATGCTTCAAAATACAACGAAGACTTGTGAACAACACTAGAATCTAGATTTGTTGAATTGCAAAAAATAACCGGAATAAACCGGAGCACACTTGAAAATATTGCTAATTTAATTAATGCTATTAGATGATCAAGAAGAAGAATTCAAACAACAGGTATTTCAAAAGTTTTATATGAACTAATTTATCATAAAATAAACTATTTTGGTTCTTTAAAATTAACAGAAGATGAACTAGAAAATAAAATCGAAAACTTTAAATCACTAATTGCTGCTATAGAAAATTGAGAACACAAAAACCCAAATAGTGGAATTGATGAATATCTTCAAGAAATAACTTTAATAACTGATAGAGATCCCGAAGATGATGTAAGTTCATATGTTTCACTAATGACTGTTCATAATGCAAAAGGACTTGAATATGATTATGTATTTATTGCAGGGCTTGCTGAAAACATTTTCCCACATTATCGTTCAATAGCACCTCAAGGTGAAAAACCATCAATGTTTTCAAAACCTAAAGCTAATGCCACTTTGGCAAATCCAGAGCTTCTTGAAGAAGAAAGAAGATTAGCATATGTTGCTATAACAAGAGCTAAGAAAAAACTATTTGTAAGTTTTTCAACCTCAAAACATAATGAAGAAAGCAGATTTATACAAGAAGCGGGTGTAAGAGGTACTGGTAGACTGATAGGAATCGCAAATTCATTTAGCATTGCAGATGATATAAATGAAAATATAAAAATAATAGCAGGTGATAAAATCGTTCATTCTAAATTTGGTAAGGGTGTGGTTTTAAGTTCTATGGGAGATGTAATAGAAGTTAAATTTGATATAGATGGTTCTCAAAGAATGTTATCTAAATCGCAAGCACCTATTAAAAAATACATTGATGAGGATGATGATTAATTGTGAGTTTTCAAATATTAATATTTATATTTACTTTAATATTATTTACAATTGTTTGTATTATAATTTTCGCTTATATAAATAAGCATAAAAACAATTATGGTGTTATCCCTTTAACAATTGACTACAAAAGTAAAAGAATAAAATTATTATCTTATAAAAAAAGTGCAATAAACTTAATGCCCTTTACAAAAAATGAAAAATTAAACAACGGTAAATGACTTTCTTTTGAAGAATTTTCTGATTTATTTTTAGAACCATCTAAAAACAATCTTTCTAAACTTTTTCAAGAAATAGTCAATAATAAACAAGATTTAACAGTTAATTTAATGACTAAAAAACATAAAATTCAATTAACCCTTATAAGTCCAACTAATATAGAAGAAGAAAATGCAGCACTTTTATATTGACAAACAATATATAAAGAAAAAGTTGTGCATTTAACTTACGTTGATGATTATAAGGATATAGTTAATGAAAAAGATTCTTTTAAAGTTTTCTTCAATTTAAAGGAGAGAAACATTCACAAAAAAGATTTATTTTTAAAATTTATAAATAAAAAATTAGATAAAAAATATAAATATAAAATTTTTGTTAAATATTCAATAATTTATCTTTCTGTCAATAACTTAAACAAAACAAATTTATTAAATAAATATTTTTATAAATTACTTAAAATTTTTGAAACTTCATTTTTAAGTAAATTATGTAATGGAATTATTTTTATCCCTTCTAATTTCCAAATTTCTAAATTAGATATTAATATCAACTCAATAGATTACTTGCAATTTTTAACAAAAAAAGAATCTAAAATCATAATTTTAAACAATTCCCACTTAACAGACGAAAGAGTTGATGACTTTGAGGCAAATTATAAAAAAATTTCTAATTTGTTACAAAAAGATGTGATTAAATATATCGACAAACCTGTTTATGAGTTTTTTGATAAGCTTTCCGACATAAAATTTATTTATCCTGAAATGGATAATAATAACCAAGAATCAAACTATGTTTTGAAAAATACAAGTTTAAAATATAATTTTTTAGATAAATTTGTTAATATAAAAATAGAAAACGACACAAGCATTTATCTCTTTCCAATAATTGATTATGATTTTTTATATTTATCAGGGCAAGAAATTAAAAAATCTTTTATAGATAAAATTAACCAAATAAAAATTGTGGTAGTTGTAAAAAACTTAAATAACCTAGATTTAATTTACACAAAAGCATTAAGTTTAAAAACATATGGAATAGACGTTATTGTTGGGGTATCTGTTTTAGATAACAACATTATTCAATTAATAAAAAAAATAAATGCGGATTTTGTAGTTTTAACAAAAAAAATTACTTCTTCACTAGATGTACCAAAAGATTTTAGTTATTTAGTGGGCTTATTAAATTTTGCAAAAGATTCTAATATAAAATTTATTTTTGAAGATATAGATATAACAAAACAGGGTTATAAAATAAGAAAAAATTTAAATATTTTCTTATATTCAAAGGAGATAGAATAATGAAAAAATTAGGTATTGTTATAGATTCTTTTTCTGGTTTTACTGAAAAAGAAGCAAATGATTTCGGATTTGAATTTTTACCGCTACAAATAAATGTGGGTGGTATTAACAAATTAGAAGGAATTGAAACCTCTAACGTTGAAGTGTTAGTTCAATTAAGAAATAATTTAGAATGTAAAACCTCACTTCCCCCATTTGCATATATGGAAACATCATTAAAAAAATGATATGAAAAATATGATCAGGTAATTATTTTACCTTTAAATAGTCATTTGTCTAGTGAACATGACTTCCTTAAAAAAATGATAGAAAATAACAATTTTGGTGATAAAATAGCTATTTTTAATAATAATTTTTGTGCTTATCAATTTGTTTGAGTGGGTAAAAAATTACTAAAAATGAATGAAGAAAATGCTTCTCTTGATGAAATGTTGAAATTCTTAGAAGAATATAATGAAAGCAGTTTAAATTACATAATACCAGCAAATTTAAACACATTAATTCAAAGTGGGAGATTAAAAAAATACCAAAAATTACTTTTAACAAGTTTAAAATTAATTCCTATAATTAAAAATAAAGATGGTATTTCTCCAGATACTGTAAAAAGATCAATTAAATCAGCAATAAATAAATCGATTGAAAAACTTATTTTATTTATTGGAGGAGAAGAAAAAATAAAAGATTATAATTTTTGAATAATAAATACAGGTGATCCCGAATTGGTTAACATAGCAACAGAAACCTTTAAATCATATAATATTTATCCTGCATTTAATACTTTGGGGGCAAGTTCAATTATGATCCACGCAGGAATTGATTCAATTAGTGTGGGAGTATCTAAACATATAAATGTATAAACACAATAATTTTCAAGAATTTTATTTAAATAGCAATCAACACAAAATATATTACTCAGTTTCAGGTAATCCCAATGGAATTCCTGTTATTTTTGTTCATGGAGGACCTGGTGGTGGTACAACTTCAGAAGATACTAGGTTTTTTGACCCAGAAGTATTTAAAGTTATTTTATTTGACCAAAGAGGATGCGGAAAAAGTTTACCAGCAGCAGAAATTAAAAACAACAACACTCATTTATTAATAGAAGATATGGAAAATATTAGAAAAATCTTAAACATCGATAAATGAATAATTTTTGGTGGATCATGAGGTACAACACTTTCGCTTCTTTATGCACAAAAATACCCAGAAAATGTTATTCACATGGTGCTTAGAGGTATTTTCTTAGCAAGAAATTCTGATTTAGAATGATTATACGGAAACAATGGCGCAAGTGTATTTTTTACCAAAGAATATGAAAAATTTCAACAATATAGTAATCAAAACACAACATCTTCAATAATTAAGTTTTATTATGATCAAATTCAAAACAAAGATCTAAATATAGCAGCAGAAGCAGCTAAACAATGAGCAGATTGAGAAATGTCTGTAATAACACTTTTGCCTAATAAAAATACTATTGAAAATGCTCAAGATATAATAAATTTTAGTATTTTGGAAACTCATTATTTCATTAACAATTGTTTTATAGAAGAAAATCAAATTTTAAATAATGCTCATAAAATAAAAGATATTCCTATTGAAATAATTCATGGACGTTATGACGTTGACTGTAGAGTTTCTTCTGCTTATGAACTATCTAAACATTTAAATAAATGTAACTTACAAATAATAGAAGCTGCAGGCCACTCCTCAAGAGAAAAAGGTATAGAATTAGCTCTTTTTGAAACAATGGAAAAAATAAAAAATAAGAACCAGTATTAGCACTGGTTCTTTTTAATTTTTTATAAAAATTTAAAATCATTAAGTTAAGAATTTTGATTATAGTTGAATGTATTTTGTTGCTCTTCCTCTACCAACTTGTTTTATCTTATTGGTTTTTTGCAATTCATTTAATGCCCTCTCTATTGTTCTTTTTGATATATTTGGACATAAAATCCTAATATCTTCTTTAGATAGAGGTGTTAATGATTGTTCAATAACAGAAAATATTCTCTTTGTTGAAGTTAATTTTTCTTTTCCAATTAAATTAAATCTTTTATCACTTTCTTGATATGCTTTTAATAAAATTCCTAGCATATATCTTATAAAAGGAATTATATTGTTTTCATTATTATGTCAATTATCACTTGATTTTTGTAATTCTTCATAATAAGACTCTTTTGTTTGTTCAATAAGCATTTCTATACTTATGTATCTTCCAACAAAAAATTCAAATTTATAAAGTAAAAGAAGCGTTAATATTCTACTCATTCTTCCATTGCCATCATCAAAAGGATGAATACATAAAAAATCATGTATAAGGGTTGGTATTAAAATTAATGGAGGAATATTTGCTTTTATTGCTTCTTTATAAGCTGATATCATATTATCAATGTAATTTTCTGTCTCGAAACTTTTTACAGGTTCAAATCGGGTTTTTTTATTTCCAAATGAATCTACTTCCACGATGACGTTATCCGACATTTTAAATTTACCTTTATAATTTACATGAGAATAAGAATATAGTTGATTATGAAGTGTTAATATATTACTTTTTGTAAACTCAATATATTTATAATTTTCATGAATTATATCAAGTGCGCGTCTATAACCTGCAATTTCTTCTTCGTTTCTATTTTTGGGTTCTGTTTTTTTATTCATTAATTCATGTAGTCTTGTGTCATTTGTATAAATTCCCTCTATGGCATTTGAATACTTTGTACTTTGTATTTTGGCAATATCTATCATTTTTTCTAATACAACTGGATAATTTTTTACATATAATTCTTGTCTACCTTTGTACTCATAAATTTTAGCAATCATATCGTAAAGATTAACTGACAAAGATAAATCTACAAGATTTAAATAATTAAATTTTTTCAAGCAATTCTCCTTTTTAATAGCCATTATATCATATTTGGCTATGAAAAATAAATAATGGCGAGATTTTTTAACGCCATTATCTGAAATTTGGCGTATTAAATTTTATTTTTATATTTATATATAAAGTATACAAGCATTTAAGGTGGTTGTACTTATAAGTTTAATAGAACAACGCTCCTTAAAAACAAGACATAAATTTATGAATTTAAAATAAAAGATTGGTATTTAAAAAATAGACATTAGAAAAACCTAATGGACTATTTGTTTAGTTTAGTAATGCTTTAAAAAGATCTGTAAAATTTTTTATGGTCTGCTCACTTAATAATAAATTATTATTAATTATTGCTTTTTTTAATGCAACTGCATTTTCAAATGATTTAGAATGAGCAATATCCTCGCTAAAAGTTTCGACAAATAGTGTTTCAATAGCTACAAATGATTCATTCACATCACTTAATTTTAAAACTTTCACATTTTTATCTGATTTTAAGCGTTCCTTAAAATCTATACCAGCTTTATCGCCATCTACTAAAAATCTTGGATTTTTTTCTAATTTTTTATATACATTCATATTTTGATTATATAAACCTTGGATAGGTAAAAATAATAGATTTTTAATTCCTAATTTTATAGACATTGCAGTTAAATAGCAATAGTCAGTTATACCTTCAACAAAATAAGTTCTTGTGTTTTCTTTATCGTAAAATACATTAGATGTCAAACTAAATGTTTCAAGAACGGGTTGTAACGAAATATCAAAATTTTTGTATATTGTGTGAAATTTGTCCATAATAATTGAAGAATTATCATTTTGTTTTTTTACAATTCTTATTTCTTCTAAATAATTTAAATCAATTAAGAATGGGTTATGAGTAGAAATTACAAAGGAAATTCCTGTTTTGTAAGAAAATTCTTTTAATTTTCTTCGCAACTCTATAACTGATTTGGGAGTTATATTATTTCCAAAAGTTTCATCTATTAATACAATATCACCATTTCCTAATTGATTATTAGTTTTCATTCACATAAAAAAACTAAAAAACCATTTAAATCCATCTGATTGGAGTTCAAAATCTATTGAATTTCCGTCTTCTTCAAAACAAAGTTGAATATTTTTATCATTTATATAACAAGTAAATTTATAAGATCTATTATTAGAAATAAGTATGTTGTTAAATTCTTGTGATAACTGTTCTAATTTTTTATTCACTGCATTTTCTAACTGTCTGTATTTATTTATTGGATTATCAGATTTTAAAATTAATTTATTTTTTTCCATTAATTCATTACTATTAATATTTATTAATTTAAATATTTGAGATACAAATCCTTGATTTTGACTAAATAAATCTCAATTTTCAATAAAATCTTGGTTATTATAAGATTTATAATCAAATCACTTTATCTTGAAGTTGTTACCTAATAGATTATCACTTAATTCAAAAAGAAACATAATTTTATTATTATTTACTTTGTGAAATAAAACATTTCCTTCTAAAAAAAGTTTATATTTGTTTTTCCCAATTTCAAACACATCATCATCTCTTCTTATAACACTATCAATTAAATTAAAATTTCTTATAATTCCTATTTTTGATGTTATTTCAATAGCAACAATTTTATTTCTATCATGAACTGGTTGAGTTTTTATTTGAGATAAATATGAACATTTATGCTTTGAACCCTCAAACACAAATTCTCCACAATTTATACAAATATTATAGATATCAGATTCGTAGTTAATTTCTGCAAACAATGAATTTTTTGTGTATTCTGTATTGAAAGCATTTACTAAATCTTTTCTAACACAATAAGTACTAAAAATTCTTTGCACACCTTCAGTGCTATTTTCTTCTTTTTTAGAATGATTTGCATTTAATTCAGTTGCTATAATTGATCTTGTCTTTTTGTTTTTTAAGTACTCATCTAGACAAATTTTAGGGATATATTTAACATTATCTAGATCAAGCACAAAATTAGGTGTGTCTTTTCCAAAGATAAATTCTCTTCCGCCACCTAAAATATTTAATGCATTTAAAACATTTGTTTTTCCGACATTATTTAGCCCTAAGATAAAGAATAAATCACCTCTTAAATTATATTTTGCAAGGCTTGAATTTAATAAAATAGTCTTATTCCTATCATTATCTTGACTAAAATTTAAGTTTTTAAAATTTTTTATACTTAAATATGTTGTGTTCAATTCTGTGTATTCATTATTTAATTTATTAACATTATTTGCTGATTTATGTGTTTGATTTGAAGAGTTATTATTAATATTTTCTTTCATTATTTCTCCAATACATTGACATTTTGATGATAATTTAACTGTTATATATAACAAAATTTTATTATATTTTTGAATATATAGCTATTTTTTATTCATTATTCAACTCTTAATACTCATTTAAGCTAAAATTTAGTATTTATGAATCAAAGAATAAAACCCCATAATTAAGTAGTATTTAAATTAGTAGCCAAATAAAATATTTTCTTGGAATATTTTAAAACACTTAAACTTGGAAAAAATTAATATTTCCTATTTATTATATGAGATCATTAAAATGAATGTATAAAAACATATCTATGAGTATAATGGTAATTTTTTTTAATATTTTTGTGCGTTTAAACACTTAATTTCCACAATGTTTTGCTTTTTAATTTATACTATTTTTTTAAATTTAGTATCAAATCATTTTTATTATAATTTTTTATTTTATGATTTTTATTTTAATTGAATTCAAATTCTATTTCATTTCCCCGTATTATCATTGTTGAATTTAAAGTTTTCTTATTTAATTTTGCATCCCTTATTTTTTCGTAATTAGTAAATAAGAATTCAGAAACTTTATCAGCCAATAATTCATCAATATTATTTATTATTCCTCTTGCTCCCATAAGCGGGTCCATTTTTTTGTTAACTATTCTCACAAAAGTTTCTAAGGAATCTTGATAATTTACAATAACATTTTGTTCTTTTTCTATCTTATTAAAAAGAATTGACATTTTAGAACTTACAATTGATTTTATAATTTCATATTTATGAATGAAATTAAAAGAAACAATATTCTTATCTCCTATTCTGTTCAACAACTCTGGCCTATTCATTTTTTCTATAAAATGTTTTTTTACTTGTGATATAAATTGTTGTCTAACCAGTGGTTCATCACTAATATCTGCGGTTATTTCTTTTGTTCCTATATTTGAAGTAAAAATAATAAAAGTTTCGGAAAAATCAATCAATTCTCCCTTTGAAGATGTCAACCTTCCATCTTCCAGTATTTGTAAGAATTTATCTAAAATTTTAGGATGGGCTTTTTCAATTTCATCAAATAGTAATATTGAAAATGGATTGTCTTTAACTTTATTTGTTAGCTCTCCTCCTGAATCATAACCAACATAACCTGGGGGCGCTCCTATTAACCTTTGGTCTGAATGCTCGTGATTATATTCCGACATATCAAATCTAATTAATTTTTTTTCACTACCAAAAACAAATTCTGCAAGAGTTTTAGAAATTTCGGTTTTACCTGTACCAGTTGGACCTACAAAAAATAAAATTCCCTTTGGCTTAGACATGGACTGATTATACATAAGACCATTTAACCCTAAAAATGAGTTTGTGATAATTGCATGAATTTTATCAATTGCATAATCTTGACCTTGAACTCTTTTTAAAAATGTATTTTTTAGATTTTTAATTTTTTCATAATCTATTTTTTCTCATTCTGATTCTTTTTGATTAAACGTAACCATATTATATCTATTAACGAAAGATTGATGTTTGTCATTAATTCTTGCTAACTGTAATATTTCAATACAAGTAAGACCATCTGTTAATGCTACAGCTTTATTTAAAGTTAAAGTATCTACATTTAATTCATTAGAATCAGTTGTTCTAAAATGTCTTGCATTATATTTTATAATTGCTTTACGTTCTTCAATGTTAGGGCGCTTAATTAAAACTTCACAGTATTCAATATTTTTATTATATATATCGAACAATAAATGTCCTGAATCTCTCATTATTAATACTAATTTATCTTGTTTATTTAATCTTCCAAAATCGTCTAAATAGTTTTCTCTATTATTGTTATCTAATAATTTAGAAATTAAATTAACTAAATTATCAAGATAATTACTTTGATTGTTTTGATTATTAAAAAAACTGTCTGCAAAATTTATTACATATATTCCAGGTGTGTGTGAAATTATTGATGAACCATCATCAATATCATTGGTGTTTTCAATTATTCTCATCAAAAATTCATCGATATTTTCAATATCAGGAATTTGTTTATATTTTCTACCATCTTCGCTATCTAATAAGTTTAATGCGCCGTATCCTGGTGAAAAATATTCTAATTTTGAAAATTCATTTTCTTTTGCAAATTCTTCTAATATACCTTTTAAATCAATACTTTTGAGTTCATTATTGTCTTCAAAAGTATATAAATCATTTACATTTCCAGTAATTGATACAATATTTTTGTGCGCTAATTTTATTTTTAAATATTCAATAGATTTTTTCATTAGTTGTTTTCCTCTTTTAATTTTTTGGCATTTTGAAGAGGTCTTGCACCGGAAATAGAACGAGAAATTTGTTTATCTTTAATAAAGTATCCGGATTTTTTTAAATCTTCTTCAACTTGTTCAGCTAAACTTCAACACATGTGCTTTTCATAATCACCTATATCATAACTAATTGTTCCATCTAAGTTTATAGTTAACATAAAAGAATTATTTTTGACAAAAGGGTTGTTAAATTTTGTTATAAAAGCATATCTTGGTTTTAGTTTATTTTCAGGATCTGTTTGAATAACAAATTCAATTTTTTTAGATTTATATTTATGCTTTGCTAAGATATCTGAGTATATTTTATATTTATGCATAGCTTCTTTGTATTTGTTAATTGTTTCTTTGACATAAGGTAAAAAATCTGCTAATTCTTGATAATTAGAAATAAAAGCAAATTCATTTAATAATGACCCTTTTAAATCTGAATCAATATCTTGTGATAAAACATACTGTTTCATTTCATTTTTTAGTGAATTATGTTTTTGATCATCTATTTGTTTTTGTTTAATGATTTGTATCATATTAGCAAAATTTTCAGGTGTTACAGTAGTATTTTCTTTTTGAAGTCTTTCTATTGCTATTTGTGATAAAAAACCATTTTCTACTATTAAATTATTTAGCTTATCATTTTGTTCTTCCATTAAATCTGCAAATGATACACCAATTTGCATATTTTGTATTCTTTTTAATAATTTACTTTTTTGAATGTGGAAATATGCTTCAGCATTTGCATTATAAGACCCATTTATATTTCCTATATCTACTATTTGTTGTTTTAATTCACTTATATCACTAAATAAATTTTGAACTGAAGATTTTAGTAATTCAGATTGTGTTATATTACATAAATAAGTTAAATCATTTTCAATATTCTCTATTTCAAGTAATTCTCTTTCAACGTTAATATGAAAACTATAATATGCTGAGTGACTCATATAACTCCTTTATTTTTTTAATTTTTTCAATAACTCTTCAATGTTTTTTTGTAATTCTTCAAGACCTTGAAAATTTAAATTATCTATTTTTTGTTTAAATTCTTTGTTTTCACTTGACGCATGACTTGCAGGGTTTAAATATTCCTTAATAATTTTTTGTAATTCCGATACCGCTTTTTTATCTGTAAATTCTTCTAGTTTTTTAGATAAATTTATGTGTTTATCTTCACCTTTTAAGCCAACCTTTTTTTCAATTTCTATTCTCATTTTATGCAATTCTGATTTTTTATATTCTCTAGATGAATTGTCTAAAATTTTTTTTATATCTAATAAATATTTATTAAATAATTGATATCCTGTAATTTGATCTTTTTTAATTGGTGAAATATTTTCAATAAAAGAATTAAAAAACTTTTGCAATTCATCAAGATTATTTGCTTTATTTAAATATTCTTCTTTTGATAAATCTATATCTTCTATATTTGATTTAAATTTTTCTAGTTCTTCTAATTTTTGATAAAACAATTCAATTGTTGTTTCAGGTTTCCATTTTTTATCAAATAAATAACTATTTTGATCATACTTAAATTTTAATTTGTCATTTAATGTTCCCCAATCACTAAAATGCATCTCATTTAAAAATGTAAATAGATCTTGTGAAATATTTTGAATATTTTTTGCTTTAAATTCTGGAGTTTTTAATAAAATATCCATTATTTTGTTTGAATTATCATTTAAGACAGCAATAATTTCTTTTGCTTGTGAATAATTAATTAAATTTATTTTCTTGAAATTTTTGTTAAATCAATATGAAAAATTTTTATTTTTTATTATACGTTGACAATTTTTAAACAGCATTTCAACAATGAAAGAATCATATTCTTTATCTTCTAAATTTATTTCTTGTTCTTTGAATAATTTTTCTAGGTCAATTATTTGCTTAGAAAAAGCTTCAATTTCTTTACTAAATTTATAAAATTTAATTTGAAATTTACTTAAATTAACTAAAAATGTTTCTTCATTTTTTATTTTTATTCATTTGTTAAATAGTGAAAAAAGTTGAATTTCTCTTTCTGATTGTTTTCAATTTATAATTTCATTATTAAAATTTTTAGAAAAAATATTTTCGGAATTATTTTCAAGAATATTTTCCATTTTATTTTTTGTTTCTTCGATTTTAGGTAATTCTAAAAGATAATCAACTATATTTTCCATATTTAAAGAGTGTTTAACCTGATCATCTAACTGTAAAACTTTTATTGTTTTTAAGTATTCTCTTGTTTCTTTATCATCTGTATTTATTTCATTGTTTTCTAATGTAAATGAAAGCATTTGTCCGCATCATTTGATATACTCTTTATCTATTGTGCCTGATTTATTTTTATCTTGTAATTTGTAATCAATAAATACTAAATTTTCTTCTTTATTATTTTTGAAATATTCTTTTATTATAGAACCCATAATAGCACCATAAGGTTTTTCTAATATTTTGTAAGGATCTAAAAATTCATAATTTTCATTTTGTTTATATTGTTTTTCTTTTACACTTAATTTTTCTTTTAAAGTAAGTAAATTCTTTTGATAAAACATATTTTTTTCTTTTAATTTTGATTCTAAACCTACAAAATTATTTTTGTTAAATGCTTGTTCTATTTCAGGATGAATAATTTTTTTATCTACCCCAAATTGAGAAATATAAAATTCTTTAATTTCTTCAATTGTTGGAATTTTTTCAAAATTCGTCAATATAACATTAGTTTCGATTAAATTTATAAATTCCATTAAAACAAAATCCAACAATTTTGGTGTTTTTATATTGGTAATTTCTCTAATGAATTCAGCAACTGTATAGTTTTTAAACCTATCAACAGAATATAAAAAGTGCATTATGAGAATATTTTTAATATCATTTATAGGTTCTTTCTTACGAAATGTTGCTTCAAAAGGAATGTTTAATTCCGGTATTAAAAATTCTTTTTCAAATACTTCTTTATTCATCTCAAGCCTCTCTATATGTGTCATAATCTTCAGCGATTTTTATGTATTCAGCTATTATTTTTTTATCTTTATTTTCTATACCATTTTTAGAATCACTTCATCTAGATACTGCAAATTCAATTGATTTTAATTCTTTAAACGCACCAACTAAAATTAAATTATCCTTTGCTCGTGAAACTGCAACATTTACACGTTCAACACTTTTATAAAAATCATAATTTCTTTTAGCTTTATATTCTAATTTATCATTATTTAATGACCCTTTTGCTCGCACAAAATCTACTATAATTATTTCTTTTTCTCTACCTTGGAAATTATCTACAGTATCAACTTTAACTTTATTTTTTGTTTTAGCTCTAAGTGTCAACATTTTTTCACGTAATTTCTCTCTAATAATTGGATTTTGAGATCTAGTCATAGAAATTACTCCTATTTTATCTAGATCAAATTTTTCTTTTGTTTCTTCATAATAATTTGTACATATATTTTCAATTAAATCAGCAATAACAAAGGCATTATATTCATTTATTGTTGATTCTTTTTTATCTGAATTATCCATTGTTTGCGTTTGGTCAAATGCGTATAACTTATGTTTATAAACAATATCTTTATATTTATTAGGTATGGTGTTTAAAAACTCTTCATTTATCTTAGTGGTATCAATAACTATATATTCTTTTTTATTTTTTATATCTGGGCGTTTGTAATTTAATAAAAATGGACTATTTGAAGTTATAGGAGTTGTTAATTTTTCATCTTTATCATAACAAACATTTACCACTTCTTGAATTTTGGGATTAAATCTGTGTTGCTCAGTTAAAAATGTATAAAAATTTGTAGTATCTGATTTTGCTGTTTTTGACTTTAATTTTAAGGCATGAAATTTGAAAAAAGGGTATTTTAATTCAAGTAACAATTCCTTGATTTTTTCATTGCTAAATCATGTTTTATCATTATCTTTTCACTGCTCTGCTTCTTTTTTAATTTTTAAATCTCTTATATCAGGAAAAGAATTTAAAAGTTTGTTAAGCTCTATGTTTTCTATTTTTTCATCAGTTGTTGAACCGGTTTCTAAATCTAAAACAGGTGGAAGTTGTTTGTAATCTCCAGCTAGCAATATTTTTTCTGAAAGCATACAAGAATTTATTATTTCTAATGTGCTACTTTTTGAAACCTCATCGATAATAGTTGCATAAATTGGATATTGTAAAAATAGTGCTTTTTGATTTTGTTTTGTTTCTGTTTTTTGTGTAATAACCTGATTAGCAGTTGTGGTTAAACCAATTAAATTAACTAATTCATTTTCAAATACATGATTTGAAAATTTTTCTTTTATTTCACTGTTATTAAAATCTTGTTTATTTTCTATTCTTGATTTTAAAATATTTAATTTTTGTTTTAAAATTTCAGGAATTTCATCATTACTTAAAAACTTAGGATCTATATCTTTAATTTCTAAGTTGCTTATTTGTATCTTTGTGTATAAATTTTGTATTCTTTCGTTTCTGAGTAATTGATTTTTTAATTCTTTAATATGTTCTGCTGCTTCGTTTTCTCTTTTTCTGCTTATTTCTCTTTTTGCATCTTCAAAAGAAAATTTTATTTCTGTAATATTATCTTCATATTCTTTTTCAAAAATGTTTATAAGTTCTTCAAAATTGTATTTTTTGTTGGAATTATCAAAAGAATTTTTAAATAAATTTAAATTGTTGTTTTTTATACATTCAACAAGAATAAAAACAAATGAAATTAACGCCTTATTTTTTTCAAAATTATTTTTATTTCTTTGTTTGTCAATAACGTACATATCTTCTACTATACTGTTTAATATGTTGTCATTATTTTTCATCAATGTTGCATTAATTATAGCTGTACTAAAACGATAAAAAGCATGTTCTAAATCATATAAATTTGATTCATCATCTTCATAAACTTCAGTTTTTTCAGTGTTTTTGAGTGTTTTTTTATTTTCTTCTTTTTTTCTAATTGTTTTGTAGAAAATAAAATTAGGATCATTTTCAGTTAACTGTTGTATACGATCAAATGCATTTAAAATTGCTTCATGTGTTGAAGACATTAACAGTACATTTTTTCTTTTTTGATTTATAACATGATAAATGATTCCACTTATTGTTTGAGTTTTTCCTGTTCCAGGAGGACCTTGAAGATAAGAAACACAAGGTGTTAGCATTGCTTTTTTAACTGATTCTATTTGTTTATCATTTAATTTGATTTTTGGATTCATTTTTAAATCATAATCTTCAATATCTTTTGTATTTATTTTAAAGAAATCAGGGTCTTCAATAGATTTAGCAAGCAGTGGGTTTTTATATTCTCCGCTCATAAAATTTTTCAATGAATTATAAAATCTTTTATGTTTGCTATAAGCACCATAATCTTCATCAGACAAAATAAAATCAGAATTTTGTATAAATTTATTTGAAAAACCAACAACCTCAGAAAATTTGGGATTTTGTTTCGGTAATCATATTTTAAAAACATCAACTGGTCTTAAATTACCCATTAAATTATTAGGTATATTGAATATATAATAATCGTATTTATCTTTTTCTTTTTCTTTAATTATTATTAATTTTTCAATTTCTTCTCGTAAAGTACTTATATATTTATTTGTATCTTGTATTTCTTTTTGAAAATTATCTTTTCGTTTAATTTGATCATTTTTGGCTGTAATAAATTTTTTAACATTATTATCAATTTCTTTGAATTTTTCTTCCAATTTTAAAAGATTGGTTTTGGTTTCTTTTAATTTAGTGTCTTTTTGTTTAAAATCTTTATCTAAATTTTCAAGTTCAAAAATTAAATTATTTTTTTCATCTGAATTTTTTTTAATTTCTTGGTTTATTTTCGCTACTTCATTTTCGTGTTTTTTGCTTTTTCTTAATTTTTTAATTTTTGCTTCTTTTTCTTCAATTTGTTTTGATTTTTTTTGAATTTCTTGTTCAATTTTTTTAATATTTGAAGAAATCGTATCAAAATCTTTTTGTCTTAAATTGTAATTTTGATTTTCTTCATTTAACTGATTTTGTAAATTATCAAGTTGTTCTTTTTCTGGTTTTAATAAATTGTTTATTCTATTTACTTCATCATTAACTTTTTTTATGTTGTTTTCGATGTCTTTTATTTTTGTTCTAGAATTAGTTATCTCATTTTCATTTCATTTAATACTTTGATCTACTTTTTCTATGTATTTAAATTCAGAAATTTTAAATTTTGTTTTAGGTATTTTTACTTTTTCATCGCTGTCATTTACATTATAAAAATAAATAAATTTCTTTGTTGTGTTGTTTATATCTAAAAAGTTTTTATTATGTGATTTTTTCTCTCTTCTATAAATAAACTCAGTTTTGTTTTCGTTGCTAGAACTTGAAATCCTTAAAACTATAGGGAAATTTTTTTGTTTAGATTTATTGTTTTTATCATATTTTTCTCATTGGTCTTGAATATAATCTTTGTAAAAGTTATATGTTCAACGAAGCTTTAATTTTCCATTATTTTGTTCACCTTTCATTAAATTTTTCATCAATAAAACATTATTTTCATTTGAAAATAAAATGTGTTTTACAATTTCTGATTCTATTGTTGAAAATTCGGTATTTTTATCTAAATAAAATTCTATAGCGTGTTCTGAATTATAATTTTTGTATTTTTTTAAAAAAGATTCATTAAAATCGTGTAGTATATCTAATCTTGTAAGTCAAAACACTTCTCTTTTATTTTCACTAAAAAATGTCTTTATGTTTATCGCATTATTTTCACCATTTTCAAAAAAGGGATTTGCTTTTTTAAAAAAAATAATAAAATTAATAGAATTTGACTTATAAATTCTTGTGCCAGTCATTAAATCATTATTTATTACATAAAAAGATTTTATTTGATTTTTTAGTTCATCAAAAAAAGTTTTTGTGTTTCATTTTTTATTTTTTGTATTAAGTGAGTTAAAAACTTTTTTTAAATTTTCACCTACAGTTATTTTTCTTTTTTCATTATCAATTTGTTTGGAATCCCCTATTGTCATTTCAATATCTTCGTCAACTAAAATATTAAATTTCATAACTTTATTTATTTCTCCTTAAATTAATAATTTTTGTGGATTTTATTTTTTCAAGCAATATAATGGTTTCTAATTTTTAAGGAATTTTAAAGTCATTTATTTTAAAACAAAAATACAGGTATATTTATATAAACATACCCTAAGCAATAAAATTGCACA
Source organism: Mycoplasma zalophi (assembly GCF_018914005.1). NCBI lineage: Bacteria > Bacillati > Mycoplasmatota > Mollicutes > Mycoplasmatales > Mycoplasmataceae > Mycoplasma > Mycoplasma zalophi. The sequence continues at coordinate 520,861 of NZ_JAHMHI010000001.1, forward strand.
AAATTTTTTAAATTAAAAGTTCCTTAACTAAAACAATATCAAAAAAAAAAAAAAAAACGGCCTCAATTTTTTAACAAATTTGCATAAAATTTTGTTTTTTGGCTGTTTTGTTCTATTTTTTTTGTTTGTTGCTCCATATATAGATTTGCAGCAGTGTTCTTTGTATTCTTGAGTTTGTATATCTTCTACTTGTGCAAGCTTCAATGAATTCTTCTCAAGTGTCTAAATATATATGTTTTTTAAATAAATTTTCCATTCCTTCTGAAACCATTTGAATTTCTTTAAGTGTTTCAATAGGAGTGTTTTTTATTATTTTTTGAAGTTCTTTATAGTGATTTTTTAGTCTATCCGGCATCTTATTTATAATAACTGGACTAAATTGAGAAAAATCTTTATTCTCAAAAATAAGTTCCCTAATATAAGAAGCACTTGCAAATTCTTCTTTTGTAAAATCAGAATGAAATGGTATTGTTCTTTTTATACAATGTGGTGTGATTTTGTAATCATTAAAAACAATTTCTTTTACATATTCAAATCCTAAAATATCGTTAGGTAATTTAAATTCTTGCCCAATCAATTCTTTTAGTGATTCAGAAGAAGATCTAACAAAAGAAAAACCTTGTTTTAATCATTTTTTTACATTTTTATTATATTGTTCTATATTGTTTTTTATTGCATTTGCAGCTTCAATAAACACAGAAATATCTTCTGTTTCTGAACCAAAAAAAACATTATCTATTTTATGTTTATGAATTAATTCTATTGCTCCTTTTGCAAATATGTGTGCTGCTTGAGTACTGTAATTATAATCCAATTTTATAACTTCATTTGCTCCATATTTTAAAGCCAATTCTTTTCTGTATTCAAAATCTAAAACATTAAAATCTCCACGTTGTGTGTAGTTATCGGTTAAAATAATATAAATTTTTTGATCTTTAAAATTTTTTTTTGCTTGTTTTAGTTGATAAATGTGTCCATTATGAAATGGATTATACTCAGCAATTATAGCAACAGACATAGTTTCCCCTTGTTGTAAATATTTATACATTAATTATAATGGTTTATATATAAATATAATGTCAATAACTTTTATGTAAAAAAGTGTCAATATTTATTTATAGACATTTTATTTACATTGATTTTGATAAATTTTAGCTTTTTATTTACCTTTTTTAGACATTTTTATATGATATGATGGTTTTTACATTAATTTTAAAAAGGTTATTGACACAATATAAACATTTTATTAAATAAAAAAATGTCTATATATAAGTTATTTTTTATATTTTTTTACACTTATTACACAACTTATTATTATTAATTAAACTAAAAATAAAAAACTTTTTCTTTTTTCAACCCCTATCTGCATTTTTAATTTATTTATAATATAATATATAAATTATGTGAGATACAATAACAGCAATAAGTTCAGGGAAAGTAAATCAAGCTATTTCAATAATTAGAATAGCAGGCCCTGAAGCGATACAAATAATAAAAAAAATTTTTACAGGTAAAGAAGGAAAAAATAAAGAAATCACATTTGGTCTAATAAAAGATAATCAACAAATTATTGACGAAGTGTTAGTTGCTTGATTTCCTGGAAAAAATAATTACATAGGAGAAGATACAGTTGAAATAAATTGTCATGGTGGTATAGTTGTTTCAAATATGATATTAGAATTAATATTATCACATGGAGCAAGAATGGCTGAACCTGGAGAATTTAGCAGAAGAGCATATTTAAATGGAAAAATTGACTTAGTAAAAGCCGAAGCAATAAATGATTTAATTCATGCAAAAACAACAAAACAAGCGCAAATGTCTATTAATAAATTTGATAATAAATTTTCTAATTTAATTAATAATTTTCTAACAGATATCACATATTTAATTGGTCATTTAGAGGTAAACATAGATTATCCTGAAATTACAGATGTTGAAGAACTTACATCAGAATTAGTTAAACCTAAAATAAAAGAATTAATTAATGACATTAACAAAATTATTAAAGTATCAGAAAATGCGACAAAAATTTATGAAGGTATTAATGTAGCAATTGTTGGTAAACCTAATGTTGGTAAAAGTTCATTATTAAATGCTTTAATTAAAGAGTCAAAAGCAATAGTTACTGATATAGCAGGCACAACTAGAGATATAGTTGAAGGAAGTTTTCAAATAGAAGGTATATTATTTAAATTAATTGATACTGCAGGAATAAGAAAAACTACCGATAAAATCGAACAAATCGGAATTGAAAAGGCAAAACAAATCATAGAATCATCTGAAATAGTAATTCATGTTGTAGATTCAAATTCAGGGCTTGATGAAGAAAATTTAGCAATAGAAGCAGCATCAAAATTTAAAAAATATATTCGCGTTTATAATAAAAATGATTTATCAAAAATTACTGACAAAAACAAAATTAAAATTTCTGCATTAAACAATGATTTAGAAGAATTAGAAATAGCGCTTGTAGAAAATTACAAAGATATTGATTTAAACAGTGATTATTTAATTTATAACACAAGACAATTAGCTGCTATAAAATCAGCTAAATTAAACCTAGAAGCAGCATTAAACGGTTTAGAATATGGATTTGGTCCAGAAGTTATTGTTGTTGATATAACAGAAGCTTGAAAAAATATAGGAAGCATTGTAGGTAAAGACTCACCCGATGATCTTTTAACAACAATTTTTAGTAATTTCTGTTTAGGTAAATAATATGGAATATAAATTACATCAAATTTTAAAAAATCAAAAAACAACTGAATTTAGTTATGATGCATTAGGAGTAATTAGAAAAGAAAATTACTCTATTTTTGTATTTGGAATGCTTGAAAATGAAGAAGCTGATATTGAATTAATTAAAGTAAATTCTAAATTTGCATTTGCTAAAATTGTTAATTTAATTAAAAAAAATCCAAAAAGAATCGATAATAAGGACTTAAAAGCAGTTTCAAATAATGCTTTAAGTATTTTAAAATATGAAGATCAACTAGAATTTAAACAAAACATTGTTTCTTATTTGTTTAAAAGACAACTAAATTACGAAAACATAAATTCTATAATCCCTTCTGAAAATCAGTGAAATTATAGAAATAAAGTAGTTTTATTTGTTGAAAATAAAGACAATAAATATAAATTAGGTACATATGAAAAAATGTCACATACATTAATTGAAGAAGAAAATTATAATTTAGCTGTTTATTCTATTAATAAGGTTGTTAATTTTTTAAGCAATAATATTAATTCTTTTAATTTATATTTAAACAAAATTAAAAGAATAATGATAAGAGCAACAAAAGAAAATAATCAAGTTCAAGTTGTGTTTGTTACTGAAAATAAACAACCCTTTCCACTAGATTTTTTAAATTTAATGAAAAATGAAATCAGTGAAATTGTTTCTATTATTCACAATATTGATGATAAGAAAAATAAAAATAATTTACTTGGTAATTTTTATAAAGTTATTTTTGGTAAAGAATATTTAATTGATACATTAGGAGAATTTAAGTTTAAGTTAAATTGAAATTCTTTTTTTCAAGTTAATGCAAAACAAGCTATAACACTTTATAATACAATGTTAAAAGCAATCAATATTACTGAAAATGATGTTGTTTTAGATGCGTATTGTGGAATAGGAACAATTACTACTTTTTTAGCTCAAAAAGCAAAAAAAGTAATTGGTGTTGAAATTGTAAAAGAAGCAATTGATAACGCAAAAGAATCACAAAAAATAAATGCAATAGAAAATATTGAATTTTATGCAAATGATATAGATAAACAAATGGAAATATTAAATCAACAAAACATAAAATTCGATGTGATTTCAGTAGATCCGCCTAGATCGGGTTTAACAAGTGAATTTATGGATTTAATAATTAAACAATCACCTAAAACAATTTCTTATATTAGTTGTAATGTACATACATTAGTTAGGGATTTAGTTTACTTAAGTAAATATTATAAAATTGATTTTGTTCAACCGGTTGATATGTTTCCCCAAACACCACATATAGAAATTGTTATTATTCTTACAAGAAACAAGTAAAAGTTAAATATGACAACAATATAATTACTTATTTAAAACACTATTTTTGAAAAAAATATATTATTGAACGTTAAATGAATATTTTCTATTCAAAAAGTGGTTAAATATATAATAAATAGTTAGTAAATATTTTTTAACTTAACAAAAAATTAAAAGGAAAACATATATGAAAAAATCTAAAAAAATAATCTTATTTACTTCTTTATTAATGGTTAGTGGAATTAGTATTTTAGGTAGTGTTGCTTGTGCTAAACAAGAAATTAAAGATGAAAATACTAATACCAATAAACAAACTGCTGATAAAGAACCTAAAAAAGATACAAATACAACAACTGATACAAATACAAAACCAAACAAAGAATCTAATAAAACTGAAAATAAAATAATCAAAAGTCTTGATTTAGAAGAAGAATCAAAATCAATAGGTTTTAAATTACCTGAAAATGTAACTAAAGATAATTTTAATGATATTAAATTATCAGATATTAAAATAATTAATAAAAATGATAATTTAGAAGTTAAATTGATTAATAGAAATTTTAAATCAATTGAAAATCAAAGTTCTGTTTTTGCTAAAACTTTGGTTTTAGATTATGAAATTATTCAAAAAGATAAAATTGAAAATAAAATCACTAAACAAATTAATTTAAAAAAACCACTTACTAAAATTCAACAAGATTTTTTAATTAAAGCAATCAGACTTAGTGTATTAACATATATACCAAAAACATATAATGATCCTAATGCTACTGAATTAGTTAATAATGATTTTGATAGAGAATTTTATGTTTCACCTTATGGTTTAATTAATTATTTAAAAAATAATGAAGTTATTTTAAAAGATTTTTATTCTTTATTTCATTTACAAAGTAGAAAATTAGAAAATTCTTTTGCAAGTGAAGAACTTAAAAAAAATAAATATTTAGATTTTAATGAAGAATTTAAAAAATATTTTGAATACAGATTAAATGAAAATTCAACTTTTGATTTAGACATAATGAGATACTTTGAAGATGAAGTTGATAAACATAATTTTAGTAATGAAGATTATAAATTCTTTAAAGAAACTAAAGGTAGAAATATCATCAATGATTTTTTTAAATTAGATGTTAAAGGTGCAGTTGCTATTGAAACTGATGAATTAATTTCACCTAAAGATGATGATACTAAATCAACTGCTAAATTATATTTTGATGTTTATGATAAATTAACAAATCAAAAATTATATGAAGATGTGTTTTGAGATAGTGAAGATGGTGTCCATGTAACACTTTCTCATAAATCAAAACCAATTAATAAAATTCAATCAATTTTAAATCCTGATGGACAACTTAATCAAGATTCTTCAAGACTAAGAGAAACAGAAACACTAAAACAAATTAAAGATGTTTTACTAGATGCTATTTAAAAAGAAACTTTAATTAGTTTCTTTTTTTTTATTAAATATTTATAATTTTATGATTTTACTATGAACAAAATTAATATACAATATTTATAAATTATTATAATGATTTATTTATTACTTTACTATTTATATCATGCTACCTAATAACCACCACCAATCATATAATCAATCCTTAACTCCTTAACGCAACCAAAACCCTAGTCATCAAATACCTAATCAATATCACCAGCACCTAATTAAAATATGTTTTATTTGTCTTTTAAATCTAAATAAACCAACTCTCCTTATAAATAACCCCACCAAATCATTCTCACCACCCATCAATACTCATAAACCTACCAACCATTAACTACCCAACCCACCACCTAACATTAAATAACTAATCAATGAAATCAAATAATCATCAGTTACCTACTTTAATTTATCAATCATCAATAATAAACATTATTATCTAAACCACCTAACGCAATAATCAGACCCCATTAACATTTCTTTGAAATTAATTATGTGATCTGAAATTGTAATTATTTTTATCTAATGAACATGTTGAGAAATCTTTTTTCTACACATATATTGTGTTTATAAAAATTTTTAAATTGCTTTTATAATAGCATACTATTTTAATTGTTTTATATTTAGATAAGTAATAATTTATGATAAAATAAACAAACAACAACGAAACGAGGAAAAATGAAGAAAAAACAGTCATTATGATTGATGTTGATTCCTTTAATAGCTGCTGGTGGAGCAGGAATATATTTAACATTTAATAGTAAAATAACTCAAGATAATAACAACAATAACACAAATCAAGCAGAGGCAAATTTTAGCGCTAAAGACAGAAGTCAATTAACTTCTCTTGCTAAAAAAGAAACAATTTTTGTTAGACCTCCTTTTGCTGCAAAATTTTTATTAAAAGCAAATAATAAAGATATAACAGTTGTTTTTGATCACTTAGATAGTCCAGATAGAAGAGAGAGTAAAAAATATAATGAACCACTTCCAGCTCAAAGTTTAGCTGATAGTAATGTTAGTTACCAAAATCTAAAAAAACAAGGAGCACAAGAGGTAAGTGAATTTTTAGCTATTGATGATGTTCTTAAATATTACAAGGATGAATTTAAAAGTGCTTTAACAATATTTGGTGGAGATACTAACATAAAAAACGACAATTATTATTTAGCAAGAAAATTCCCAAATGAAATAGAAAGTACATTAGAAAACTCACTTCATTTAAAAAGACATAAAGAAAAGTATTTAACTAGTTTAGGTACAAAAGGTAATTATGCAAACCAATATGACAAAATGTTCTTTATAAATGCTGATAAAGAAAATTTTGAAGTTGATACAATAAAAGATGATCAATTAAAACAATTTAAAGTTGATATTTATAAAACATTTAAATATTTTATTGAAAAAAGCATTTTAAAAAGATATGATGATTTTAAAGAAGCAAAAAATGATAATTTAACAATTAGAAACAGAATTAGTGATCACGCTCCAGTATTTACTGACGTAAATTTAAAAAACATAACAACAATAAACACAATAAAAGTTGATAAAAAATTAGTTCAAGATTTTGAAGGTTATAGAAAAAAAGATAACACACTAAGAATAGCGCACTGAAACATTTTAAACTATAAAGGCGGAGTAGCTAAAAGTCTAGCAATAGCAAACATAATTTATAAATCAGGTTTTGATATTGTTGGATTAACAGAAATAAATGATAATCAAGGTGCAAGTGTTCAACAGATAGTTGATAATTTAAATAAATTAGATAATTCACAAAGATTTAAATATATTGTTTAAAATGCAAATGATACAATTATTCCGAAATTTTTATTAGATTCTGAAAGATTTGGTAAAGCTCAACAGGAGCAAGTTGCAATAATTTATGATTCAGAAAATTTTGAATATAAAGACTCAAAAACATATACAAAAACAATACCTTATTTCATAGATTAATTAAACTCGCAAAAAGCGAGTTTTTAATTACAAAAATTCCAGGTCTATGTGTTAATTAATTTTGCTTATAAAGATAATTTATTTGAAACAATTAAAAATATATCTTCTTTTGTTATACTTAAAACATGATTAAACATTAATCAGTATGTTGATATGTTTAAAGTAACATATGGGATTGTTATAAATAAAAAAAATAGGTGAGCAATGAAAAAAACTACGAAAATAATTTTATTAAGCATTTCAATTCCAGTGGCAACTGCAGCTACTTCTGTGGGTATATACTATGGAGTGGTTAATAATTCTCAAACAAATAAAAACACATTAAAACCAACACCTTCAGATAAAAGTAATTCAAATAATAATTCAAAACAAAACACAGATAATAGTTCTGAAAAAACTAGCACTGAAACTTCAAAAGAAAACAGCAACAATTCAGATAAAACAACAAATGAAACAGATGCTACAAAAAAAGAATCTGATTCAACTAAAGATTCTAAAAATAATGAAGATTCTTCAAATAATACAAACACTGATGAAAATTCAAGTGAAATAAATAGTAAAGAAACAACAAGCGAATTAGATGAAAATACTAAACCAGCAGAAACAGAAGATTCAAATAATACATCAACTGAAAATGAAACTTCAAAAGATGATGAAAAAGATTCTGATTCAAACACAAATCCAGAAAATAACGAAGAAACTTCAGAAAATAAAAATGATACTGAAACTTCTAAAGATCAAGAAAATACAGAAACAGATACAGAATCAAACACAGATTCTGAAAATAAAGATAGTGGAGATTCATCAGAAACCACAGATCCTGGAAACGGTAGTGATTCTTCATCAGAAGAAGCAGATTCAACTAATGAAAAAGAAAGTGATTCAGAAACACCTGTAGATACTGAAAATAATGATAATTCTTCAAATAGTGTAGATAATACAGAAAAAGGCACAGAAACAAACACAGATAATGAAGATAATAAAGATTCATCAGAAACTAAAGAATCAAATAATCAAGATGGTAATTCTGATTCAACAACTGATGGTGAAAACACTGGTGATTCTTCAAGTGATAGCACTGATGGTGAATCACCAAATGAAACAGATGCTACAGAAAAAGAATCTGATACAACCGCAGATTCTGAAAGTAATAATGACTCATCAGAAACTGAAAATAAAGACACAGAAGAAGATGAAGAATCAAAACTAGAAAATAATGTAGCGCCTTATTCTGCACATGAAAGAAGTGCAGTTAATTCATTAGGTGAAGATGAAACAATTTTTGTAAGACCTCCTTTTGCTGCAAAATTTTTATTAAAAGCAAATAATAAAGATATAACAGTTGTTTTTGATCATTTAGATTCACCAGGTCAAAGAAAAGCAAGTAAAAGTAAAGAGAAATATGAATTTAAACCGTCAAAAGACGAAGCGAAGGCAGCATTTCCTGATAAAGCTAAAAATATAAAAATTTCAAATCAAGGAGCACAAGAATTTAGTGAGTTTTTAGCCATTGAAGATTTACTTAAATATTACAAAGGAGAGTTTAAAAGTTCTTTAACAATATTTGGAGGAGATACAAATATTCATAAAGAAAACTTTTCAATGGGAGATGTTTTTTCAGATAATGTAGGTAGTACATTAGATAGAAATTTAGAAATTTTTGAAAAAAATGGAAAGAAAAAAGATTGAAATGAAAAATATTTAACAAGTCTAGGTAATAAAGGTGACAACTATTCAGAACAATATGACAAAATGTTTTTCATAAATGATGATGAAGCGAATTTTGGTGTTGAAGTAATAAAAGATCAAGATGCTAAACAATTTAAAATAGATACCTATAAAACTTTTGAATATTTTATATCAAAAGAAATATTAAAGAGATTAGAAGGTTATAAAGACGATTACAAAATGGGTGATTCAGGAATAATTAAGTATGGAATTAGTGATCACGCTCCAGTATTTACTGATATAAATTTAAAAAATGTAACAAAAATAAATACAATAAAAGTTGATAAAAAAGTAGATGAAGATTTTGAAGGTTATAGAAAAAAAGATAACACAATAAGAATAGCACACTGAAACATTTTAAATTTCCACGGTGGGGAAATGAAAAGCACTGCAATTGCTCACATAATTTATAAATCAGGTTTTGATATTATTGGATTAACAGAAATAGATCATAATGAAGGAAGTCGCGTACAAGAGATTGTTGATAAATTAAATGAATTGGTAGGATCTCAAAGATTTAAGTGTGTAATTCAAAATGCAAAAGACACAGAAGTTCCTGAATTTTTAGTTGAATCTAAACGTTTTGGTGACAAACAAGAAGAAGAAGTTGCAATAATTTATGATTCAGAAAACTTTAAATATAAAGACTCAAAAACATTTGCTAAAAAAATAAGATTTTTTGCTTCTGATAAAAAATAAAAAAACAATCAACAAATAAAAACACAAAAAATAACATTTTTTGAATGTTATTTTTCTTTTATCTTAGTGTATTATTTTGTTTAAAAAACACCGACAAAACGGTGTTTTTGTAAAGTTTTATATTTCAATTGTTGATGTTACAATATCTGAAAAAGTTTGTGTATAAACAGAAATTGCTCTATCGTATTGTAATTTTCAAAATTTATATTTAAATGTAATTGTGTTATTTTCTTTTTTAATATCATCCACAATATATAAAACATATTCTTTATTGATTGTTGTTGTAATTAAATTAGAAAATAAATTAGTTTTTTCTATTGGGTTTGTAGAGTTGTTTATATTCGTAATTCATTCATCAACATTAATATCTTTGTTTTTATTTACTTTGAAATTGGTTTTTATTTTTGTTGTTTGGTCATTTGTTATTTTTTCTATAGCGGCTTTTTTAAAACCTGAAATTATTTTTTGAAAAACAATCACATTTTGTGTAGTTTTATGTTTTAATTCAACAATAAAATTCAGTGTATTATCAGATTTATTGATAATAAAATTAAACATTCTAATTATATAGTCTGATAGATTATCACTTAAAGTAACATTTGTATATTTTTTTAAAATATCAGAATTTAAAGAATGTTCTTTTTGAAACTGACTTGCAAAATCATTTGCAGAAATTTCACTTATATTATCTTTTTCAACGATTTTTACAAATTCATTAATTTTATTTTCATCAAAAATTTGTTTATCTAAATCGTAGGCTTGCAGATATTTATCTTTTTTTACCATTCCAAAAGTTACTCCAACAATTGTTGAAATAGCAACCACACCAGACATAAATCAAATTAAATTTTTTCATCTATTACTTATTCTTTTCATTAATTTTCACCTTTTTCAAATTCGTCATCTATATCTTTGTAATCTTCTGAATTTTGATCATAATTTGATGTATTTTGTTCAGAATCTATTACTTCATAATTTAATCCTTCATTATTAAAATTTTCATTTTCTAAAAATTCATCTATTATTTCTTCTTTATCATCATCTGTGTTTGTGTGTATTTGAGAATCTAATTCATTTGAAGGTATAATTTCTTCTTCATTTGTGTTATCTGCAAAAAATGGTATTTCATTTTGTTCAAATTCATCATGAATATTTTCATCCTCTTCATTTAACTGTTTCGAAAATATATTGTCATTATTGTTTTCAAAATCAAAAGCCTCTAATTCTTTATCATCACTTTTTATATCAAACAATGTTTCGTAAGTACTATTATTTTTTGATTCTTCAGTAATTTCTAGCACTTTATTATTTTGTGTATTTTGTACATCAGTTGCGTTATTATTAGAATCTGCCATCAAACCTTGTAGTTCTAATAAAGAAGTATCAAAATCAGCATTATGAGTGTTTTGGTGCATGTATTTTTGTGTATTTTCATTATTTAATTCAAAGAAATCTTCGCTTGTATTTGTTTCATTTTCTTCGTTACTTTCAGTTGATTGTTCATTTTGGAAAATATTTGTAAAATCATCTTGATTGCTTAATTCATTTAATACTTCAGTGTTTTTAACTTCATTATTTTCATACACTTCTTCATCTATAAAACTGCTTGTAAATATATTGTCTACATCTTTAATTAATTCTTGTGTGTGATCTACCTCACTTAGTTTTGTAGCTTCTTCTGTTTCTATATTATCATCTCAAACAAACTCATCTAATTCATCACTTGAGTTTGTTATTTTGCTGTGTAGCATTGTGATTTCTTTTGTTAATTCTTCTGAAACAACCTCTATACTATTTTTAGACGCGATATCTTTAATATTATTGATTATATTTTTTTTATTTATTTTTCATTCAAGCTCTTCAATAACCATTATTGGGTAATTTTTGTTTATTAAAAATAAAATATTGTCTTTAAATTGTAAATAAAGTTTTTTATTTCCTGCATAGCTATAATCATCCATCATGATAGCTAAAAGAAGTTTTTTAGTTTCTTTGTTAAGAATAGCGAGATTAATTGATTTTGTTCCAATTACATAATCTTTTTGTATTTCTAATGATGAATCTTTTTTTATTATTTGTTCTTCTAATGTTTGGTGAATTTCATTTATAAAAGAAGGAGAAATATCAAAACTTATTGTTTCTGTTCAACTTTCTTTTTTAGAGTTTTTTATGTAATTTTTCTTGCTATTTTCATTTAATTCTAAAAATTTCAGTCATTCTTTTAAAATTTTCATATCATCAGTTGAGGTTTCTGAAATTCTTATATCTTCTGAATTTAATGATTTTACAACAATCATTTTTTCTTTTGCTCTTGAAATTGCAACGTTTAAGGCATTTTTTCCACCGGGTCTTGCTACATATGTTGAACTTAGTGAAGTGTTTTTATCATATACCACATTAACAACAACTAAATCCGCTTCATTTCCTTGGACATTTTCAATGTTTTTAATTGAAAGATTACCATTAGAAATTGCTTCTTCTAATTCAGGATATTTAGATAAAATTTGATTTTCAATGTAAATTTCTTGTTTAGAGTTAAAAACAAGAAAAATAATACTTTCATATTTATGTATTTTTTTGTAAATTATTTCAAGTGCTGTGTCTGCTTCTTTTTCATTTACAGAATTATTTCATGTCCCATCTACTTGAATTACTTCAATTGAAGATTCAGTTAATTTACTTTGATAATCATCTACAACGTCTAATTTAGAATCATAAAAATTTTTAGAACTAAAAGTCATTAATGATGCCTTTTTAGAACGATAATTTTTATCTAAAAGAACATTATAAACCCCTCTTGCTTGCGCATAATCTAAAACAGATTGAATATTTTTAAAATCTTCATCTTCTTCAACTGCAAAAGAAGTACTAAATCATTTTGTTGGTTGCATTTGCTTATCATCACCAGCAAGAATTTTCCGCTTTGCTAAATATAAAATAGGAATTGCTTTTTCTAAGAAAATTTGTGAAGACTCATCTAAAATTGCGTAATCAAATTCTTCTTTACCTCACATACTTAAATCAGTATCTGGTGTTGTAATGATGATTGAAAATAATTTTTTAATCATTTCTTTATGTTCATGAAAAAATTTGTATGGACTTTTTCCTGCAGAACGCACCGACATAGCAAATTCTCTATATTGTCTTTTTTCTTGTTCGTTGAAGTTATCAATTTTTTCCTTAGTTTTTTGAATAAGCATTTTAGCTAATTTTTTAGGGTCATTTAATTGAACTGTTTTATTTTTTAAAGAATTTTTAAAAAAAGATTCAACTAATTGTAAATTTTCAAAACTTACTGTTCCAATATATTTTATTGCGTTATCTATATCTACACGAAGTAAATCTAAATTATTAGCAATGATTTGAGCGCTTTCTTTAATGTTTTTTGGAAATCCATTAGTCATTTTCATAAATGCGCTTGGTTTTTTCCCTTTATTATTTTTATACAATGTTGAAGCAATTGACATATAGTCAGTTTCATATGTATTTAGATTGTAATTTATATATTTGTCTAATTTATTTAAATTTTCTAAAAGTTGAGAATTTATATTTACTTGCGACATTGTTGAATAAGCATTTAAAACATTTTGATATTCTGGCATTGATTTAATTTCTGTAGCTCTTTCAACAATTTCCTTGTCTTCTGTTGACATTATTTTAAAATAGCTTTCCCCATCAACGCTATTAAAATTTTCAATTTTGGATACAAAATCTTGCAGTGGTTTATAAAATGTTTCTAATTTCATATTTCTATCTTGCAAAATGAAAATTCCAAAAATAGAAATATCTTTTAATCTACTTTTAATTACTTCAAGTGCAGCTCTTTTTTGTGACACTATAATAGCAGAAAGATCTCGAGCAAGTATATTTACTATTAAGTTTGTTATTGTTTGACTTTTTCCTGTACCAGGAGGACCTCAAATAATGGTATCGTGATATAAAGCACTAGTGGTTGCATAATCCTGGGAAAAATTGGTTTGTTGTATTTTATATAAACCAAAATTTTTAAGAAAAATAACGTCTTCAATTTTTTTCTTGTAATTATTTTTATTGTAATCTGTTGCAAAAATTTCTTCTACTTCATCATTTTCTATGATTTTTTTCATTTGGTTTCATAAGTATCCACTTGACACTTCAAATAATCCTAAAGTTAACCCTGAATAAATCGATATTGTTGTGTTATTATTTATTTCTTTTGTGCTTGGAATTTTTGTATTTATACTTGAGGGTATTTGATAAAATTTATTTCATTGATTGTAGAAATAGTTATATATTTCTTCTATCGTTTTTTGTGAAAAATCAAAATTAGACGTGTCAAATGAATATCCATGTGATTGTAAAAAAGCAACCAATTTTGTATTAACCTTAACATCACTTGAACTTTTTATAAAAACAAGTGAATTTTCAATTTCGATACGAACTTCTTTAAAAAATAAAGGTGCAAAAACATCTTTTTTATCAGTTGCAACATTTATAAAGAAAAACCCAAGGTGCAATGGTCAAATATTTTTTTCAATAATTGAATTATCTGATTTTGACTTAATTTTTTTTCATTTAATAACTGAACGTTGGAAACGACTTTCTAAAAACAAAGTTATTTTGTGTTTTTCTTTTTCAAAGTCAATATCCAATCTATTTTGAACTTCAATTGGTAAATTAATTGAATACTCATCATAATATTGAATAATTTCTTCTTTTGTTCTTGCGTGTTGAATTTTCTTGATTAATTTTTTTTGTCCATATTCACCAAATTCAATTGAAAATGTGTGCTGTTTACACAATTTATCAAATGTATCATAATCAGACATTTTAAAAACATCAAAATATTTTTCATTATCAACACTAAAATTTAGTGTGCTATCAGTATTATTTATATCTAAAAGATTAGTTAATAAAAAATCATAGCTGCGGTTTCTTTGCATATAAATCTCCAAAATTTTAATAATTTAAATTATTAATAATTTAATTATATTATAACTTTAAAATCAAACCTTAAAACAACAAATAAAAAACCGGAAATTAATTCCGATTTTGAATTTTGTCATTTATTATTTTTTGTAAATATTGAGCATTGTTTCCGGTTATTAATGATATTGTATCTGTTTTGAACAATATTCCTTCAATGGAATTTAAAGATTTTATTTTATCAATTTGAATATTTTCTCTACTTTTGAGTTCAATTTTGAGTATTTTATGAGTAGAAGAAACACTATTTATGTTTTCTATACCATTTAAATAATTTATTAATTCATCAATAGGAAATTTAACTTTATTTTCTACTGAAAGTTGAGAATTTACTTGTTTTTGTCTATAAGACTTTCAAAATAATTTAATAGTTCCTAAAGTACACACAATTGATAAAATGTATAGAAATTTATGTAATTTTTGCAAAGCTCCTCCAATAATATTATTAATATTATACAAACAGAACAAATTTTATAATGTAAAAAGAAACGGTTTTATATATATAAAATTTTAAAACAAACAAAAGAATGTGTTAAAAATCAGTACATTTGAGTGTAATTTATATTTTATTTTAAAATTTTGTAAATTTAAATAAAGTTCTAAATTACTTAATAAAAAAACAACAATTTTAATGATTGTTGTTTTAATTAAAAATTATTTTTTTAATTCTAATCCTCAAATTTCTTCAATTTCTTTTGAATTCATATTATATCCTGATGCTATTTTTGCCATTGCTTCAGTATATGTTAATGGTGTTGTTGTGTTTTGTGCATATTTTGCAAAAAAATCTTTTAATACAACATTGTATTTTGCTACTTCATCATTAATTTGCTCAATGTTATATTTTTCTTTGTAAATTCTATTTAATTTTGGTTTTACTAAACCTTCAGATTTTTTATGACCTATTGATAGACCAATAACTGGAAATGCTTGGCCTTTAATATTTAAGGCATCAATTATTTCATTAACTCCAACTCTTACTAATCCTAAAAAACATGTTCCTAAACCTAATTCAATAGCCATTGCTTGAGCGGTAGTTGCTTGAATAAAAGCATCACCCACTGCAACTGTATATGTTTCAGAATCATGGCTGTTGTATTTATATTCTGGAAATTCCTTTAAAGCAATATTCATTCTGTTGTAATCTGCAAGAAACACAATAAGCATTCCACAATTTTCTAATTGTTTAGCTTTTGGGTGTATTTTTGATAGTCTATTTAAAACAACTTGATCTTTTACAACAATAGCTGATGACGAATGTCAGTTTGATGATGTTGGTGCACTTGCAATTGCATCCAAAATTTGTTTTTCTTCATCTTCTGTTAATTTTTTATTTGGATCAAAATCCCTTACACTATATCTATTTTTTATTTTTTCACTAAATGTCATTTTTCTTTTCTCCTTAATTTAAATTTTATAATTCTTTAATTAAAATTTTTAAAAAATTTTTAAATGAAATCCCTAAAATAGGTTATTTTTTCAGTTTCTATTTACTATGTAAATAATTTATAATATAATAAAGAAATACAAATCAAAATTGAGGTTTATATTATGAAAAGACTATTAAGCGGAATAAAACCTACTGGGGAATTAACGCTAGGAAATTACCTGGGAGCATTGAGAAATTTTATTGATTTACAAAATAATTTTGATGCTTATTATTTTGTGGCTGATTTACATGCTTTAACCACAAATGATAACAATCCAGAAGAATTAAAAAGAAGAAGAAAAGAAGCTGTTGCATTGTATTTAGCGTGCGGTTTAGATCCTTCAAAATGTACAATTTTTTATCAATCACAAGTTTATGAACATGGAATGATGCAGTGACTTCTTACTTGTGAAACAACACTTGGTGAATTGAACAGAATGACACAATTTAAAGATAAGAGTCAAAAATCAATGAAACAAGGAAATGGAACTGAAAGTATACCAACGGGATTATTGATGTATCCTACATTAATGGCTGGAGATATCTTATTATATGGTGCTGAATATGTCCCTGTTGGAGAAGATCAAACACAACATGTTGAATTAACAAGAACAATAGCAAGAAGAGTAAATAACAAATATAAAACAAGTTTAGTATTACCAGAAGCTTATATACCAGAAGCAGGAGCGAGAATAAAAGATTTACAAGATCCTACATCTAAAATGTCTAAAAGTGATAAAACTTCAAAAGGTACAATTTATCTTTTAGAAGATCCAAACTCAGCATACAATAAAATTTTAAAAGCAGTTACAGATTCAGAAAATAAAGTATATATATCAAATGAAAAACCTGGGGTAACAAATTTATTAAATATTTACGCAGGACTAAAAAATATAACTATTCAACAAGCTGAAGAGCATTTTAAAGATAAAAACTACAAAGTTTTCAAAGAAGAAGTTGCTACTGAAGTTAAAAATCTTTTAGTCGATATTCAATCTAAATTTAAAGCATCACTTGATGAAGTGGAAAAAGTAACAGAAGAAGGAGCAAAAAAAGCCCAACTTATAGCAAAACCATTATTAAATGATTTACTTAAAAAAATGGGTTTTTAAAATAAATTATGAGCAATGATTATAAAACAAAATTAAATCATACAACAAGCCATTTACTTGCTGCAGCAGTGCTAAAACTTTACCCTGATACTAAACTAGGAATTGGTCCAGCAATAGAAGATGGGTTTTATTATGATTTTGAATTTTCTCAACCACTTTTAGAAGAAAATTTAAAAGATATTGAAAAAGAAATGAAAAAACTTGCAAAAGGAAATTGAAAAATGGTGCAAGTTTCTGAAGAAGATTATGATTTAAATTCTCAACCATATAAAAAAATTCTTTACGATGAATTTAAAGCTCAAAATAAAGAAGTAACATTTTATAGTTTACAAAACCCAGATAACGGTCAAGTTTTATTTACAGATTTATGTGCCGGAAACCATGTAGATAATGTAAAAGAAATTAAACATTTTAAAATATTATCATTAGCAGGAGCTTACTGAAAAGGTGATAGTAAAAATAAAATGTTAACCAGAATTTATGGTACAAGTTGACAAACAAAAGAAGAATTGGATAATTATTTACAAATTTTAATAGAAAGAAAAGAAAGAGATCATCGTAAAATTGGAAAAGAATTAAATATTTTTACTTTTAATCAATTAACAGGACAAGGTTTTCCAATTTGATTAGAAGATGGAATGAAAATTCACAACTCTATTCGTGATTATGTAACTAAGTTAGATAAATTATATGGATTTAAAGAAGTTTTAACCCCTCATTTCGGTGAAAAGAAACTATATGAGATTTCAGGACACTGAGCTCATTATCAGGACACTATGTTTAAACCAATTGAAATGGATAATGAGCAATTAATTGGACGTCCAATGACATGTCCACACCACATTATGTTATTTAATATGACAAGACGTTCATATCGTGACTTACCAATTCGCTATAGTGAACAATCAAGATTATATAGATACGAAAGATCGGGAGCTTTAACGGGGTTAGAAAGAGTTAGATCAATGGATCTTACTGAAGGACATGTTTTTGTAAGACCAGATCAAATTAAAGAAGAGTTTAAACATTTATACAAAATGATATTAGAAGCATTGAATGATTTTAATATTGAAATAGATCATATTTCACTTTCGCTTCGTGATCCAAAAAATACAGAAAAATTCTTTGATAATGATGAAATGTGAAATAAAGCTGAAAATGATTTAAGAGATTTATTACAAGACTTAAAAGTTGAATACAAAGAATTTATTGGTGAAGCAGCATTTTATGGTCCTAAGATTGACATTCAAATTAAAACAAGTATTGGTAGAATCATTACAATGTCAACACTTCAATTAGACTTTTTATTACCTACAAAATTTGATATGAAATTTGTAGATCAAAATGAACAATTAGTTACTCCCGTTTTAATTCACCGCGGATTAATCGGTACATACGAAAGATTTGTTGCAATTTTACTTGAACAAACAAAAGGAGCTCTTCCATTTTGATTATCACCAAAACAATTAGTTATTGTTCCAATTTCAGATAAACACTATGAATATTCACAAGAATTGTACTCATTTTTCTTAAAAAATGATATTAATGTTGAATTTGATTCAAGAAATGAAAGAATGAACAAAAAAATTAGAGAAGCTCAAATTCAAAAAGCAAAATATGTTGCAATCATTGGGGATAAAGAAACTGAAGAACAAACAATAAGTTTAAGAGCTTATGGTCAAGATAGTACTGAAGTATTTACAAAAGAAGAATTATTAAATAAATTTATAACATTAAAAAGAGAATTAAAATAATGTCAAATTACAAAATAGAAACTTACAAAATAGAACGCGTATGCGGGCTAACATATCATTGAAGAATTGCGCTGTACAATATGTTATTTATAGTGTTGCCTTCAGTTATGCTTATTTTTCTTTTAGGACATGATATAGAATCAATATATAATTCTTATTCTCATAATTTAACTTGATGAATGTTACTTTTAATTACTTTTGGATTTTGATGAATATATGTTTTAAATACTTTACTTTTTATTTATGTATTTAAGTGATTCGGTTTTGAGATATTTAATGTATTAATGCCTATTTCTGTAGTGCTTTTATCCTTAACCATGTCAAGTGCATTTAGCGAAGAATTATGATTTTTAAGAATCATTTTATGTATTGTTTTATTCTTTAGTTTTTATCCAACAATTTTAGTAAATAAACGAATAGCAAAAAAACAACTGGCAAAGAAAAAACAACAAGATTTAATTCAAAGACAAAAAAATAAATCATTATTAGATTAAAAAAAGAGCGAGATATTTTTAAAATATCTTGCTTTTTACAAAAAAAGGAACAAAGATATGAAAATATTAGATAATAGTGCTATTTATTTTTCCAAAACAGCTAAAATAGCAAAAAAAACATTAAAAAATAACATTACAACATTACAATTTTTTCAAAGAAATGATAATGTTATTTTGTGTGGTATAAATGAGGTTTTAGATATTTTAAAAAAACACACAAACACACAAAATTATAAAATAAGTTATTTAAAAGAAGGAACCATAATTAACAACAAAGATGTTGTATTAGAATTAGAAGGTCCTTACTGAGAATTTGGTGAATTTGAAGGAATAATAGATGGTATTTTAGCGCGTCAATCTTCAATTGCAACTAATGCTTATAGAATTAAACAAGCAGCTAGAAATAAAATAGTTGTATCAATGGCAGATCGCGCAGATCATTATAGAAATTTAAGTGGTGATGGTTATGCAATTGAAGTTGGTGGAATAACAAATCATGCAACATATGCTTCAAGTAATTTTAAAAAAGAAAATACTTGAGGTTCAATGCCGCATGCATTAATACAAATGTTTAATGGGGATATAATTGAAGCTTGTAAAGCTTATTTAGATACTTTTAATACTGATAAATTAGTTGCTTTAGTTGATTTTCACAATGATGTAATAACGGATTCTTTAAAAGTTTTAAAGGAATTTAAAACAAATTTAAGTGCTGTTAGAGTAGATACTTCAATTTCTATGATAGATAAAATGTTTGTAAATAACGAACAAGAATACGGGGTAACTCCAAATCAAATAAAACAATTAAGAAAAGCAATAGATAATAATGGTGGAAAACACGTAAAAATTATTGTGTCTAGTGGTTTTAATGCTGAAAAAATTACATATTTTGAACAAGAAAATACTCCAGTAGATATATATGGAGTTGGTGGTGCTTTAGTTAAAATATGAATTAATTTCAGTGCTGATGCAACAAAAAATAATGGAAAATTATGTGCAAAAGCGGGTAGAAAATACAGAGAAAATCCTGAACTTATTGAGTATAAAGTAACAAAAAATGATTAATTTACAACTGAAACGATTTTATAAATTACATTTGTAATATTAAATAATTAACTACAAAATAAAGTCTATATTAATAAAACAAAACTATATTATAATATAGTTGTGAAATCGAGAAAATTTAAGAAAAAAATTAAAAAGAGCAGCGTGCTTGTTTTTAGTGCACTCTTAGCAGCAATGCCATTGCTTGCAGTATCCTGTAAGTATGAAGAACTGAATAAAAATGAACAAACACAAAACTTAATTTGAGAAAATAAAATTAAAAACAAAGAATTTACCAAATATTTTAGAAATACAAGATACAGCTGATGTGAATTTTTATTATTCTTCATGGGGAATACAACCATTTTATAATTTAATTCGACTTGCGATGCTTTCTAAACAAAATGTAAAATTTTATGTTGATAATGATAGAGAATTTCAAAACTCTTTAAATGTAGAAAAATTTTTAGATTTTTTAAATAACAAAAGAAAAACCAATAACACTACACAAAATACAATTGACATTTTAAAAGAAAGTAGTGAATATGATTATTATGAAATCACAGATAAATATGCAAAAGAAAATAAAGATAAAAAATAAATGTTTTTCTTAATTCAGACCACATAACAAATCATATATGAAGAAAGTATTATGATTCGCTTACTAAGTTATCAGAAAATAAAAATGTAAATTTAATAGCAATTGAAGACTCAGATTTATTGGGTGATTTTTTCTATGATTCATTTTGAAATACAGAAGAATTTAAAGATTTATGATTTGATAAAGAAAAAAATGAATGAATGATACCTGCAAATGGAAGAATAAGTAGACAAAATCAGTATCTTTTAGCAAATACAATTGACAATTTAAAATTGTTTTTTAGTAGTGAAATTTTAAGTACAAAATTAATAAATTTAGGATTTAAAACGTTTATTCATTTTTTAATGATGAAAATAAAACATTAAAGGATATTATTTTTTCAGAAAGAGAAAATCAAAAGAATAAACCAAAAAGGTTATTTTTATATTGACCTGAAATAATTGGTTTAGACTGGAAAAAAGAAAAATCAATTGTTGATAAAGTAAAACAAACGAAAAATAAACCAACTTTAATCGTTTTAGGAACAAGTAGTGCAAAAAATGATATTAATAATTTAGATATTATTGTAAAAAAATACTCAGAAACATACAGTATTTTTTGCAAAGGCCACCCTGGTTCAAATTATATTTCTAGAAATATTGAATTAAGATTTAGAGATGGTGAAAAGAATTTAGTAAATGTTTTAGAATCACAAATTCAATCTGAAGAATTAACTACAAACCACGCAACAGAAGAAAATGGCTTATATTTTGATAAATGAATTGGATTAGATAGCATTTCTAGTGCATTATATGTAATAGATAATAATAAAAACACTATTGAAGATTTACTTGCTGTATATGACCTTAAAAAAGGTGAATTTGAAAAATCATTTTGAGCGTGTTTTTGCTGAGTGTGGCAATCGTTTTAATCGTTTTAGCTGCTTTTTCAGGTTATAAAAGAATGTATGAAGGACCTATTTGAATCACACAACTTTATCATTTAATTAATTGACAAGCAAGAGATATACAAGATGTTATTTACAACATAAAAATTGGATATATAGTTTCATCTACTTTTACTACATTAATAAGCATCACTTTTCTCACAACATTTTATTTCTTTTATGTACACAATTACATTTCTAAGAAATATTGTTTAGTAACTAAAATACAAACAAAAATAAGTAAAAAAAATATTCAAATAAAAAAATAACAAAACCAAAAAGAAAAGGGTTTTGTTATTTTTTAATGTTTAAATTATATTTCATTAAATTCTTTAAAAAGCATTTTGAAGGTTTCTAAATTAAATTCCTGTGCTCTTGTGTTTTCATTTAAATTTAATAAGTTAAATTTCGATAAAATCGTTTCTTTTGAGTATTTTATCAGTAAATTGTTGAGTAATTTCTTTCTTTTAAAAGAAAAACAAAGTTTTATAAATTCTAGAAATTCAGCTGTATTAAATTCAATATCATGTTTAAATTCAAAATATACAACACTTGATCACACTTTTGGAGCGGGATTAAAAGCATTAGGGCTTACATCGAATAATTTTTTTACGTTGCAAAAATAATTACTTGAAACAGTTAATTTTGAGTAATTTTTTGTTGATGGTTCAGCAATTATTCTTTGAGCTACTTCTTTTTGCATTAAAATTATTGCTTTTGAAAATTTGTCATAATTATCAAATATTTTAAATAAAATATCACTTGTTATATAGTAAGGAATATTTGCAACAATGACTGAATTTTTTTCAATTGATGACAAATTTTCTTTTAAAAAATCAGCATGAATTAACTCAAAATTATCATCTTTTATATCGCTTTGCAAAATTTCTATCATATCTTTATCTATTTCATATGCAATTACTTTTTTGGCTTTTTTTACAAGCAATTTAGTTAAAGCGCCTTGACCGGGACCAATTTCAATTACGGTTTTATTTTCAATATCAGTTGCATTTGCAATTTTAAAAAGAATATTTTTATCTTCTAGAAAATTTTGTCCTAAAGATTTTTTTGCTTTTATTTGCATTTTATTTTAAATACTTTCTCTACATTATTTTCAACTTGTTTTATTAAGGTATTTTCTGAAATCATTTTTAATGCAGCTATAAATTTATAAGTATATTTTACATAAGGACTTTTATTTTCTTTTCCACGCATAGGAGTTGGTGCTAAATAAGGTGTGTCAGTTTCAACAAAAATGCGATCAAGAGGTATATTTTTAACTGCTTCTTGTGTATCTTTTGCATTTTTAAAAGTAACTACTCCTGAAATAGAAAAATAAACATTAGGATTTTTTAATAAAACTTCCACATCGTCTTTGTTACCCGAAAATGAGTGAAAAATAAAAATCATATCTTTATATTCTTCTCTAAAAACAAATTCAATAGCATCTTCCATTGCATCTCTAATGTGTAACATAACTGGTATATTATGTTTTTTTGCAACCTCAACTTGACTAATTAGTGAAATTAATTGTTCTTCTTTTGAAGGTGTATTATCATAGTGATAATCTAAACCTATTTCTCCTATCGCTATTACGTCTTTTGTAATTATTTTTTCAAGATCTAATCCATCTTGCATACCATTTGATTCATTGGGATGAATCCCGATAATAGGATATACAAAATCTAATTTTGAACTTAGGTTAATAGTTTCTAAAGAATTATTAAGATTAGTTCCCACCATAAAAAGTAATTGCATTTCTTCTCGATATCAATCATTACAAATTTGTACGGGATCTTCAAAATATTCTTTAAATGGATGTGTGTGTATGTCAATATATTTCATATTATTCCTTTTTTTATATAAACAATTATAATTTAAAGTATATATTAATGAGGAGAATTATGGACAACATTATTAAATATAAACAAACTAAAGAAGAATTTGACAAAATGATTCAACAAATTGCTGAGTTATGTAAAATTCCTTCTGTTTCAGTTACAAATTTAGAAAATGAATTTCCGTTTGGAAAAGAAGTAGACAATGCTTTAAATTATGTTTTAAATTTATCAAAAGAATTTGGATTTAAAACTTTTAAAGATGCCAAAAATCGTTATGGTTTCGTGGAAATTGGTTCAGGTAAAAAACTTATTGGTATTTTATGTCATTTAGATGTTGTACCTAGTGGAGATGATTCACAATGAGAAAGTGCTGCTTTTGAGCCATTAATTAAAGAAGATGAAATTTTTGGAAGAGGTACTTTAGACGATAAAGGTCCATCAATTATAACTTTACATGCAATGAAATATATTCTTGATAATAATTTAATTGACGATAATTACACAATTAGAGCTATTTTTGGTTTAAGCGAAGAAACAACCATGGAATCCATGAAATTTTATTTAAAAGATTTTGGTTATCCAGATTTAGGATACACACCAGATGGAGAATGACCACTTGTTTTTGCTGAGAAGTTAATTTTTGATTATAACTTAAAATTTGACCAATATCAGGATCTAAAATTATATGCAGGTGAAGTTTATAATCAAATACCTGACGCACTTGTTGTTGAAACAAAAGAAGCAAATGATTTAATTAAATTGTTTAAAAAAGAAGATATTGAAATTTTAGATACAAATAAATTTTTAGTAAAAGGTATTGCAGGTCATGGATCAACACCAGCAGCAGGTGATAATGCTATTTTAAAATTTATAAAAACTGTTGTTGAACATGATAAAAAATATCTTGAAAATGATTTTTTCAAATACATGTATTTAAACTTTAAAAATAATGATTTTTCAATGCCTGATTTATTTTTTAACTATGAAGATGAAAGTGGAGTTTTAACTTCAAATCCCGCAATTTTAAGAACTGAAAATAATGAATATATTATTGGTTTTGATATGCGTGTACCTGCTAAAAAAACACCAGAACTAGTAACAAAAGATTTGCTACATTATTTAGATGTACATGAATACAAATATACATTTGAAATGGTGGGATCTAAAAATGCTAAATATATAGCACCCGATTCTGAACTTGTGCAAACATTAATGAATGTATATAGACAAATTACTGGAAATTATGAAGAAAGACCAATAGCAATTGGTGGTGGAACTTACGCAAGAACTTTTGAAAATTGTGTTGCTTTTGGTGCAACCACTAAAATGGAACTTATGCATGCTCCAAATGAAAGATTCACATTTAAAGAAATAAAAATGGACTTAGAAATCTATATAAACGCTTTAAAAGAATTACAAAAATTATAAAAATAAAAAATACCTATTCATTTAGGTATTTTTTTCATATATCAAATGGTTGAATATCATTTAAAAAATTCTGACAGGTTTCTAAATGTTTTTTATCTTCTTTATAACTTAAAGTTTCATATGCTTCTGAAAGCGTTACTCATTTAGCTTCAGTAATTTCTTCTTCTTGTTTTGTTATTTTTTTACTTGTGGGGATACCAATGAAATAAATAACTTCTTTGGGTATATTGTCGTATATCACATACTTACTTCTTAGTCTGATTTCATTTGTTGCAAATGGTATTGCTTTAATACCTGTTTCTTCTAAGACTTCACGTATTGCTGTTTGTTCTTCTGTTTCGTTTTTTTCAACATGACCTTTTGGAAATCCTCAGTGAGTTCTTTGATTAACAATTAACACTTCAGTTTCTTTATTTTTGTTTAAATCAAATAAAATCAAACCACAAGACTTTTCTTTTTTCATAATACCTCCAAGCCAATAAAAAATGGCGATCACGAAGGGAATTGAACCCATGACCACAAACTTAGGAGGTTTGTGCTCTATCCTACTGAGCTACGTGACCACTATTATTATTTTATTATAAATTATATTTTAATAAAACTTATATAAAAACATAAAATTAATTTATTAAAATCAGCATTAAAATAAAATTAAAATAAACACCTAAGTTGCTTTTTTGCTATAATCATTGAATATGGATACATTTTTAAAAATTGGCGAAGTGTTCGGATGATTCGGAGCATTTGCAACTGTATTTCTAGGATTACCACAATTAATAAAATTAATAAGAGAAAAAAGCGTAGGAAAGGTTAAATTTGTAAGTTTTTGAGTATTTTATTGAGGATTATTCGCTTGGGTTTTATTCGGAACATTTTTACCGGGCGGATTAGTTCAAGTTTCTATCTCAAACTTATTATGTATTTATATATATTCAGCTGTTATTTTTTATTTATATTATTATGATGAAAATATTGGTAAATTAAAAAATAACAAAAAAATTATCTTGCTGAATGTAAGTATAATTATCGGAGTTTTTTGTATTTTGTCAACAGCGATGACAATATATGGAATTATCCCTAATACACAAAAGATTCACAATTCAGTTGTACAAATGATTTTGGGAATAACAATTCCATCATTTACCTGTTTAGCATTCATGCCACAAGTATTTTATAGTTTTCAAACAAAAAACTTTGCAGGAATAAGTGCATATATGGTGCTGATGTTTATTATGAACAATGTTTTTTGAATAATATACTGAGTATCAAGACTAGTAGAACAACACACATATGCATTTGCGATATCACTTGGATGACAAATATTTAGTTTAATAATATTTAGTGTTCAAATGATATATACAATTGAGTATTATGTTAAACTTAGAAAAACAAAAATTAAAATAAAAAGCCACTCATAAATAGCGGCTTTTTTGTTATCAAATTTTTACTCTTTTTTCTGGAGATACATACATTTTATCTCCTTCTTTTATATCGAATTCTTCATAGAATTCATCCATATTTGAAAGTTGTATATTAGCTCTTAATTTTGTTAATGAGTGAACATCTGTAAGAAGTAGTAATTCAGCATATTTAGGTAAATATTTAGCTCTTCAGATTGTTGCATAGTTAATCATAAATTCTTTTGCGTTAAAATCTTTTTGCATTTTAGCAGATTCAAAAGCACAAGCAACTCCACCGCAATCAGCAATATTTTCAGATACTGTTAATTTTCCATTACTAATTCCATACTCTGTTTCTATTCCATCAAACAATTCAATCATTTTTTGTTCTTTTTCTTTTAGATTTTCATAATCTTTTTCAGTTCATCAATTTTTGATGTTTCCATTTTCATCAAAATTTGCACCATTATTATCAAAACCATGTGAAATTTCATGAGCCATAACTGTACCAATACCCCCGAAATTTTGTGAAGAAGATTGATCTATTGAATAAAAAGGAGCTTGTAAAATAGCTGCTGGGAAAACTATTTTATTATCTGTTGGTGAGTAATATGCATTTATCATAGCGGGTGACATACTTCATAAAGTTTTGTCTTTTGTTTTTAAGTATTTATTTAAATTTTCTTCAACAGCTAATTTTCTAAAGTTTAAAAGGTTTTCAATTAGGTTTGAACCTTTTTGATAAGTTTTTGTCACCATAAAATCGTAATAAGCATTAATTTTATCTGGATATCCTACATAAGCTTTAAAACTTGAAAGTTTTTTTTGTGCTTGTTCAATTGTTTCTTTTGATAATCAAGTATTTTCAGATAATCTTTTTTGATATACCTTTATCATTTCTGAAACCATTTTTTCAACATCTTGTTTTGCTTTTGGCCCGAAATATGTTTCACCATAAAATTTACCAAATACCATACTAAATTCAGATAAAGCTAAATTTCTTGCTGAAAGTTGTTTTTCAGTGGCTTCTTTTACACCTGTAAATCCACGACGGAATTCACCTGCTAAAACTCTCATTTCATCGGTTAAAAATGGTGCAAAATTATAAATAGCATGAATTAATAATCTTGCTTTGTAATTTTCAAAATTTTCTTTTGTAAAAATATTGTCAAAATTTTCTAAAAATTGTGGATACATTACATTAGCAAATTCAACTTTATTATTTAAAAGATCTTCAACTACAGAAATTATGTCAATATTTTTAACTTGTTTTTTAATTTCTTCTGAAGTCATTATGTTTGCAATATTTAGTATTTCTGCTCCAAATTCAGGACTTGGTGTGTATTGTCATAATGATTCATCAAAGTTTAATGCTTTTTGAATTAATTCTTCAGCGTCATTATCTTTGTAGTCAAATTTTGCTAAAAGTTTTTTAGTAGATTCTTCAAATAATTTATATAATGCAGCTTTTTTTTCTTCATTTTCATACATATTTTTAGCTGGTAATATAGTTGATGGATTACCCATGTATAAAATTTCTTGTTCTGAATTTTTTAAATTTGTATATACTTCAACTTCTATTGGAAGATATAAACCTATGTAATGCATTTTTTTGTAATTTTTAAACACATCATCAAAAGATTTTAAACTGTTAATGAAATCTAAAATATTTTGAACAGGTTTTTTTCCTAGTTCTTCTCTTTTATCTCAGTCATTAGCCATTTTATATAACTTAATCATTTCAGTTAATTTTGGGTAATTAGTAGGGATTGTTGTTAAATCATTAGATCATTTTTCTATAAGTTCTTTTTGTAATTCTTCTACTTGATCATGTAGAATCATGAATGTTCCTGTTGCTGTTTTATCAGCTCTAATTTTTGCTGATTTTAATCATTCTCCATTTACTGCTTCATAAAAATCATTTTTTAATAATTCTTTATCCATATTTATTCTCCTATTTTTTATCTTGTATTAATTCCTTTGCTTTTGATAGTTCAACACTAAAAAATGTAGTAACTCCACGATTTTGCATTGTTGCTCCATAAAGTTTATCAACTCTTTCCATTGTTCCTTGTCTATGAGTAATTACAATAAATTGAGTATCTTGTTTTAATTTGTGTAAAAATTCAGCAAATCTAATAACATTAGCTTCATCTAATGCAGCCTCAACTTCATCTAAAATACACAATGGAAGGGGCTTTGCTTTTAGTATACTGAAAAGTAAACTAATTGCAATAAGAGCTTTTTCTCCTCCACTAAATAATTTTAAATTTTTAACTGATTTTCCTGGAGGTTGTGCAATTATATCTAATCCAGTTTCTAGTAAATTATTTGGGTCTGTATACTTAATTTCAGCCATCCCCCCACCAAACATTTTGTTAAATACAAATTTAAATTCATTATTAACTAATTCAACTGTGCTAGTAATTCTATCGATAATTATTTTATCCATTTCATCAATAGCTTTTTCAATGATATCTTTTGCTTCAGTTAATTCTTTTTGAGATTCACTTATTTTGTCATAACGTTGTTGAGTTTGTGTTAATTCTTCAATACTATCAACATTTACATTACCTAATTCTTTTATTTCAACTTTTAAGTTTTGCACAATTTTTTTAGCAGATGAATAATCTATATCTGGGTTGTAGTAAAGTTGTTTTGCGTTTTCATAAAGTAAAGAATATTGTTCGCTTAAACGTTTATTTGCTTGTTCAATTACTGAATTTGCTTTAGTTTGTTGCACTAAATATTTTTCACGAATAGCCATTGTTTCGCGGTAATTTGCATTTAATTCTGTTTTTTGATCAATTAGTGCGTCAATGCTAATATTAATTTCTTTTAGTTTTTGATTTTTTGAATTTAATATTGCTAATGTTGTATCTCTTTCTGAAATATAAGTTTCAATTGTTTGACTAAAATCAATATTTTCTTCTAGGGTTATTTTTTTATTTGTGTGTGTTTCGTATTGGTTTTTTAATTCATCAAATTCATTAATAGCTTCATGTTGTTTTTGCTTAATTGCTGATAATTGTACTGAAAGTTCTCTATTATTAGTTGTTAATTGTTCTTTTTGGAATTGTAAATCATCACGAGTTTTTGTTAATTCATTGATTTTTTTAGTAACTTGAGGAATTAGATCTTCTAATTCTTGAATTTTTTTATCTAATTCAAATGTATTAGATTGTTGGACACTTTGTCCACCAGTCATTATTCCACCAACTCTTATAATGTCCCCATCAAAAGTAACAATCATGTATTTTTTTTCAAGTAATTTTGATAATTTATTAGCTTCATCAATGTTGTTTGCAATTAAAATGTTTCCTAATAAAAATTGTCTTAAAACATCAAATTCTTTTTTTGTTTGTATAAGGTCACTTAAAACACCAACAAAACCTTCTTGAGTTTGTGCAACAATTAAGTGTTCTTCACGTATGTATCTTGGTTTTATAGAAGAAAGTGGAATAAATGTAGCTCTTCCTGCTTTATTATTTTTTAAAAATTCAACAGCACTTACAGCAGTTTCTGGTACATCTACAACAATATTTTGCAGTGCACTTGCAAGCACGGTTTCTACTGCTAAAGTATATTCTTTTGGTACTTCTAAAAGATCAGAAACAATACCTTTATAACCTTTAAATAATGATGAGTTTTCAACTATTGTTTTTGTACCCTTTGTTAAAGTTAGTTTATTATCTCTAATATCTTTAAATTGCTCTAATCTAGCATTTAATTTTGAACGATTGTCATAGTGTGAGCTTAAAGTTTTATTTACTTCAAATAATTGTTTGTGAATTTCAGTATTTTTTTCAGATAAATCTTGAATTTTCATATTTGCTTGAATTTCAAATTGTTTATAAGAAACTATAATTGCATTTAATTCTTCTAATCTTTCTTTAATTGATTCAATTTTTTCTGATAGTGAAACTTGAATTTTTCCTGATAAAATTCATTCTCTTTGTTGTTTATCTTGAATTGATCTAACTTGTAAGTTACTGATTTGTTCATTTAATGAATTGATTTTTAAATTAAAATCAGAAATTTCTTTATCTAATTCTCTTCTTTGTTGTGTTACTAAATCTAATTGTGATTCAACTGTTTGCAAATTATCATTTAAATTTGTAATAACACTTTCAACATCACCATATTCGTTTTGTAAATTATTGATAATTTCATTAGCTTCATTTAATTCATGCACTAATAAAGCAACTTCAACTTCTTTAAGTTGTGAATTTTTGTCTATAAAAACTTGTGCTTTTTCAGCTTGTCTTTTTAAAGGTTTTAGTTGTCTATCAAGTTCTTCAACTAATGTAGTTATATTTACTAAAGCTTCATTAGTTTTTTCTAATTTTTTTTGTGCTTCAGCCTTACGAACTTTATACATGTTTGTGCCAGCTGCTTCTTCAAAGAATTCACGCCTTCTTTCCGGCGTTGCTTCAGCCACATCACTTATTGTTCCTTGACTAATTATCGCAAGTGAAGATTTAGAAATACCACTTTGCATAGCAATTTCTTTTATGTCTTTCATTCTTGCTAGTTCACCATTTATATAGTATTCATTTGAACCTTTTCCACGATATAGAACTCTTGAAATTGTGAATTTATCATGCGGAATAGAAACCTCTCTATCTGAGTTATCAAAAGTCAAAATAACTTCAGCTTTATCCATTTCTTTTTCAGTTTCTGAACCACTAAAAATTACATCTTCCATGCTGTCACCACGAAGAGCTTTTGAAGAAGATTCACCTAAAACTCATTTAATAGCATCATTTATATTACTTTTTCCACTACCATTAGGACCAACAATAGCAACTATTTCACCATTAAATTTTAAATTTACTTTATCAGCAAATGATTTAAAACCATAAGCTTGTACTTCTATTAATTTCATATTCCCCCTAGATGTTTAGATTTTCTAAAGCATTTTTTGCTGCATTTTCTTCAGCTTCTTTTTTATTTTTACCAATCCCAACTCCGTATTTTGTTTTGTTGTAAATGACGGTTGAAATAAATCCATCTTCATGTTTTTTGGTTTCATAACTTACCGATAAATCATTTGATTGGATAAATTCTTGAAAAAGAGTTTTTGCATCTTTGTTTTCTTTATTTACATAATATTTAACTTCAGTAAAAATAGTCTTTTGAAGAATTTTTTCTACTGCTTTCATTCCTAAAGAAAGATATGTTCCAGCTATAAAACTTTCAAAAATATCAGCATAAACTTTTTTAGAATTTTGTAATTGGTGAATAGCGCCTTTAGAAGCTTTTAATAGTGAAAATAAACCATATTTTTGTGAAATTTTAGCGAGATTTTCTGTTTTTACAAGAGTAGATCTCAATGTTGTTGCGTGTCCTTCATCAATGTCATTATGTTTTAAAAACAGATATTCTGATACTTTAAACTGTAAAATAGCATCCCCTAGATATTCATTTAATTCATAACTTTTATATTGTCTATGTTCATTTGCAAATGTTGAATGAGTAAATGAAATATCAAAAAAAGTAAAATCTTTTAAACCGGCAGTGTTAATTTCAAATTTGTGTAAAATATCTAGTAATTTTGTAGTAAATTCATTATTCATTATTTTCCTCAATTTCACTCAAGTGTACTTGAATTTTTTCAATGGTTTGTGCTTCTATAATTTGTTTTAATTGATTTAAAGCACCGTAAAAAGCATTTTCATCACTTCGACCATGTGCCTTTGCAACTATTTTATTAAATCCTATTATTGTTGCAGCTCCGACTTGTTTATAATCAAATTTATTTTTAATTTTTCTTAATTCTTTTTTTAGTAAAAGAGCTGCTAATTTATTAATTCAAGAAGCTAAAAATGCATCTTTTAATAGAATAAAGAATGTAGAAAAAGCACCTTCCATACTTTTTAATAAAATGTTACCTGCATATCCATCAGAAACAACTACATCCACATCACCATTTAAAATTTGGTTTGGCTCAATAAAACCAGCATATTGAAATAAATTTTTACTATTTTTTAAGATATAGTGTGCTTCTTGCTGTATAGTTTGACCTTTGTAATCTTCTGTGCCAATATTTAAAAGTGCTAATTGGGGATTATTTTTGTTAAATAATGATTTGTAAAAAATTGTTGCGATTTTTGATCATTGCACTAAATATTCAGTTTTTGTTTCAATATTTGCACCGACATCTAAAAGTAAAAATTGCCCTCCATTTTTTTTGGGCATTAAAGGCATAAAAGCAGGTCTAGATACTCCTTGCAATCTTTGTAATTTTAGTGTTGTAATAGTCACTAATGAACCTGAATCTCCACTGCTTAATAAAGCATCTACATCATTTGTTTTAGTAAATTCTGTTGCTTCTAACATAGAAGAAGGATTTTTTAGAATCTCGCGAAGATTTTGAGTTTTGGTAACAATAAAAGGTGAATGATTAAAAATCACATTTTTAGGTAAATTTATGTTTAGTTCTTGTAAATCTTTATTATTCCCGAACAAAATTAAAGTATAATCAGGGTTTTCAAGAGCTCATTTATAAGAAGCTTTTATTGCGTATTTTGAACCATTATCATTATTTAGTGTGTCTACAACAATTTTTTTCATATTATTCAATAGCTATATAGTATGGATATAAAGCTTGTCCTCCATTATTAATTTCAACCTCAACATCAAAATTTACTTGAATATATTCTTGAAGTTCAGTAGCATCTGCTTCACTTGCGTCTTGTCCATAATAAATAGTAACTATTTCGGTAGAATCATCAATTAATTCATCAAAAAGAGCTTTTGCAGCATCATTTTGATTTGTGTGTGTTGATAAAACTTTACCTTTTGTAAGTGATAAATATTGTCCTTTTTTAATTCTTACACCATTAATTCTTGTGTCTTTTACTGCATATGTAACTTCTGCGCTTTTAATAGATTTTACTGCGTCTTTCATGTTTAATTCGTTATCTTCTGGACTTGAATCTTCATTAAAGTTTAAAATCGCTGAAATTCCTTCTACTTGAGTTTTGGTAGGAATTATTACAATATTTTTCTTTTTACCTGAAATTTGTGAAGCTTGTTGTGCAGAAAGTGTAATATTTGAGTTATTAGGTAGAATAAAAATTGTTTTTGCATTAATTTTATTAATTGCAGAAACAATATCTGCTGTTGAAGGGTTGTTGGTTTGTCCACCTTCAATTACAAAGTGAGCACCTAGTGATTTAACTATTTCAACAATTCCATCCCCACTATTACATGTTATCAATCCACAATTTACATTTATAACTGCATTATCATTTGAAGTTTGTTTGTTTGTGTTGCTATCTGCTTCTTGTTTTTCTTTTAATTTTGTTGTATTTTGTTTTGAATTATTTGCTTGCTGAGTCATGTTTTCTATTTTAATTTTTACAAATTCACCTAAAGTTTGTACACTATTTAAAACTGTTCCCGGTTTTAATGCGTGAATGTGAACTTTTAAGTAATTATTATCATGGACAACAACAATGCTTGAACCTAATTTTTCTAATTTTCTTACTAAATATTCTTTGTTAAATCTATTTGGTTTGTTTAATTCAATGATAAATTCAGTACAATAACCAAATTCTCCTTCAAAAACTTCAGTGTCGTTAATGAAGCGATTAATATATTCATCAGTATCAACTATTTCAACAGGTTGACCTTGAAAATACAAACTAATTCCTTCAATAACTTTAACAAGTCCAAAACCTCCGCTATCAACAACACCAACTTCTTTTAGTATTGGTAATAATTCAGGAGTTTTTTCTACACTCTCATTTGCACTAATAAAGGCTTTTGCAAATACATCTTTTACAGAAGCACTTGCTAAAACATTTTTTGAAAGAGATTCACTGGTTTGTCTAATTACAGTTAATATTGTTCCTTCTATAGGTTTTAATACTGCTCGATAAGCTACATTAGTTGCTTCATTAAATGCATTAATAAGGTCGTTAGTATTAGCACTTTCTAAATTTTTAAAGGCGTTTGCAAATCCTCTGAAAATTTGAGAAAGAATAACACCTGAATTTCCCCTCGCTCCTAACAACATTTGTTGTGCAACTAAGTTTGAAGCATGTGATAAATTTTTTAATTCACTATCTGGTATATTTTCTAAAAATTCTTTTGCAACTTTTATGGTTGCATACATATTTGTTCCTGTATCTCCATCTGGTACGGGAAAAACATTTAAGTTATCAATTGTTTTTTTGTGATTACCCAGATTGTTAGCGGCTGAAATAACAGCATTTTTTCATTGTATTCCGTTCATATTTATTGAATCCCTCTTATAAAAATATCTAAATTTCCTAAATTTATTTTGTTTTTGTTTAATGTGTAATTAATGGTTTGATAAATTTGTTCAATAATGCTTTTTGCTGAAACATTTGAAAGAATTATAATTCCTATTGAAATATTTAATTGACAATTATTATCGTTAATAATGATTTGTTGATAATTTTCATTTTTTAAATCTTCTGAATCATTTAAAAAATCTAAGTCAGCAAAACCAACAATTCCCACTATGCTAGAAATAGCATTTAAAATATCTGTAGTGATTTTGTCTTTTTCCATAGTTAATATTTTATATTATTTTTAGTAATTTTTATTAATTAGTGATATTGGAATCGTCTTATGGTTTTATTTCCTTGTAATAATTTATCAAAAAGATAATAAGAAAAAAATTGGTTTGTGTTAAAATATTTACGCAATGCTAAATAATTACGTAATATATTTAAGGAGTAAAAATGCCAGGTAAAGATAGTTTAACCGGACGTAAAGCTCTAAGCGGTAACAAAAGATCACATGCTTTAAATGCTACAAAAAGAAGATTTGATCTAAACTTACAAAAAGTTACCATTTTAGACAACGGACAAAAGAAAAAAATCCGTGTAACCGCTAAAACAGCAAGAACATTAAGAAAATATGGTCTTACTGCTTAATTTATAATTAAATCTCACAAAAGTGAGATTTTTTAATAACTTTTTTTATAATTTATCTATAAGAACTAAGGATAAAACATGGAAATAAAATTTAAACATTATTATGCTAAATATAATCAAAGAAAAGATTCTCAATTACTTGATATAGATTTTGAAATCAAAAGTGGCGATATGGTTTCGATAATTGGGCCATCCGGAGCCGGAAAAACAACTATTTTTAATGCTTTTTTTGGAGATCTAATTAAAGAGCGTGGCGATTTTTGTGTAGATGATGAAAATATTGAAAATTACAACAAAAAACAAAGAAAAGAACTCTATAAAAGAATTGGTTTTTTAAGTCAAGAAACAAATTTAATTCCAACAGACGATGTATATACAAGTATATTGAGAATATATAAATTTCCATTCGTAAAAAAACAAGTTAAAGAAAAAATATATTCATTACTAAAACAATTTAATATGTTTGAATATATTTTTACAAGAATCAGTGAACTTAGTGGTGGACAAAAACAAAAAATTGAACTTATTAAATTAATATTAATCAACAAAGATTTGATTTTAGCCGATGAACCCACAAACAGTTTGGACCCTGAATCCAGCGTTGAGTTTTTAGAAATTTTAAAAAAATTAAATAGTGAAAAAAATATTACAATTGTAACAATAATTCATGACATATCTTTAGCAAAAAAATATTTTAAAAAATTCATAGCAATTAAAAATGGAAAAATGGTTTTTAAGGGAAAATGGTCAGATTTTGACCAAAAAACCTATGATTTAGTCTTCAAAAAATAAAAAATATTGATTTTTATAAAAATTGCAAGTTTAAAAATTTATAATATTAATATATTTATTTTTTTAGGGGTTAAGATGGAAAAAATTTATAAAAATTCAATTATTTTTGGAATGGATAATTCCTGAGATTTAGCAGAAGAAATA
Source organism: Mycoplasma zalophi (assembly GCF_018914005.1). NCBI lineage: Bacteria > Bacillati > Mycoplasmatota > Mollicutes > Mycoplasmatales > Mycoplasmataceae > Mycoplasma > Mycoplasma zalophi. The sequence continues at coordinate 557,553 of NZ_JAHMHI010000001.1, forward strand.
GGACAAATTTTAGAATTAGAAGTCCACAAACCAAACAAGATAACATTTTCAGATGGAGAAACTTTATTATCAAGCGATATAACAGTTAGAAATTTAGATACATATATTATTTGCAACACAGGAAGAAACGTTCATGATAACTTAATGGAACTACTGATTTTCATAGATTCATTAAAAAGAGCTAGTGCTAAAACAATAAATGTTGTTATGACATATTATGGATATGCAAGGCAAGATCGTAAAGCAGATGGTCGTCAACCAATTACAGCTAAATTAGTTGCGGATCTTTTAGAAGTTGCAGGTATTACAAAACTTACAACAGTAGATTTACATAACTCTTCAATTCAAGGATTTTTTAATGTTTCAGTTGATGACTTAAGAGCGCAATTAATATTTTCTGAAGAATTAAGAAAAAGAAACGCAGAATTTACAGTGGTAAGTCCTGACCATGGTGGGGCAGTTAGAGCGAGAACATTAAGTGAATTAATTTCAAATGATGTAAAAATAGCAATTATCGATAAAAGAAGAACTGCACCTAATGTTAGTGAAGTTATGGGTGTTTTGGGTGATGTTCAAGATAAAAATGTTGTTATTATTGATGATATTATTGACACAGGTGGAACAATTATTAAAGCAGCAAAAACTTTAAAAGAAAATGGTGCAAAAGATATTCTTGTTGCAGCAACACATGGAATTTTTAGTAAAGGTTTTGAAATGTTTGAAAATGAAGAAAGTATTAAAGAAGTTATTATTACTAATTCTATGGACATAGACCATTTAAGAAAATTCAAAAAAATCAAAATTTTATCACTAGGATTTTTATTAGCTCATGTAATCAAACAAAACATCAACAGAAAATCATTAACAGAAATTTACAATGCTTACAAAGACGGAAATTGAGAAAATTTTAACTAGTTTTAATATAAATTTATCAGATAGTAAATTACAAACTCTTTTTGAATATTATCTTTTAATAGAAGAAAAAAACAAGGTTATGAATCTTACGGGATTTCATAATGAAAAACTTATAATAGAAGGCTTTATTGAATCATATTTACTTTTAAAAAAGGCCTTCGATTTATCCGACCCTCAAAAATATAAATTACTTGACATAGGAGCAGGAGTTGGATTTCCTAGTGTACCTTACTTAATAATGACTGATAAAAATATTGAATTAACAATCATTGAACCACTAAAAAAACGTTGTATTTTTTTAAATCATATTTCCGATACCTTGAAACTTAATATAAACGTAATAAATGATCGCGCAGAGAATGTTAAGTTAAAAAACGAATTTGATTTAGTCACTGCTAGAGCTGTTATGGAACTAAAATATTTAGTTGAAGTGTCATGTCAGTTAGGTAAAATAAATAGCCAACAAGTTTTTATTAAAGGTTCTAATATTAAATCTGAACTTGATGACGCAAAAGCAATTTTAAAACTTTTAAATTTAAAATATCTTGTAAATGAATATAAAACTGAAGGAATAAGAACAAATAATTTAGTTTATATTTTTAAAACAGAATCGATAAATCCAAAATTTCCAAGGTCATGAAACACAATAATTAAAAAATAACAAAAACGCAAAACATATTTCTTGCGTTTTTTATTAACCTAAATAACGTTAAAAATAGTAAAAAATATATTTAATAAAAAATATTGCAAAAAAAGATAGTTATAACCATTATAATAATAATGAGCAGTTTGGCTTAATTTCCAAATTGCTTATTAGGGTTTATTATTATTTTTTAAAAATATTTATTGAAAACAAATTAATTATCTGCTTCTATTATTTCAAGATTAATACTAAAACCATCATTATTTTTAAGTTATTAATCTCTCCTTTCTTTGTAAGTCCAAAAGACTATATATTATATTAAGATTAAGGGTGCCTCAATAATACGGGCATCTTTTTATATACAAATATTGGTAAATCAAAAATTTGTGTTATAATATAATCACTTTGTTAGCCACTGACAGTGTCAGTATTTTTAATTTTACTTTTTTTTAATTCACTTTATTTTTTCTTGATAAAATTAAAGTAAGAGTAAATTAGAAAATAAGGAGAAAATAAAAATGACACAAATGAAAGATAAATTTAAAAACGTTATTGTTAAGACGCCAGCTTCAACAATGATTAATGGAATTGCTTCATCAGAAGAAGCACAATCATTACCTCCAGTTAATTATGAATTGGCTCTAAAACAACACGCAAATTATATAAAAACACTAAAAGAAGCAGGAGTTGAAGTTACTATAGCTCCTAAAAATGAAGATTTCCCAGATTCATGCTTCGTTGAAGATACAGCGGTTATCGTTACAGGTGAATTCGCAGTATTGACAAATCCAGGTGCTGACACAAGAAATGGTGAAAAATTAGAAATGTTACCATATCTACAAAAATTCTTTGATGATGAACACATCTTTAAAATTCAATTCCCAGGAACAGTAGACGGTGGGGATGTTATGATGGTAGGGGATACATACTACATCGGAATGTCAGATAGAACAAACCGTGAAGGAATTAGACAATTCCACAACATATTAGCAGCTCACGGTAAAAAAGTTGTTCCAGTTCCAATGACAGAAATGTTACACTTAAAAACAGGAGTTAACTACTTAGAACACAACAATCTATTAATTTCAGGAGAATTTTTAAATTACCCAACATTTAAAGACTTTAACCAAATTGTTGTAGATAAATCTGAAGCTTACTCAGCAAACTGTATTTGAGTAAATGAAACAGTTATAGTTCCAGCAGGATACCCAGGAACACTTAAAAAAGTTCAAGATCTTGGAATTTACAAAGTTGTTGAATGCGACACATCAGAATTTAAAAAATTAGATGGTGGATTAAGCTGTCTATCACTAAGATTCTAATAAACAAACAAACATCCTTAATGGATGTTTTGTATACAAAAAAACACAGTATTTTACTGTGTTTTTTAATTATTTTAATCTATTTATTATTAAAGATTGTCCCGTCATTTCTGCGGGTTTATCAATATTTAAATAATCTAAAATTGTAGGAGCAACATCTGCTAGTGTACCATTTTTAAGGGCGATGGTTTTATCATATGAAATTAACATAACCGGACTTGTGGTGTGTTTTGTTGCAGGATTATTGTTTTCATCTTCAGTAATTTCTGCATTGCCGTGATCTGCTGTAATAAATCAATTTACTTCATCTTTGTGAGTGCTTACATAATTTAAAATTCGTTCAAATTGTTCATCTAAAAATTCTATGGCCTGTGTAGTTGCTTTTAAATTTCCAGTATGACCAACCATATCTGGATTAGCATAATTTACGATTATAAAATCATAATTGTCTATTTCATTTAATAAAACGTCTGTAATTTCTCTTGCTGACATATGAGGATAATCTGCAAATGATTCAGCCTTTATGCTGTCCACTAAAATTCTAGATTCATTATTAAATTTAACATCTTTTCCACCATTAAAAAAGTATGTAACATGAGCATATTTTTGAGTTTCAGCAATTCTTAATTGTTTAATGTTATTTTTAGCAAGAACTTCTCCTAAAGAATTTTCTATACTCATTTCTTTAAATGCTATTTCTGTGTTTATGTCTTCGTATTTCATTAAAGAAACAAATTTAGCAATTTTTATCTTATTTTTGGGTTCGTAATCATATATTTTTGAACCTAAAAATAAATGTGATAATTGTCTTGCTCTATCGGGTCTAAAATTAAAAAATACAATCGAATCATTGTCTTTTACCGGTTTTGAATTTCTTACAAAAGCGGGCACAAAAAATTCATCAAAAATATTTTGAGAATATTGTTTATTAATATAGTCATTTATATCATCAATAACATTTTCGCTTTGTCCCAAAATTGCGTCATATGCTAATTGATTTCTTGAAAAAATTTTATCCCTATCCATTGCATAAAAACGGCCAGCAATAGAAGAAATTACATAATCATATTCTTTTATTTTTTTGTTTAAAATTTCGAGAGATTCATTGATAGATTGAGGAGAAACATCTCGACCATCTCCAAAAATATGAACACTCACATCCTTTAGATTATTTTCATAACACATATCTAATATTTCAAACAAATGTTTATCAATTGAATGTACTCCTCCGTTACTTAAAAGACCCATAAGATGCAGTGTTGTTTGAGTATTTTTTGAGTATTTAATAACGTCTAGTAGTGTTTTGTTGTGTTTAAAAGTATTTTCTCTTATTTCATTATTTATTAGAGAAAGCCCGGTATAAACAACTCTCCCGGCCCCTATTGTTAAATGTCCAACTTCACTGTTTCCAATTTGATTTTCGGGTAAACCAACATATTTTCCAGAAGCCTCTAGTATTGAATTAGGACACATTGCAAAAAGATAGTCAAAAATAGGGTGAAATGCTAACTTAAAAGCATTTCCTTGATTTTCCTCGCGAATCCCTAAACCATCAATAATTGTTAGTATTACTTTCTTTTTCACGCTACCTCCCTTATAATTACTTTAATTATATAAAATTATATTTCACATAAATACTAATTCTTATTAAGAATTATTTTTGTGCTAATAAGGTATTATTTTTTTAAATTTACAACGATAATGTATTTTTAATATAAAATTAGTATTATTTTTATATATTATATAAAAACAATCAAGGAGGATGTAATGATTAGATTATTAAAAGAAGTTTTTAGATCACTTTCAAGAAATAAAATCACAGTAATCGGATTAACAATTTTAATTTTTATTACTTGTGGATTATTCACATTATTATTTGACATTAAAAAGAGTTATACCTCAACACTTTCAAGTTATCAAACTGTTTCTAAAATGCAAGATTTAACAGTTAATTTAGATGTCAATCCTAATGGAGAAGTTCCTAATGGAGGATATGATCAGGTTAATGATGAAGGATTAATTGATAATAAACCAATAATTTATACACCGGATTCTTCGCTTAAATTATATAAACAAAGTACAAAAAATTTAAGTGTGCCTGAACAAGAATTAAATTTTTTAAATATTAGAAATTTTTCATTAAATAGTAGCCCTCTAAAAGATCAAGATATATATATAGACAGTAGCATTTTTCAAAAATGATTTTTTGACAATCAAAACAACACAGGAATTGCTATTTTTGACATGAAAAATGGTTATTTTGAGTTAACTAATGATATTGCACTTCCTATTTATTTAAAATCACAAGATAATTATTCAAGAATATTTCATGATATTTCAATCAATGCAACAGAAACATTTACTTTCGATAAACAATATAAACTAAAAGATATTGCAAACATAATTAATACTCCTTCTGGTTCTACGCATTATAAGTTAAATGATTACTTGGTTAAACCACTAGACTTATTTATTAATCCCAAAACTAAAGAAGCTTCTTTTGATACTCATAAATTAGAATTATGAACAATTGAAGGTGATGTTGTTATTATTTCTGGCGAGAATATATTAAAACAATTAGGTTTTACAAGAGCTGAAAATGATAGATTTTATTTTAAAAATACCGATTCACAAAAAGATTTACATTTTCAAGAACCTTCAAAAATTACAGAACAAAACATAGATTCTAAAACTTTATTAGTTAATAAGTTTTCATTAGTTAATTATTTTGCTTCACAAAATATTGATCAAATAAATTCAAAAATTTATGATACATTTTTATTCCAAAAAAATCAAAAATATCAATTTCCTTTAAGTTGAATTCAAAATGTTGAAATAGAAACAGAATTTGAAAAAAGATTATTTAAATTAAATTGAGATTATAATACAGAAAATAATGCTTCTAATTGAAAGGGTAGCTATTTAAGTTATATTTCTAAAATTTATTCAGATAATAACAATCAAATACCTAATGATATTAAAGAATTTGGTTTTTGAACAAAATCAACAAAAACCAGATGATATTTAGAAACAAATTCACCTGGTGAATGACGTTCAACTAAAGAACCTATTTCATTAGATGATTTAGATGTTGTTTTATCTTTAAAAAATAACCAACCAACCTCTACTGAAAAAGACACCATTGCAAAAATTGAAAATATTGATCCTCAATGAAATCAAGTTAAGATAAGAGAAAAATTTAATGAAATTTCAAATACTAATTTACTTCAATTAAAAAGAAATGAACTTGCTCAAGGAGCAAATAATGTTGCTAAGAAAGCAATTATAAAAAAAGTTGTTAATAAAGTTGGAGAAGAAAATGTTGGTCTAAGACAAACTTTAACAGTTGAAACTATTAATGATGGAGATTCAAAGAAAAATATTTTCCATTTTATAAATACAGGTGATTCTAATAACTCTATTAGAGGAGTAAAACAAAATGTTGGTAAATTATATAATGAAGTTACCAATCCAACCATTTTAAATAAAACCGATAGTAGAAGAAACATTGAAGAATATTTATTAATTCCTGATAAAAATTATCCAAACAGAAAAACAAAATTACCTTCTGAATATGCAAAAAATATAATTGAATATATTTTTAAAGGTTATACACCTGATCCAAATTATTTAGATACAGATATTAGATTTGAACCATATTATAATTATTACCCAGGAACACAAATTCCTTATTTAACTAACGCTAAAATTCTTTTATTAATTTCAGAAGATGAAGATAATAATACTGTGCAATATGCAATTGCAAAAAGTGAGGTTAATTCAAAAACGGGTGAAGCTAAGTATATTGTTCTTGGACAAAAAGAAATAAATGGTGAGTTATACTGAACAAGATTATTAATACCAGAACAAGAAAGTAGTTTATCAATTAATGAATTAGACAACTTTTTAATTCAACATAGATTAACAATAAAAGCTAAAATAGGTAAGCAAGGTTGAGCTAAAATAGATCCAAGTTATAAAAATAGCATTTATTTACCTATAAATTATGGTTCAGTAGATAATGCTGCCATCATCGATATTACACAAAATAATACAATTAATATTCTTATAAAACAAATTAAGCAAACAATATTAAAAACAGATTTATCTAATTTATTTACAAAAGAACAATTAGATAAAATTTTAGCAGCAGGTCAAATAGCAGTTGAAAAAAATCAGCTACATAATTTATTAGCTTCAGGAAAAACAAATGAAGTTATTATTAAAGTTGTTATATTTGATTGATTACATGAATTATCAAAATCTACTCAAAGATCAGATGAGAAACTATTAAATTTTAATATTAATACCTTTTGAGAATCAATTGTAAACAATATCATAGGATTCATTAAAAACAAATATACCTATGATAATAATGTTTTAAGAACTCATGAACAACAAAGAAATTATCTAAAACAAGAATTAGATAAATTAGAAGAATTGTTAATGAATATAACTGGCTCAAAAACACCATTTTTCAATAACTTAATTTTAGGATTTAAAATTTCAAATATTATTGATTACATTAAAGATTATGATAAACTTTTAGACTCAATTAGTTCAATACTTACATCAATTGATTTATTAAAATTTTCATCATTAGGTAGACAATGATATTTGAAACACCCTTATAAACCTTATTTAAATGCTAACGCAAATTATTACACATTAAGTTCAGATGAAATAACTTCCTTCTTATTACAAAGCATTGATGAAAACAAAATCAAAAAAGCTTTAAATACATTAATACAACAGATAGATTTTAAAGCTTTGTTGAGTCCAGAAAGTGATTTAAGTATTTATAAAAAAATCTTAATTACAGCTGAAAATGCAAATAAACCTTTAGGAAATTCTGAAAAAACAAGATTAACATCTTTATTTAATAAATTAAACGGATATGAAGATCCTCAAAAAGCATTTGATAACATCAATGAAGCATTAGAAATTTTAGTAAATTCATTTTCTTTAGAAACTTTTAATAAAAACATCACTCATTTTCTAGATAAAAGTGAACAAAAAGAACCAGTTATTGCTAATGGTGTATTATTTAACAATAACTATATCAAAAGACTAAAACAATCAAATTGAATTGCTAGTTTAATTAGTGCATTAACACAAGCGCAAGCAAACAATCACAATATCTTAGGAAAAGTTAAAACAATACAAGAAGCAATTAAATTACTTGCCAATTTATCATCTGCTACTCAAAATGCAGCGGGATTACATATTCCAACAAGCGATAATAAAAAAATATCATTTGATGATTTAGGTTCATTAGGGTTAATTAGATTCCCTTCACCTGAAGATAAAATAGCAACCAATAATTATATTGGTCAGTATGATGCTAATAAAATTTTTGCCTTAAAACAAAAAATAGATACAGCCATTGCTTCAAATAAAAATCTTTTAAAATTCAGCATTGAAGAATCAAGTTTTTTAACAGATATTATTTTAGTAAACAATGCTGAATTTCAAGATTTAGAAAAAATATCAACTAAATTAAATAATTATTTAAATCTAATTTCAAAATTGTTAATAAAAAATTACCAGAATAATATAAATCCATATAATTTAAATTTTGAAGAAGATGCAACTGTACCTATTGCAACATATGGAGATTTAGCTTATCGTTCTGCTTTATTTAATAAGAATACAAAAAATACTGATTCAAATGAAGTATTACATTTTCTATATAATCAAATAAAACCTATTTTAAGTGGTTTTCTAACAAAAGATGCAAATGGATTTATTGGTCAAGAGTTAAATTTATATTCTTTTTGAATTAAACTAACATATGAATTAAAAACTACAGTACCCAACATTACATTTGATGAAATTAAAACAATTATTTTAACAATTTTTAATTTCATGCAAAATGAAAATGTTGCTAGATTATTAAGACAATATGAAAACGTTGATAATCAAATACCTTCTTATAATTCAATGCTTGGTAGTGATTTGAATAACTATGCAACAATACTAAAAATAAGTAAAGGATTATCAAATAATATTGTTTCAACAAAAGAATTTGAAAACTCTAATCTTTTAGAAACATTACAACAAGATTTAGCACAAAAGAATTTAAATAATTATTGAGAATATATAAACAAACTTCTTAATAAAAATATTTATCAATTCGTTGCAATGATGAGTATGTTAAATGAAGCATCATTTATGCCTACTTTTTACAAAGAATCACAAGAGCAATTTGTAAACAACTTTATAAATGCTCCTGAAAATTCCACTTTAGGTTCTTTAATAACAAGTGATTATGATTTAGCTGTTTTATACAAAAACACACTGTCATACTCACAATTATCAAATCAAATTAGAATATTAGGTATAAATCCAATAGTAATAAATCCATTTATGGCTTTAAGTTTTCCTCAAGTACTTTTATATACTGCTATATCTGACCAAGAAAATAAGGGAAATTTAGCATATTTGGTTACACAACTTTCAAGAGATTTAGAAACTATAAATATTGATGATCTTGATAAATTAATTAATCCTTTATATGATTCATTAATAAGACAACAAGAATTATCTGATTCTGGTGATAAAAATATTGCTTTAGATATGTCTTATTTCACATGATTAAAAAATAAATTCATTTTAAAAGATCAAGATGACCAAACAATTTTCGGATTAAATACAAACAAAATTTTTGAACAACTATTGTTTTCATTAATTTCTACTAACTATGTAAATAACTTAGTTGCATATAATGATACAAGTGCATATTTAGCAAAAATTAACTACGCTTACTTACAAAAAAATAAAAAAGAAGTTTATACTGGTAATATCGATGAATATTTAAAAGATCCATTTAAAATGGCTGTATTCATCAATACATTGGACTCAAAATACAAAATAAAAATTAACTCAATTGAATATTTAATTATTGGAATTGATACTACAGCTGATTATTTATACCCTGTAATTAATGAAGAAAATTTACAAGTAGATACTTCAAAACAATCACTTGTTTATGTAAATAGTAAAGGTTTTGATAGAATCAAAAGTGCTTATCCTACTTTAGCGCTTAAAGACTATTTATTAGTTAAAAAAGGTGAATTTAAAGACACAGAACTAAAACAAGAATTTTCAGAATTTATTGCTTCAATTGCAAGTAATATAACAAACAAAGTATTTTTAGCTGATGAATTAGATCCAATTAACCCTGAAATTTCAATAAGAATTACTTTAGTACAAAAAATTATTCACTCTATAGGTAATGTTCAGTTATTTAGTTTAATTATATTAATAACATTAGTATCAATATCTGTTTACTTTATTATTAGAAGATATATAAATGATAGAAATAAAGTTATTGGTATATTACGTTCACAAGGTTATAAAGCTAGTGAAATATCATTTTCATTTAGTTCATTTGCATGACCAAGTACTATTGTTGGATCTATTACAGGTTATATTCTAGGTCACTTTGTTCAACCAATAGCATTTAAGGTTTTTTCAAGTTATTGAACATTACCAACAACAATGATTTCATTTAACTGACTAACATTGGTAAATACATTCATAGTTCCGTTTATATTTTTATCAATATTAATATTCTTGATTACGATGTTTAGTATAAGAATAAAAGCAATTGAGCAAATGTCTGGATTAAGTGAGTTAAATGTTGGAAAAATTTCACAAAAAATTGCAGTATTATTCAGAGTATTACCTATTAAAAGTAGATTTATTGCAATGTTAACTTTAAATAACTTCTGAAAACTATTTAGTTTATTTATAAGCTTTTCAATCACTTCATTGATTACAATGTTTAGTTTAAGTAGTTTAAATGTTTTCCAAAAATCAATCCAAAGAACATATCAAAATAGAAATTACAATTTTAAATTAGACTTAGAAACACCAACAATAGAAGGTGGTCCTTATATTCTATATAACAAAAATAATTTAAATGATTTATTATATGTTCCAGATGATTTAAGTGCATCAAGTCAAGGTGGAGATAAAAACCAAACAGACTATAATTCACCATTTTATTTCAAACCAGGTTATAGCTATAATACAGATGTTTTAAATAAACCATTTGCACCATCTGTTTTAACAAAATCATCACTTGATATTTTATTAGATACTTCAGTTGAGTTATCGCCTTGAGATGTTGTTTTTGCAAGTTTACCTGAAACACAAAAAGCCAGAATAATTCAAATTTTTAAATCAGTATCTACAAAAATGTTTAACACACAAAATTTACACTACACAAATAGCGATACTACTTATTTTGATCCATTATCATTAGAATATGAGTCACTATATGCAACCGAAACACCTGATCCAAATTCTCCAAAAATAAGTTACTTTACGTTTAATGAATCAAACATTGTTGCAAGAGGAATAAAAAATGCTTCTTCATTAGGACAATTCTTATTTGTTGAATATGATAAATTTAATAACTTCTATAAAAAACCAGCATCAATTAAAACTGATAAAGTAAGAAGTTTATATCGAAACTTTTTAGTTGACGCTTATAAAAAAATAGATAAAAATGATTTCTTTATGAGTTTTGGTGGAGTAATTTGAAATAACCATACAAACGAAAAATATTCATATGCAAAAACGTCAATATTTAATCAAAATATTGAAATATATGGATATAAAAAAGATTCAAAATTTATTGAATTAAGAGATGCAAATAATAAAGACTTAAATGACGTTTTATATAAGGACTTTCCATTTGATAAACCTCTACCAGATAATTTAGAAAACGCAATTTTACCACTAGTTATTAATAATGTTGTGGCAAAAAAATGAGGATTAAAAGAAGGGTCTATTATTAAATTTAATATTCAAAATCACGTAGATAGATTTGTTGATCAAATATTAAATATAAAAAATGACAATCACACATTTACGTTTAAAGTTGTTGGAATTAATGAAACCTATATTAATAATGAATTAATTACAACTAAAGAAATCGTTGATAGAATAACTGGATTAGATAAGTTATCAACCTGAATTAAAGAAAAAAGACAAGATGAATTAAATGTTTTAATTAAGCAAGATCCAGATAATGCTTTAGAATATAGTCAATGATTTAACAATGAATACGAAGCATTTAATGGTATTTTAAGTAACGATGAAGCACCGGAACAAACAATTAACACACTAACCACTTATTCATCAAGCGGATACTGAGGAGCTATTCAAAGTTACAACGCAAATGTCGCAGATGATAAATCAATTACAGATTTTTTTAAAAAAATATTTGTAGGACAAAGTGGAACTGATCCAATGTTTAAATTTACAGTAGATTCTTATAATCAAACACACAATACTCAGTTAGATTGAAGACAAAAAATTAAAGAATTTTTAAATGTAACTGATGAACAATACAAAACTTGAGGAGATCAAGCATTGGTAAATGAACCTATTGAACCAGAAATTAAAAAATATATGATTAATGCAATAAATAGACTATATGGTTCAGAAGGATCTATTTATGGAAAAGATATATTATATGGTGCTTCACAAAGCGTTAATTCAAAAGATATTGAAGCAGGATTTATAAGTGGTATTGCTGCTACAATTACAAACATAACGCTAGCATTTATTATCATAAGTTTTATTGTGTCAATAATTATTTTAATTATGATTACAAACTCAATGGTTAATTCTAATAAGGAATCAGTTGCAACATTTAGTATTTTAGGATATTCAAATAAAGAAAAAATTTATTTATTCTTCTTTAATTACATACCAATCATTCTCTTTGCGTCTTTATTAATGATTCCAATTACATTCATATTAATTGTTTCATTTAATGCCTTTATGCTCGCAACTAGTCAGATGGTACTTCCTCTATACTTATTCCAATCAACAATTTTAATCAGTATGTTAGTATCATTATTAGTATTTGGAATAACAAGTATATTTGCATGAATAAGTTTAAATAAAATTAAACCTGTTTACTTATTGAAAGGAAAATAATGTTTAAGAAAAATAAAATTGAAAATGATAAAAAACAAACAAATGAAACACCAAAAAATACTCAAATTAATGAAAAAACATTAACAAAGCAAGAAATTAAAAAGATTTATAAAGCCAATAATAAACCAAGACCCAAAGATGAATATGCTACTGAAAAAAATTCTGAAGGTGTTATTATTGAAGTTAAAAATGTTACAAAAACTTATCTTTCAGGAAATTTAGCAACTGAAGTTTTAAAAGGTGTTAGTTTTGAAATTAATCGTGGTGAGATTGCTGTTTTATTTGGAAAAAGTGGTTCAGGTAAATCTACATTATTAAACTTAATAAGTGGTTTAGATAGAACAACAACAGGACAAATTATTGTAAATGATGTTGCTTTACCTTATTTATCTAATGCAAAGCAAACATTATTTAGAAGACAACATATTTCTTTTATATTTCAGAATTATAATTTATTACAAAATTTAAATTCTTATGACAATGTTGAAACAGGTTCATATTTGCAAAAAAATAAAAACAAGCAAATGAATATTAAAAAATTATTTGACGATTTTGATTTAACAGATTGTATGTATAAATACCCTTCACAAATGTCAGGGGGACAACAACAACGTGTATCTATTTTAAGAGCACTTGCAAAAAACTCCGAAATAATTGTGGCCGATGAACCAACAGGAGCTCTTGATGAGAAAACATCAAAATTAGTACAAAATATTCTTTTAGATATTAATGCAAAATATAATTCCACAATAGTTATTGTTTCTCATGATCCAGATATTGCAGCGATTGCTGATAAGGTAATTTATTTAGAATTAGGAAAAATTAAAGAAATTAAAACAAAAAATAAAACAAGAAGAGATAACTAAAAAAATATCAAGCATTTTTTGCTTGATATTTTTTAAAAGAATTTTAAAACTTCTTGATAGTTTGGTTCGTTTGAAACTTCATTTACATATTCAACGTGTTCAATAATGTCATTTTCATTTACTACAAAAACTGCTCGAGTTAATAGTCCAAGTTCAGCAATTTTTGTTCCTGTTTTTGCAGAAAAATCATTGTATTTAAACTCACTTAATGTTGTAACTTTTGTATTTTCTTTAGCAGCGCATCAACGACTAAAAGCAAATGGTGTATCATAACTAATTACAACAACAGGAAAAGGTTTGTCTTGAAAGTCATGCATAAACCTAGTAGTTTCAAGCTCGCAAACCCCTGTATCAATGCTAGGAATAGAAAAAATCAATCTTCTTTTTCCTGCAATATCTTCTGAATTAAAATCTGCTAAATTAAGATCAACTGCTTTAAAATTTGGGAATTTATCTCCAACTTTTAGTTGTTGACCAATTAAGTTCATTTCATTTCCTTTAAAAGTTATTTTCATTTTTTCTCCTTTACTTTTAATTATAATTTAAAATAAAAAATCCCTAATAAATAAGGATTTTTGTTATTTATTTTTATCTACTTTAATATAATCAACCGTATTTATATACTGAAAATTATTTTGTGGAACTTTAATGTTTTCATATTTTTCAGCTAATTCACCAAATACGTTTGTTAAATATTCCTTATATTCGTCTAAAACATGTACTTTTACGTCTTTTAATGAATAATTTGTCGTTCTGTAAGTTATGTTATTAATTCAATTATTTACAATGTTTTTGCTTCTTGCTGATAATACAAAAAATCCTTCATAATCATTATCATATAAAATATTTACAAGTTGTTTATAAGTGTTCTTTTTAATGCTAAATGCCAATAAATTACTGATTATTTTCTTAAATTTTATAGAGGAAATATTTGTGTCTTTAAATGTTTTATTTTTATATACTCAATCTTTTATTTTATTGCTTGTATTTAGATATTTTTTTACTTTTGAAACAGTTGTAGGAATAACTAAGTTGATATTTAAAAATGGTGTTGCTGTGTATGTTAAATTATCTTTATATAAAAACTTAATTTGTTTATCAAAATATTGTGTTGATTTTGTGTTATCCATTACTCTATCTGGAAATAATTGTTTTAATTTTTCATATGATTCAAAAGTCATCATAACTTCATGATAATCTAAATTTTCAGTGTAATTAAAACCTGTTATTGCAAATAAAAGTGAATAATTGTCTAAACTGTATCAAATATTATTTTCTTCACAAATTTTGCAGAAACTTTGTAAAATAATTTCTTTATTCATTCTAATTTTATTCATAACATATATTATACTTTCATAGTTCCGCTTTTAAAATATTTGTTTTAAATATTTATTTGCAGCAATCACTTATAGAAATTCTTTTATTTTGTTATAATTTTATTATTAAACTTTTTAAATATATTTTAATATATTAAAATACAACGAAGGAGTTGAGATGGCAAGAAACAATAATTTTGTCAAAAAAATCGCTCGTTTTAATTCAACTAAAGCGCAGCAAAATAAGAAACCAGTTTCTAAACAAGAAGAAACTTTAGAAGTAAAAAAACGTTGACCTAAATACTTATTAGGATTTTTAATTGCAGGGATTTTAGTATCAGGGATTACTATTCCACTTGTAGTGGCCGCTAATAGAGCAAAAGAAGATTACCCTGTTTTAGATAAAAATTCAGTAGTATTTAAATTTAAAAATAAAGATGGTAGCATTTCTCAAATTGAATATTCAGATTTAAAACAAGCTGTAGATTCAGTAAATGAAGGAAAATATGTATATTCAAAAGTTAGTGATGAAATTGCACTATATTTATATGAACAAGAATACAAAGCTAGCGCATGATATGAAGCAATTTATAACTCTAATAAAGTAGCAAGTAAGAAAAAATATTTCAAATTGCAATCTGTTAAAGAAATTGAAAATAATAAAGCAAGAATTTTAGATGATTTAGAACAAAGATTACAAACTCAATTTGGATTTGGAAAATGAGAAACAGAATTTAAAACTGAGTTAGCAAAACCTGAATATGGTTCATCAAAAAACAAAGCAGATGCTGTTAAACATTTAGTTGCTCAAGAAATCAGAAGAAATGCTTTTGGTCGTTTCCAAACAGAAATTAACAGTGATTTCACTGTTTCTGAAGTAGAAAATGGTTTAACCGCTGAACATGATGTATATTACATGTTTTATAATTCACAAACACAAAAAGAAGAAAGAGTAGATTTATTTAAAAAAGGTGAAGTTATTCGCTTTGGAAACGGTGAAAAAGATTTACACTTTATTCATACATCAGGAAATAATCAAAACGTTTATATCCCAAAAGATAAATTAAACACTACAGATCCAGGGGAAACTAAAGTTTATGCATTTTTAACAAAATCATTTTTAAATGACAAAAAAGATGCAGGAATTTATATAAATGACTGATTAGCAACTCAACCAATTATTTATTCAAAATTAAACTTAAAAATGACCCAAAATCAAACAGCTGCTGATTTACCATTTTCATTTAGTAAACAAGAACTTATTAAATTATTAACATTTACAGATTTTAATAATGGAACTGATGATTCGCAAATTGATTTACCAATTAATAGAATAAACAATTTTAAAGGTATTTCAAACTTTGTTAAAGGTGAAAATTTAACTGATGAAGAAACAAAACAAGCAATTAATGATAGTTTACTTTTAAATGTATTAGGATCAGCGAATGATAATACATACGGTTCAGAAGGATTTAAATCATTATCGGACATCTATTCAAGTGAAAAACCTGAGTTTTATTTACCTTATATTTCAATAATAAATAATGATTCAATTTATACACCTAATGAAAAAAATAATTTCTTTACTGACTTAAAAACAAAAATTATTGAAAAAATATTTAATAATGAACAAGTATACAGTAGCATAATAAATAAACAAGCTACTTCATGAAGCGAATCAGAAAAAGAATTAGCGATTAACAATAATAAAAAAATTGCAGATTACATTAATGAAATGACAGATTTTGATAGCAAAATGGGTAATTTATTACGTGACTTATTTGCACAAAGCGACTCAGATTACAAAACTAATTTAGTTTATAAAATTAATGAAAATTACGCTATTTTAAATAGTACAGGATTAAATTTACTTACTTTATCTACAGTTAATTCAGAAGAAACTGCAAGAAAATTAATTCTAAGCGATTTATCAAGAAAAGCAAATGACGTTTCAACTACTGCTTTAAAACCACCATTTAATATTGATAATATGTTTAAAGACTTACTAACTTCAGATTTTATTACAAAAAAAGTATTAGAAGATGCTAGTTTTGTAGAATATCTAAAAACTTTAAAATACAAAAATTATTCAACTGATGAAGAACAAAATTTCAGTGATAATGATGTGGAAGTTGCTAAAAAATACTCAAAAATTCTTTTAGAATTCCAACATTTACAAATTCTAAATGGAAAAAGTACAGAAATAAAAGAATATATAGATTCATTAATAGATAAAAATTTAAGTGCTGATTATGTATTTAAAAATGGAAAATGAATAGTTAAAAATCATGGCGATAAAGAATTTATTAAATTTATTTATCCAATATTTGAAAAACAAATTAATGGAGGTAATAAATAATGAAAAAATCATTATTATTAAGTTTATTAAGCGTTTCTGTATTAGCTCCATCAACAGCAATCGCCGCAATTTCTTGTGCACCATCAGATCCTTTAGATTTAAATGAACGTGGAAAACAAGAAACAGTTTTAACTAGTCAACAAACTAAAACACTTATTTTACAAAGTGTTGCAGATAATTTAATTTCAAATATTTATTCATCAGAAATAACAACAAAAACAGAAGATACTATAAAAACTTTATATGAAAATAAAAACTCACAATTTTATAAAGATTTTAAAAAATTCTTTACTGTTTTTGCTAGAAAACAATTAGATGTAAATGGTCAATTTTTTGTAACATTACGTCAAAATTTATTAAATAATAATGTTGATGTAACTAATTTCACTCCCGTGGGTTGAGAAATGCCAACTGATGAACAAATGGACTTTTTATTCAATAATTCAACTAAACTTTCACAAAGTATTCGTTTAGAAATTGAAAAAATGATTGTAGTATACAATTATTTACTGCAAAATAGACAAGAAGTTTTATCTATTACAAGAGATGAAAAAAACAATGATAAATCACTTTTAAAAGTAGATATTTCTAAATTTACAGACGAAAACAAAAGAAGATTTAATTCTCTTGATAAAACTTCAAAAGATGTATATCTAATTAAATACCTTTTAGATAATAAATTAGCAGAATCATGAAGTTTTGAAAGAACTGAAAACGTTCAGCTTCTACAAGGTCATGCGTTAATAAATAATGTAGATACATACAATGCATTAATTCAAAACAATAATTTAAAATATAAAGTTATAGATGATCAAACTTTATTAGTAAATGGTTCAGATAACATCGATTTATCTAAATTGCGTGGATATAATGGTGTTCATAAATATACAGGATCATCAACTGGTGATATGAACTACGATAATTACAGTTTAGAAACTAAAGATTACACAGTTGAAGGTTTTGTAAATCCTTTTAATAACGGAATTTATTCAGTTAAACAATTGACATTTAATGCAAGTGTTTTAGATAAATTAAAAGCAAAACCCGTAATTTCTCTAAAAGAAGAATCAAAACAAAAAACATCATTTGAAGTTGAAGATTTTAATGTTGCTGAATTTACTTACAATGCTGATACTAAAACATTTACAAGAACTATTGATAATACAACATTTAACTTTAAATTAACACGTATTGAATCAACTAGTGATGGAAATAACATTAGATTAACAGTAGAACTTTCAGTACCTGAATTAGGAAATAAAGCAAAATACGTTTTTAGCACTGAACTAAGAAACAAAAATCAAACAGAAGCAAGACAATTTGATCCATTTGATTTACCTAAATTTGTAGATTTTTATAACCCAAATTCAAAACATATTGAAGGTAAATACATTATAAAAATTGCACCAAGAATGGTTAAAAAAGAATCATCAGAAACTCAAAAAGAAACTCAATATGTTTCAACATTAGAAAATACACCATGAAGTACCAATGAACAAAAAGATAAAATAGCTTTAAATATTGTATTTTTAGATTATCCAATATTATATAAAGCAGTTGTTAAATACTTCAATGAACAAGGCGTTGGAATTGATACCAACGGAATGGAAAAACTAATAGTTGATTTCTTAAAAGCTGAAGATTTAATATAAAAGAAAAAAGCTCTCTTTCATGAGAGTTTTTTTATATTAATTTCCTTGCTTTATTTCATGTTCATATTGAAATTCAACTAATCTAAATAGAGATTCCATTTGTTCTATTTTTTCTTGTTGTTTTTCAAGAGAATCGTTTTCATGAATTGCATATTCTTGTAATTTATTTGTATATTCTCTTTTCTTGCGTTTGTCTTTTATGTGCGGTAAATATTTTTGAATATCATTATATACTTTATCTCAAGCTTTTTGTTTTATGCTTGCTAAGTATTGGTTATATTTTTTTTCTCCTAATACAGGATCTTTTAAATATGCTTCAATGATATCATATTCATAATATGCAAAATATGGAATTTCTAAATCTACTTCAATACCATCTTCAG
Source organism: Mycoplasma zalophi (assembly GCF_018914005.1). NCBI lineage: Bacteria > Bacillati > Mycoplasmatota > Mollicutes > Mycoplasmatales > Mycoplasmataceae > Mycoplasma > Mycoplasma zalophi. The sequence goes on from NZ_JAHMHI010000001.1 coordinate 576,969, forward strand.
TGTAAGGTAAATCATTTTCATTTGTTATTATTTCATCCGGAACACCAACTCAAGCATTATTTGAAGACATATCCAAACTGGTTCCATCAGGTAGTACAACAGGTAGAACAGAATACATTCCACCACCACTTGTATTTCCTATTATTGTTGCAAAATTTCCTAATTTAGCAATATGAGTAAGTAGGTTTGCAGCACTAAATGTGTTTTTACCCACTAAAATATATCAATTATAATCTGTGTATCCATCTCTTGCATCATATGCAGCATCATTATTGATATCAACACGATATTTACTGAAGTTAAGTAATTTATTTAAAATATCATAGTAATAAATTTTTTGATCTTTATTTGTCATAAAAGCAACAACTTTTTCCATTGCAGCAATTGAACCACCACCATTTAATGATAAGTCTAAAATAATTTTATTGATTGATTGTGTTTTTGAGTGCTCTTGAATTCTTTTCATTGCTTCAAACATTAAAAAGTAACTATCATATTTATAAGGCTGGTCACCGTTTATTTCTTCATTTGTTCCAACAGTAAAAGAATTTAAATAAATGATTGCAATGTCGTTGTGGAAGGATACGATGTTAGCGTCACCATTATTTAAATCATTTTGCATGTTTTTTGCACTTCTTATTCTTGATAGAATTCTATATGTTTCTATATAACTTTGTAATCTTGAACTATCAGCAGATGCATAAGGATTTGCACGATAGTTTTTAGGGTGAAAATATGAGCCTGATTGAATTGAAGTATGCAATTCATTTAAATATTTATAAATAAATTCTTCATATGCATTAGCGTTAACTGTAGCATCAGGTGACATTAATTTTTCTTTTAAATTTACTTTTATAAAAAACTCGTCTAAAGAATTTACATTATGTTTTTTTAAAAATGCTTTTTCTAAACCATAAAAATTATCAAATAAAAATAATAAGAAATTATAGTTATTTAGTCTTTGTTGCTGTGTTTGTTGAGTATTATTGTAAGAATTATTCATAACTTTATTGTATTCAGATGCATCAATATCTTTATTAATTATTGAAGTAATTCCTATTAATTTATCACCATTAAAATAAATGTTGTAATAACTTTGACTTAAAAATAATAAGTTAAATACTGATAAAGGAAGAAAAATATTTTGATTTTTTTCTAACACACTAAAGTTGTATTTTTTTAGATCTAGTTCAGCATACTCATCATTATTTAAACTTTTAACTGAATCTTCTAAGTATTTTATTTTATTTGAATAATTTTTAGTTGAAGAACTTTTTAAAAACACAAATACATCAGTTGATTCAAATAATATTTTGTGATTTTTATCATCAAATATAATTTCCCTTCCAAAGACAGTAAATTTATGTCCTAATTCTGATTGCCCTGAATATCTAAAAACATTTTCTAAAAATAAGCCTTTTAATTTTGTTATAAATTCGTTAATATTTACATAAATTTCTTGCGTATTTTTTTCTTTAAAAAGATTTAAATTGTTATTTTCTATATTGAATTCGTTAGAAATATTTTCAAATGCATATGATTTTATTAAATCTAAATTATTTGGGCTTGAATTAGTTATTCTAAAAATTGTGGGTATAGAACAAGAAACAGCTGCTGAGATTGCTGTGACTGAAGAAATTGATAAAGAAGAAATGACTATTAAGTTTTTTATGAATTTTTTATTTGTATTATATTTTCTCATTCATTTCCCTTAGCTTTTTCATAGTTTGTTTTTTCAAGTAAATAATCACTTCTTGTTTCACCATCAAGTTTTTCATCTTTTTGAACATTTTCAAATGATAAATCATATCCAAATGTACTAATTAATTTTATGTAGTTTTGAATCATGTTTTCAGTCATTTTAAATGTATTTCTACTTGCATAGTTATTTTTATATGGGAATCCAGAAATTAAATTATTTTTTTCTTCTATTGGCATATTATCATTAATTTCTAAGATTTCTTTTACAATTTTCTGATTTTCTTCAGATAAAGAATTATAGTCTAAAAAGTGATTTTTGTATATATCTTGTAAATATTGTATGTAGTATTCAGATTGTCGAACAATTAGACGATATTTTGCCATTTTATCTTCTATTTCTTTATTCTTATCTTCTAAATTATCATATTCATTTTTTGAATTATTAAAATTATTTTCAGTTTCAATGAATTTTGCTTTTACATTTTGATCTTCAATATTTTCATCATTATTTAGTTTTTCTTGGGTTATAACATATCCAACAATATTTAATAATTCTTTTTGTTTAGCAACATTTTCATTTAGTGTTTTTATTGTTGCTTTTAAGTTATATGCGTATCTATTTATTATTCATTCAACATCTTCTGCTAATTTTTCTTCGTTAGTATTTGAAACAAAATCTTTTAATTTTGTTTTTTGATCTTCTGTTAATTTAGTTAAATCTTTTGTAGCTGCACGTGCAATTTTTTGTAAGAAATCTAAATAAGTATAAAATTGTGTTTTTCTCTCTTCAATTTTTTTATTATTTGCTTCTTTTTGATTTTCTAATTCACTATCATCACTAATTTCAATATCTGATCCTAAAACTTTCATTAATTTATTTTTATCTTCTTCGCTATGAACATAGATTTTTTGAAGTTTTGGGAAAATATTTTTTGAAATTAAAATTCCACTTGTAGCACTTTGATTAGTTGTTACTAAGTCAAAGTTTGTATCAGCTGCAAAAGTTAATTCTGTTAATTCTTGTAATGATGTAATAAAAGTTTTTATTTTTGAGCCTAATGTTAAAGTTGCTACTTTAGTATTTCTAAATCCTGTAAATACCTCTAATGTTTCAGGTAAAGATAATTCTGCTATTTTAGTATTATTAAATCCTTTTAATTCAACTAATTTGTCATTTAAATTTAATGTTGTTAAATTAGATGCATTATCAAAAGCAAAATTTATTTCTGTTACATTAGCGGGTATAGTTACTTGTGTCACTTGAGTATTTTCAAAACCACTTAATGTTTCTAATGTGTTAGGAAAAGTAATGTTTTGTAAATTTGTATTGTCAAAAGCATGAGCACCTATCGATACTAATTTATCATTAAATTGCACATTTTCAAGGTTTTCAAAATTACTAAATGAATTTGCTTGAATATAAAGAACTTTTGAAGGTATTTGTACTTGGTGAGTTTCTTGATTGTATAAATTATTTGCAATTTCAGGGGTTATAGAAATTGCTGTTGCACTTTCTATAATTTCATTTACTTTACGTTTTAAGTTTCGCTCTTTTTCTTTATATTGATTACTTGTATCTTCTCTTGCTTCTTTGAAAGATTTTTTAATTTTTTCTTGAATTTCTAAGAAAGCAGGATCATTTCCAAATTGTTGTTCAAGATTACTTAAAATCTTAAATTCTTTTAACAAGTAAGTTTCAAACAATTCTTGATCAGTTAATGATTCTAATCTTTTAGCTTTGTGTTCTGTTTCTTTAAGTTCAGAAATCATATTTTTTATTTTTCTATAAAATTGGCTATCTATTTTGTTAATGTTTTCAGCTTCCTGAATTTTTTCAGTCATTAATTCTTTTGCATCATCTTTTTCAAAAGTTTCTTTTAATTCTTTAGCTTCATTAAGTGTAGAATTGAATTTATCTTCAAGAATTTGTTGTTTTTGAGCAACTGATAAATTGAAATAATCATCAGCTTCTTTAATTTTTAGGTTTAATTGATTAACGGCTGCTTTAATTGTTTCAGTTGTAGCTTCTGAATCATGAAAACTTGCTTCAGCATCTGATATAGCCTGCGCAATTAAATTAAATGCAACATCATCAACGTCATTTGAGTAAGGGCCTTTTTTTCTTTGTGCTGCAAATATTGTTTGTTCTAAAATATTTAAGTTAATTTGCTTTTCTAATTTAGGTTTTATTGTTTGTCATTGAGCGCTTTCTTCACCTAATTTAGCTTTAATTTTTTCAAATTTTTGTTGGTCATTATTAGTTTTTGATTCAATGTCAGCTTTTTTAATTGCATCATCTAATAATTGCATTATTTCTTTTTGCTTTGCGGTATCATCACGAAAAGTTTTTGCTTGTTCAATAGCGCTTTCTATTATTTGTAAAGATAAAAAGTCAAGTACATTTGTATAAAGTCCTTTTAATTCTTCTAATTGATTAATTTTTTCATTTAAAGCGTTATTTTCTTGATCATTATTTTCTGGATCTTGTTTTTCACAAGAAGCAGCAATTGCAGGGATAGCAGAAATTGGTAATAATCCTAGTGATGTAATTGTTAATATTTTTTTAGATTTTTTCATATTTATTCCTTTGTTTTATCTTCGATATAAATTGTTGGATTATCTTGTTTCATCATAGTTAATCATTTTTCATTATTTATTAAGTGTTTGTTATAAACAACAACTTTTTTAAGTAATGCTCAATGGTCTTTGCTAATTTCAGCATATCTTACATTTTTAGGTAATACTAATGTTTCAATTTGTGTTTCAGTAAAACCAGCAAAATATTCAAGGCCTTCAGGTAAAACTAGTTCTTCTATTGGAGTTACATTAAATCCCCCTATTTTAGTAACTGTTGATGGTATTTTAATTGATGAAATATTAGTAAAACCAAATCCATCTAATTTTATTAGTCCTTCAGGAAGATTAATTTCAGTTATTAATTTATTAAAATTAAATGCATCAGATGTAATTTCTTTTAGTGTTGATGGTAAATTTATAGAAGAAATTTGTGATTTTTCCCCAGAAAACCCACCTAATATTTCTAAATGCTCTGGCAATTTAATTTCTTTTAAAGCAGAATTAGCAAATGAATTTGGTTCAATAACCACTAAAGTTTCAGGTAGTATAACATTTTCAAGCCGAGGAGTATTTGCAAACCCACCTAGTTTTGTCAATCCAGAATTTAATCATAAATATTTAACAGATGTAGCATCAAATGCATTTTCAGTTATTTCTTTTAAGTTATCTGGAGTTTTAACCTTTGTTATTTTTGTATTTGCAAACCCACCTAATATTTCAAGCGAATCTGGTAAATTTATCTCTTTAATATCAGTTTCATCAAATGAATGTCGATAAATAACTTTTAAGTTTTTAGGTAAATTAATTTCACTTATTTTTGTATTTGCAAACCCACCTAATTTTTCTAAATTCTCAGGTAAAGATACTTTTGAAATATTAGTTGCATCAAAAGTATTTGCAAAAATTTCAGTAACCGTAGATGGTATGTTTATGTTTCAAATATTTCAGTTTGCAAACCCACCTAATGATTTTAATTTAGAAGGTAAATTTATATTAACTGGTTGAATTTGAATATCAGTATTTAAATCAAAAGTATTTGGTGCGATATATGTTATTGAATCTGGTAAAGTAACTTCTGTAAGATCTAATTTTGCAAACCCACCTATTTTTTTAATTCCATCTGGAAAAGAAATGGAAATAATTCTTGTTGCATCAAATGAGTTAGGTGCAATTTCTTGCAAATTAGCTGGTAAATTTAAACTAGATATTAAAGTTGTTTGAAACCCACCTAATTTTTCTAAAGTTGAAGGCAGTGAAATACTTCGTAAATTTTTAGAAAATGCAAAAGCATCTTTTGAAATTTCAATTATTCCTTCAGGAAAAGAAACAGATTCAAATTGTGAATTTTTAAACCCACCTATTTTTTTAAGACTTGTAGGAAGGTTTAAAATTTTAAATTTAGGTTCTTCAAAAGCATCATCTGAAATTTCTTGTAAATTATTATTAAAAGTGATACTTGATATATTTGTGTGTGAAAACCCACCCAATACTCTTAAATTTTTATTAAGTGATAATTCTTGAATTGGTGTTAAATCTAATGTATTTTTGTGAATTATTTCCAAATTATCAGGAAGTTTTATATTTGATATTCCTGTATTCGCAAACCCACCTAATTCAATTAAACCGTTTGGTAAAATAAGTTCAGCTACTTTTGTGTTATCAAACGAGTTAGGTAAAATTTTTTTTAGGTTATTAGGTAAAATCAATTTATTTATTTTAGTATTTGCAAACCCACCCAATACTTTTAAATTTTCAGGTAAAGATAAATTATTTATAGAACTATTATTAAATGCCCTTTGTCCTATGTACAATAAAGAATTAGGTAAATGAATCGTTTCTAAATTAAAATAATTTTCAAAAGCCCCATCTGAAATTTTAGTTATTCCTTCAGGTATAGTAATTTCTTTTAAATCTTTTGAAAATGTTTTTATTACTTTGTTTTTTGTTAGGATATTTGCATTGTTTTCTTCGGGGTCTTCAATATTTTGAATATCTTTTTCACTATAAAAAGCTAATTTATCTAAATTACTTTTAATTTTAGAAATTAAATTATTTTTTAAATTTTTATATTCATTTTCAGTGAGTGAATTAGATTTTAATTTAGTTTCTAGATTGATTATCATATTTAATGTTTCATCATCAGTTACTTGTTTTTTTCATTCATTTATTTCTTCATTTATTTGATCTTTATTTATATTTTGTATTTGATTGTCTTTTGCACAAGATACCAAAGTAAATGTAGTTATCAAAAATGGTGTTGATAACATAGATAGATAAAAGAATTTATTAGTTTTTTTGTTCATAAATGTTCCTTTTAGCAAGAGCAATTAAAAAGAGAGGTGCCTAAGGCACTTCTCTTCTCAAAACCATAACGCATGAATTACCATGATCTGCTTCAAACGGTTTAATCTCAGCTTTTAAAAGCACCCTCGCATAATAAAATTATAAATGATTTTTATCTATTTTTTGTCTTTTGACCTTAAAGATTAAAAAAATCAAGTTATTTTAAATTCTTGATTTTTTAGATTTTATTTATTTTTTTGTTAAATCGTACAGCTTTCACACTCTAAAAGACTTGCTGTTTGTTCATTTCAATCTATGTTTTCTGAACCCTCTAAAACTTCTTGTCTTATACGAACATAGTAAATACTTGAACAACCTTGTTTAAATGCTCTAATGTAAGCTTTGTTTAAATCTCTGGTTGTTGCTTTATCATTCATAAATAAAGTTAGTGAAATTGCTTGATCAATATGTTTTTGAGCTTTTGCGGCTATATCAATAATTGGATCAGGTCCTAATTCATAAGCGCCTTGTTCATAATATTTGTAATTATTTTCATCTAATTTATAAGCAGAAGAATATACTCTACCTAATTTTCCTTCTTTTCTTATTTCAATCGGAGCAACTACTGGTTGTAAAGAAGGGGTACATGAACTCAAATATGAAATTGAACCTGTTGGTGCAATAGCCATTAAATGAGAATTAGCAAGACCGGTTTTTTGTATTTCATTACTTAATTCAATTCAATCTTGTTGTGTGGGTATTTTTATATTTCTTGATTCAAATATGTTTTTAATTTTTTCAGTTTTAAACATGTATTCTTGAGGATCGTTTTCAGTATATTTTTTAAAATATGATCCATTAGCATATTTTGATGTAGTAAAGTTGTCATAAGTTTTGTTGTATTCTTTTGCTAGTTTATTTGATGCTTTGAATGCGTAATAAGCAACTGTGTAGAAAAATAAATCAGTAAATTCTAATGCTTCTGGTGAATTATAATATATACCATTGGAAGCTAAAAATCCATGTAAGTTCATAGCACCTAAACCTAAAGCATGATTTTTGGAATTACCATTTTTTATTGAAGGAGCAGAATCTAAATTTGAAAATCTTGAAACATGATCTAGTGCTTTAATTGAATAATAAATTGATTCTTCAAATCTTGCTCCTGCTTCCATCATTTTGTCTATATTTAAAGAACCTAAGTTACATGAAATATCTTGACCTAATTTATTAATACTTAAATCTGCATTATATGTTGTTTCTGAAGAAGATTGAACTATCTCAGAACATAAATTAGACATAACTATTCTACCTTGGTTTGGATTTCTTCTATTTACGGTGTCATCAAAAAGAATGTAAGGATAACCACTTTCAAAGTGTAATTCAGCAACTGTTTGAAAAAATTTACGTGCTGAAATAAATTTTTTGGTAATTTTATCATTATTTAACATATTGTAATATTCTTGTGTTACAGAAATATCACTCATAGGTTTTCCATATACTTTTTCAACATCATAAGGACTAAATAAAGCCATATCTTTATTTTCTTTTGCTAATTCAAAAGTTATATCTGGAACAACAACACCTAAAGAAAGTGATTTAATTCTGATTTTTTCATCAGCATTTTCTCTTTTTGTATCTAAAAATTGCATGATATCTGGATGGTGTGCATGTAGATAAACTGCTCCAGCACCTTGTCTTTGTCCTAATTGATTTGCATAACTAAAACTATCTTCAAGTATTTTCATTACAGGAACTACCCCTGTTGCTTGACCTTGAATATTTTTAATAGGAGCACCAAATTCACGTAGATTTGTTAATAATAAACTAACCCCACCACCTCTTTTTGATAATTGTAAACTTGTAGATACTGCTCTTGCAATAGATTCCATGTTGTCTTCAATTCTAATTAAATAACAACTTACATATTCTCCTCTTTGCTTTTTACCTGCATTTAAAAAAGTTGGAGTAGCAGGTTGTAATCTACCACTTAAAATTTCTTTTAATATATTTTTGGTATCTTCAAAATTTCCATTTCCTAAAAATAATGCATTCATTAATGCTCTTTCACTGTAGGTTTCAAGGAATTCTTTTCCATCAAAACTTTTTAAACAATATGAATTATAAAACTTTACAGCTCCCATAAATGAACGAAAATGGTGGTTATATTCTTTGATAACTTCATATAGTTCTTCTAATTGTTTTTTATTTACATTATTAACAACTTCTTCTTCATAATAATGATTTTTAACTAAATAGTCCATTCTAGCATGAATATTATCAAATTTTTTCATTGCTGGTCTAATTGTCTTTTGCATATAAATTTCAATGGCTTTTTGGTCATTTTCATAAACATCTTTACCTTTTGAAAATTTTGTTAGTGCATTAAAAGCAAGATACAAATCTGCATCTTTAAATTCTTTTGTGTTTGACGACATATTTTCTCTTTCTATTTATTTCAAATTTCTTTTAATATTTTTCTTACTTTTTCTACCTCTGCTATTGATCCTCTTAGTTCAATTGTGGTTAAAAGAGGAACATTTAATTTGTTACTTAAAACATAACCCGCTAAACCATAAGTATCACCAAAATTAGTATTTCCAGTACCAATTACAGCAACACAATTTTTTCTATTGCTTTCTATGTTTAAAAATTTAATTATTTGTTTAGGAACAGCTCCTTTAGTTTCTCCTAATCCACCTGAAAATGTTGGTGAAACTAAAACATATTGTTGATTTACTAAACAAGTTTCAGGATCGTCTTGTGGAATTCTTGTGTTTGCAACTTCAAGTTTTGAAACAAAATGTTTTGTATTTTCTGTTCTAGATGAGAAATAAACTACGTGAATTTCTCCTGATGCTTTTGGCATTTCTGCGTGTAAATTATCTTTAATATCCATAATTAAAACTCTCAATCTTCATCTTCTGTTTCCTCAGTAACTCCCATAATATATGAACTACCGTTACCTGAAAAGAAGTCATGATTTTCATCTGCTCTTGCTGAAAGTTGCGCAAAAACTTCTGGTGATATTTTTGTTTCTTCAGCTGTAAATGGTGAATCATATCCACAATTTTGTAAAAATTTTCCTGCATTATATAAACTAAAACGAATTGCATCTTCCGCTAGTCCAAATCCGTCATAAAGTTCAGTTAAAAATTCTTTTTCTAAATCAATTAATTTATATAATATATCAAATACAAACTCCTTATATTCTTGTTGTTTTTCTGGAGAAAGTTTTTCAACTTTTTTACGGTATTTGTAACCTGAATAATAGTTATGCAATACTTTATCTCTTAAAATTAATCTAATAATATCACTTGTGTTTGGTAACTTACCTCTTGCTGATAAATAAAATGGTAAGTAGAATCCTCCATATAGTAAAAACCCTGGCATAAGTGCTGCTGCTATTTTTGATTTTAGTGGATCATCTGAAATATAAAAAGGAATTAAAAATTTTGCTCTTGCTTGCAGTTTTTCATTATTTATAACTCATTCATGAGCTTCTTCAATTTCTTCTGATGTATTTAAAGTACTAAAAATTGTACCATAGCTTCTAGCATGCACTCCAACCATAAATGCAAAGTTTGCATAAATAAATTGTTCATGATCTGTTAGTGCATTAGGAATTTGTGCAGTATCTCCTAACGTCGCTTGAATAGTGTCTAATAAAGTAAGACCTGTAAATGTTCTTGTAAGAAGTTGTTGTCAACTTTTATCCATTTCATTTCATGATTTTAAATCATTAGATACAGGAATTTTTTCAGGTAATCAAAAGTTTTGCGTAACTCTAGTTCATACTTCTAAATCTTTATCATCGTTTATAACATTTCAATTAATAGCACGTAATGAACCTTGTAAATTTTCCTTTACGTAACCTAATGGATTGTTAGAATTAAAATAATATTTGTTTTTCATTTTTTACCTCGTGCTTTTTATTTTAACAACAAAAAAGATCATTTACCTAAAAAAATATAATGTTTTTTTTCTTCAATTTTCTGTATAAAAAAATGTAAAAAAACTAAGAACAATAAACCATTTTTTTATCTCTTACCTTTCATTTTTTATCAAACCTAAACAACTTTAGTAATGACTTTTTATCATAAATAAAATACCATTTTTTTATTTTTAATCAAGTTTTTTTGAAATTTCTTTTTTTATAAAAAACTTAACTGATAATAAAAAATTAAAAAAATATTTTTATATTTATAAATTTCAAAAATAATAAAATATACTATATTAAAAAGGTAGGTAATATGTATGAATAAAATATATAAAATTGCAAATGAAGATATAAATACTTTTTTAGAAGATGATTTTGAAACTTCAAAAAAACCAATATTATTGTTTTTGCATGGATTTGGAGATAGTTTAAACACTATTAGACCAATTATTAACATGCAAAACAAACCATTCTCGATTGTTGCTATTGATATGCCTGGTTGTGGTAAAAGTTCTTGAAATATTAGACCAATTACTTTGGAACATTATTTTGAAGTTGCTGAGGAATTTGTTGATATTGTTTTAAAAGGTCGTGAAGTTTATGTTATAGGTCATTCACTTGGATCATTAAGTGCGTTGTATCTTTTAAGAAAAAACAAAGCTAAATATGCAACATTAGTAGGAGCTGCACATTATTTAATACACAAACAAAAATTAGAATTTGGAAAAAAATATTTAATTCCTATTTCTAAAGAAAATGCTATTGAATCATATTTAAAATTAACAGCAACACCAGAAGCATTTCGAAAAGAAGCTGAAATGTATGCAAATATGATAGTTAATAATAAAAATTTAAGATTTAAAAAATTTCATTACTTAGTTGATCAACAAATGTTAAATATTGAATATATATATGAAAATTACTATGATTGATACAAAGCAACTGATAAATATCAATTATGTGTTGGTGAATTTGATCAATATACATATCCTGAAGAAATTCAATTAGTCGCTAAACAAATGAATAAAAATTTTAAAATAATAAAAAATGCAGGACATGCAACTTTTTATGATAATTCACAAGAAATTTATGATTTTGCTTTAAAAATGTTTAAATAATATGGAAAAAATACCAAAAGATTATTTTGTAGATAAATATGTAGAATTTATTAAAAAATTATGTATTAAGTATAACCAAATACCTACTCCATTTGAAAAATTAAAAATTTCTGATTTTATTAAAATCAAAAATTACAAAGTAACTAGCAAAATGTGAAAATATCAAAGACATCATATTGACGAAATGTGAATTTCAGGAGCAATATTAGCATCTATGAAAAAAGAATATGCTCAGGGATTAAGTGTAGTTTGTTCAAATGAAGAACATTTATTTTTACATTATTTAATTGTTTGTAATAATCAAACATCACCTAATGATGGAATGTTAATGCAAACTGATTTAGCATTTTGAGATAGAGTTGTTAAAAAAATGTGTCAAGAAAACAACATTATTTATAACAAAAATTGAACATCTTTACTGTCATCTTTTAAATGAAATTCTTAAAAATGTATTTTTGATAGTAAATAAATTTAGCCATTTTAATACCATTATAAAGTATAATTTAATTAACAGAGGTGCTAAAATGGCTGAGAATATACTCTTAAAGCTGATCATGGTAATTCATGCGTAGCGAGTTAATTATATAGTCTTTTCCTCTCTGTTACAAGGAGGAATTTTTTTGAAAAAAATAAGCAAAAAATTAATTTGAAAAATATTTATAACTGGTTTTTTATTAGCAGGAACCAGTACTTTTGCAATATCCTGTGCTGATCCCAACACTAATACTAGCACTAATACTAAAACTAATCCCCACACAATTAAAAATACAAAAACAGATGAAAATTGAGATACAGAGATAACCATTACATATAACTGGGCAAATAAAGGTTTTCTTTCTCCAGAAAAAAATACTCAAAAATCACCTAATGATGTGTTTTTAGAAAAATTACAGTATAAATTTAATGAATTAAAAAATGCTGATAATGATTTAAAAAAATATCCTGATGTAATATTTAAAACTGCTGAAGTTTCAAATGATAATGCAAGGGACAATTTATTAATCGACCAAATAGATAATGATATTTCAATTATTCCATATAAAATACTTGGAGATAAGATTGATAAAAATAATTTAGACCAGTATCCAAATTATGTGGGTAATACTGAAACATTAGCATTTAAATGAACGCTCGATGATAATGCTAAATATTTAGATGGAAGTGATAATGATCCACTTATTAAAACCGCAAAAGAAAATAATAAAATATATTTTTCAGAAAATGGAGAGTATCCTGATTGATGAAAAATTAAAAAACAATTAGAGTGAGATGGCTCAAAATATAAAGTATTTTATGATAACACAGATAAAACTACACAATTTTATCGTGGAGCAATTTACATTTCAGGAACAGATGATGAATTAAAAGCAATTGAAAATTCTTGAAAATCAAAAAATTGAGAAGAATTTTCAAAATATGGGATTATTTTCCAAGGTACCTCAAGTTTAGGTGGATATAGATTACAAGCAAATTTAATTGCAAAAAACTTTAATTTAAGCTCAATTGAAGTAAATAAATATTTCACAGATCAAGAAAACAAAAATAACAAAAAAGTGGAGCAAAATAGTCAAGTTTCAATTAGATTAGGTAAAAAAGACAGTCTAGGTCATGTATTTCACATAGGTTTTGATGATGAAGGTGTTTTAAACTGAACGGAATCTATTGAAAATGAAGATCATTTTACACCTACTGATCCAAATGCAAAAATACGTGTTTTAACTCTGACAGATCCTGCTCCTTATAATGGAGTTTTTAGAAGAAAAGGGCTTTCAGAAAAACAAAGTTCATTAGTTATGAAAGCTTTACAAAGCCTTTCAATTGAAGAAAATCAATTAGGAATTTACACCGGATTTAATAAATTTGTTGCCGGTGATGTCGATACGTTTAAAAAATATATTGATATTTATAATACAAATACAATAGATACAAAGAATAAATAATATGATGAATTTAAAGTTTAAAAAAGTTGATATCAAATATAAAAAAAATGAAAATGCTATTTTATCTAATATAAATTTTGAAATAAAAGCAGGAGAAATGGTTGCTTTTATTGGTCAAAGTGGAGTGGGTAAGAGCACTGTTTTTAAATCAATTGTACGAAATTTAAAACCATCAAAAGGGCAAATTCTTTTAAATAATGAAGATATTTATTTATTAAATAAAAGAAAATGAAAACAAACAATTCAAAAAATTGGTTTTTTAACACAACAACCGAATTTAATATTTACTGACAATGTTTATAACAATATTATTAGATCTATTTCACAATATAAAAATAAATTTTATAGTTTATTTTCTATCATAACTAGACAACAAAAAATAAATATTTTTGAACAATTAGCAAATTTAAATATTTTAGATAAATCTTTTTATCGTGTATCTGAATTAAGTGGTGGACAACAACAAAGAGTAGAAATTGCTAAACTTTTAATAAAAAAAGCAGAACTTATTTTAGCTGATGAGCCAACCAGTAGTTTGGATTTTCAAACTTCATTAGAGGTATTAGAAATTTTAAAAGATTTAAATAAAAGATATGGATTAACAATAATTGTTATAATTCACGATTTAAATTTAGTAAAAAAATATTTTGATAGAGTTATAGCATTTAAAAACAACACAATAACACTAGATAAAGAAACAAAAGATATTGAACAATGACAGCTACTTCAAACAGTACAAAAATAAAAATTTGAAAAAATATTTTCTTTTATCAAGTGTCATCTAGCGAACAAAAAACACAAAAAAAATTACGAAGCTTTTGAAAACATTTATTAACTATTTGTGTTTTGGTTTTTATTATTTATTTATTTTCAACATATAGTTATAAAACTACAAATCATTTTGGAGTTGAACTTTTTAAAAAAAAATTTTTGGCCATTTTTTCATTTTCAAATATAAGCACATTAGATTATGAACAAAATTTAATTATAAGAAGTTTAAGTGTTTTATGGTTTACTATTAAATATACTATTTCAGGAACTTTTATTGGTTTTCTTTTAGCGCTTTTGACTTCTAGTTTGACAAATAGAAATTTTACTAATAAAATTTGGTCATTTTTTTCAAGAAATATAATTTTATTTTTACGTTGTATTCCTGAATTATTGTTTATTACATTATTTACTTCTATTTATAGAGCTGAATTTAGTTTGATGTTAATTTTTATTTGATTTACTTGATTATGACTTCATAAGTATTACATTGAAGCTCTTGAATCTATTGACACAAGACCATTTTATGTTTCAATTAATCAAGGTAATTCTAAAATTAAATCATTTTATAAAGAAATACTACCTAGATTAATTAATAGATTTATAAGCTTATTTATTTATTCATTTGAATCAAACATGCGATGAGGTTCTATTTTATCAAGCATAGGAGCACCTGGAATAGGTATTTTAGTCAATTATGCAAGCCAAACAACTTCAAGATTTAAACAATTAGCCATTCCACTATTAGTTTTATTAATTTTTATTATATTATTAGAAATATTAAATATGTTTTTAAATAAATATTTATTTCAAATTAATACAAGAAAACTAAAAACAACAGACATAAACAAATTAAGTAAAACAATAAATATCCGTTTTTGAATAAAATTATTTATTGTTTTAATTTTAGGGATATTTAGTATCTATGTAATTTCCGTTACTGATAAATCATACATTTTATCTAAATCATCTACAAGATTTTTTAGGGCTTTATTAAGTCCTGATTGACAAGCATTTAACTGAAGTAGCTTAGATATAAAAACCAATCCTTTATTACAAATTTTACAGATAATAATATTTGCTATATCTACAATGACTATAACGATAATTTTATCCATTCTTATTATTCCTTTTTGTTCTATGTTTACTAATAAATTTCAGTCAACTATAATATTTAGAGGATTAAATAGTGTTAATAGATTAATTCCTACTGTTGTTTTAATTTATTTATTTAGCGCTCTTAGTTCAACTCCATCTAAAATAACATTGATTGTATTTGTTTTGGGTATTCATGAGGCTTCTGGTTTTATAAAACAAATATCAGAAGTTGTAGATAATATTGATGAATGAAAAATAAAAAACTTGCAATTGATGGGTAATTCTAAATTTCGAATATATTTTAAATTTATACTTCCTACAATAAAATACGATTTTATTACTTTAGCTATTTTTTACTTTGAAATGGCAATTAGAAATGCAATAATATATAGTGTTTTTACAACTTCTCAAAACAGTTTGTATTTGGGTAGAGGTTTGATGGATGCACTAAATGAAAGATCTTTACAAGTTAATATTGCTAGTGTTTATTTCTGATGTTCAACCTTAACAATCTTTTTATTAAATATCATTTCAGAACAAATAATAAATAATTTAAAAAACAAGAAGAAAAATTAACGCTTTAAAACGTTAATTTTTTTTGACTAATTATCTTCATTTTCCATGAAGTTAATTCTTAAAATATTAAAATATAAAAACAAGTGATTTTTCTGATCGTTTTTTCAAGGTTCAGGAGTATTAACTATAAATGATCAATAATCAGAAGATTCAGTAATTACTTCTTTTTTATTTGTTTTATCTAAGTTTTTATATCATTCTTTTGTTTCTAATTCTTTTTGCAAGATTTCTTTAATTTTATCTTTTTTGTGATCTAAATCACCATCTCACGCACCAAATAATTCTTTTTGTTTTTGAGCAGATAAATAAATTATTAAATCTACGTGTGCAGGTATAGTGATGTTATTATCTTCACTTTTTTCTTCATACTTTTTTCAATAAAATTTAATATCTGGATTATCTTGATATTTTTGTTCTATTGAGTAATTTTTTATATTTCAATCTCTATTTACATAATATGTATAAGGATAATCATTTATAAATTCATATTTACTAGTTCCGGGTATTATTGTTATTATGGCTTTATAGTGGTTATCATGTTTATATAATTCATCTCTTTTTATTGGTTGTGTACCTTTTTTTCTATAATCATATACAAAGTTTATTGTTTCAGTTGTTAAATCTTTCTTTAAAAAAGTTATATCCATAAGGTTACCATCATAAATTTGGAAATAAAATAGTTTATTATTATCAATATGGAATCCAGGCCCTCCAGGTATTGCTCCAGAATACATAAGGGCATAAAATGTAAGAGTTTCTCACGCTAAATCTTCATCGTCAGCCAAATTACCGTATTTTCTTTCTTCTGATAATCTATTTTCGTAAAAAAGATCATCAAATTCAAATAAAAATTCTTTGGCAGTAAGGTTATTTGAGTTAGTATCTCTTTTTAAAGTTGCTCTTCACGAAAAGTTATTAAGGTCAATAGGTTTTAGTGGGTCTGTTTCATTGTTGGTTTCATAATTTGTTATTAAAACCTCGTCAAAATTTTCACTTTTAAACATTTTGTTGTCTACGTCTTCTTTTGATGAATATTTTTCTTGATATTCAGTTATTTTTTTATGCAATTGTTCTATTTCAATATCTTTATCTTTTAATATCGAATTTAATTCTAAAATTTGATCTCTTATTTCATTGATTTTTGCGTTTAAAGAGGTAATTTTGTTAGAAATTTCTTGATTTTTATTTTGATCTGTGTTTTTGTTTTTTAATTGACTTTGTAATTTAGAAATTTCAGCAGATTTATCAAGTAATGTATTTTCTAAGGACTTTAATTGAGATTTATAAAAATTTTCATTAATTTTTTGTTGCTTATTAAAACTATTGTTTTTGTTTTTTGTAACAACATAAGTTGGAATAGTAGCGATTGAAACAACAGATAAAAAAGCTAAAAATATTATTAAAATTCATAATTTTGATTTTTTCTTTTGTTTATCTTTATCATTATTATTTGTCATTATTTCTCCTATTAATTTTTATTAGTATCTTCATTTCCTAAAAAATTAATTCTTAATACATTAATAAATAAAGGAATTTTATTATTATAATCATAACTTTGAATATCTGAATATTCTAAATTGTAGTTATTCATATCATTGATAAATCAAGAAGTTACTTTTAATTTATGTTCTTCTAATGATTTGATATATCATTCTTTTTGCTCTATTTCCTCTTGTAAAATTTGGTTTATTTTATCTCTTTTATCACTTAGTTTTGCATCTCAAGATCCAAATAATTCTTTTTGTTTTTTAGCGGATAAATAAATTATTAAATCAATGTGAGCTGGTATATTATTTTCATCATCTCTATCTTTATATTCTTTTCAGTAGAATTTAATGTCTGGATTGTCTTGATATTTTTTATCAACCTCGTAATTTTTTAAATTAACATCTTTGTTTTTATAATATGTAAATTCCATTTCTTCTCCTGAATTAGTTGGAATTAACACACGCGAGCGTTCAATTCTATTAGGTGCTCATTTAAGTTTTATTATAATTCTATAGTGGTTACCAGTTTTATGAATATCGTCTAAATTTACCAATTTATTTCATGCATCATCTTCATTTTTTGCAGTCATTGTTTGTGTATTTAAATTTTTATCAAGGTAAATTACGTCGATTAAATCTTCATCATCTAAACCAAAGTAAAATATTCTTTTATTTGTTATTTCTAGTCTAGAATCTTCTATAAATGTTACCCCTGCATTTATAAGTGCTTGAAAAATTAGTTTATTTCATTTAATATTTCCATATTTCACTTCATTGCTAACTCCTAGTTTTCTATTTTTCATTACTTCTTCTACATATTCTTTGTTGAACTCAAATAAAAACTCTTTTTCTGTAAGCTTATTTGAAGTAATGCCCTTTTTTAATGTAACTTTTGAAGAATAATTTTTTACATCTACAGGGTCTAGCGGGTCAATGCTTTGTGATTTTTCATATGTCGTTAGTAAAACTATATCAAAATTCTCATTTTTAAAATCTTCATTATCTATGTCTTCTTTTTTGATATATTTTTCTTCATAATCTTTTATGTTTTTAGTAAGCTCTGAAATTTCTTGATTTTTATTTTCTATTATAGAATTTAGTTCTAAAATTCGCTGTTTTAAAGTTTCATATTCTGATTCCAAAGTTTTAAGTTCATTGGTAAGTTTTTGATTTTCAGAATCATCCTCACTATTATTTTTTAATTTATTTTTTAATTCTAAAATTTTGGCTGCTTTATCTAATAAATCATCTTCTAAAGATTTTAATTGTGAATCGTAGTAATTTTTATTAATCTTTTGTTTTATTACTGAATTTTTATTGCTATTTTTTGTTAAAAAGTAAGTAGAAATAGCCGAAATTGAAGTAATTGAAAATAATAATAAAAACAATCAAAGAATTCACAAAAGCTGTTTTTTGTTTTTCTTTTTATTTTCTTTTTCCATTTTTCTCCTATTAAAATTTTATATTAATTTAAAAGTTTTTAGAAATGAAAATCAAGTTTGCGTAAAAAACACAAGATTAAACATCAATATTTTCATGCTAATAATGGTGTAGAATATGCAGATTTTCATGTGAAAAATTACTTAGTAAAAAATAAAATAATTCAATCAATGACTACTAAAGACAATTCACTAGAAAAATGTGATCCAAATATTTATTATATTTAAACAGAATTACAAAAAATTCATATTATAATAAACTATTTCAAATTCTTGAAAAAAGAATGATTTAAAACACAAAAAATCATTTAACTGAATTGCTTTATAATTATTTATTTTAAAAATAAGCATCAATAATATGAAAAAAATATGAAGACATTTGAAATATACTATGCTATATCTTTACACATAAATAATATATAATCTAATAAATTAAAGTAAAAAAACTCATATCAATAAAAATCAATATGAGTTTTGCGTCAAATTTTGTTCATCTAATTTAGGTGATTTTTTATTAATTATCAGAAAGGTCTTGGCTATTTAAAAAATTTAATCTTAATATATTTAGATATAGTGGAGTTTTATTAGATTCACCGTATGAAAAATTATTATATTCTAATGTAAAATGTTCATTTTCTACATTTCATGAAGTTATTTCTTTTTCATATGTTTTATCTAAATCTAAATATCACTGTTTTGTTTTTAGTTCTTCATTAAGAATATTTTTTAATATAGCTGCTTTTTCGTTAATATCACTTTCTAAATTTTGAAATAATTCTTTTTGCTTTTTAGCAGATAAATAAATTATTAAATCAACGTGAGCGGGTATATTATTTTCTTCATCTTTTGTTTTGTATTCTTTTCAATAGAATTTAATATCTTCATTATTTTGTGATTTTTCATCTATTGAGTAGTTTGCTATATTTCAATCATTATTTATATAATATTTTATTTTCTTATTTAATTCTTCATCGTTTTTATAATTATATCTTGCATCTCTATTAATTCCTGATTTTATTTTTATTATTACTCTATAATGTTTTCCTGATTTATAAATTTCATCAATATTCAAGATATGATTTTTTTGGTAATTGTAATTAAATTCATATGATATTTTTTTAGATTTTAATTCTTTGTTTAAAAAATTAATTTCTATTAAATCCTTAGGTTCAATAGCGAAATAAAATATTTTATTATTATCAATATTTCAACCTGGTCCTACAGTAGCTCCCGCATACATAATGGCATCTAAAACAAGTTCCTCTCATTTTACCAATACTTCGTTATTCATATTTTCTCATTGTGTATGTCTTTTTTCTTCGTCAAATAATTTTTGATAAAAATCATAATCAAATTCAAATAAAAATTCTTTCTCTGTTAAATTATTATGATTTGTATTTCTTTTTAAAGTTATCTTTGTTGAATAATCATCTTTTTCAACTGGTTTTAAAGGGTCAGTACTATATGATTTATCATATGTTGTATTTAATACTATATCAAAGTTATCATTTTTAAAATCTTCATGATCTACGTCTTCACTCGGAAGATATCTGTCTTCAAATTCTTTTAATTTTTTAAGAAGTTCTGAAATTTCAATATCCTTGCTTTTTAATATTGAATTCATAGATGATATTCTTTCTCTTAAAGTATTTGATTCAGATTCTAAGGTTTTGACTCTTTCTTTTAGAACATCATTATTATTGTCATTGAAATTTTCCATTTGGTTATTTAATTTATAAATTTCAGATTCTTTTTCAATTAGCTGATTTTCTAAAGATTGTAATTTTAATAAATAGTAATTTTTATCTTTTTCTTTTTGTTTATTTAAATTAATACCTTGATTTCTAGTTATATAATATACAGAAATTGATGAAACAGCAATACCGAATATAATAGACAAAAAGATAATTATTATTGAAATAAGTGTTTTTTTCTTTTGTTTTTGTTTTTCTTTTTCCATTTGACCCCCAATCACTGAAAAATATAATATTATTTCATTATTTTTTAATTAATTAAATTATTAAGATAATAACTAGTCAAATATATCGTAATTATCATGATAATCTTTTTTTTCTAAAAAATTAAGTCTTAACATATTAAAGTATAAAGGCATTTTATCTGAATTATTAGTAAATCTGTTTTGGTATTCTAGTAAAAAATTATTATTGTCTACATTTCATGAAGTTATTTCTTTTTCATATGTTTTATCTAAATCTAAATATCACTGTTTTGTTTTTAGTTCTTCATTAAGAATATTTTTTAATATAGCTGCTTTTTCGTTAATATCACTTTCTAAATTTTGAAATAATTCTTTTTGCTTTTTAGCGGATAAATAAATTATTAAATCAACGTGGGCAGGCATATTATCTTCTTCATCTCTTGTTTTGTATTCTTTTCAATAGAATTTAATATCTTCATTATTTTGCGATTTTTCATCTATTGAGTAGTTTGCTATATTTCAATCATTATTTATATAATATTTTAAATACTTATTTATATCTTTATCATGGTAATATTTATGTGATGGTTGTCTGTTTGTTCCTGTTTTTATTTTTATTACAACTCTATAATGTTTGCCAGATTTATAGATTTTATCAATATTTAATACGTTTTTTGAATCATAAAAATAGTGGAGATTAAAAGACACTGTTTGTAAATCTAAATTTTTATTTAGGTAATGAATATCTATTAAATCCCCCTCATCTATTAAAAAATAAAATAACTTAGTGTTAACACTATATGCTCCAGCTTGATTTGCCCCTAAATATGAAAGAAAATATACAAATAAATCTTCCCAATATAAAGATATATCGTCTTGGTTATTTTGATTAGCCATATGTTTTGCATATTCCAGCATTTTTTTATAGAAATTATCATCGAATTCAAATAAAATTTCTTTCTCTGTAAAATTATTTTTATTATAATTTCTTTTTAAACTTATTTTTGTTGAATAATCATCTTTTGTAAATGGCTTTAAAGGGTCGGTATCATACGATTTCTCATAAGTTGTACTTAATACTATATCAAAATTATCATTTTTAAAATCTTCATGATCTACGTCTTCACTCGGAAGATACTTATCCTTAAATTCTTTTAATTTTTCAAGAAGTTCTGAAATTTCCATATCTTTGCTTTTTAATATTGAGTTTATAGATAATATTCTTTCTCTTAAAATATTCGATTCAGATTCTAAGGTTTTAATTTCTTTTTCCAAATCACTTTTTGCATTATTATTTTCATTATTAATTTTTTTCAAATTGTCATTTAACTTAGAAAGTTGAGATTGTTTTTTGATAAGTTGATTTTCTAAAGACGTTAATTGTGCTAAATAATAATTTTTGTTATTTTCATTTCGTTTGCTTAAATTTGCATTTTTATTTTTGATTGAATAATAAGTTGGAATTGATGCAATGGTGGCACCAATTAAAATAGATAGAAAAATAACAATTATTCAAATAAATGTTTTTTTGTGTTTCTTTTCTTGATTTACTTCTTTCATTTTTCCTCCATTCATTGTCAAAAATATAAATTATTAATGTGATATTTGAATTAAACGCGAAACGTCATTATAACACATTGTTAAGATTGAAAAAATAAAAAAGACAAACAAAAAAAAAAAAAAAAAACAAAATAAAAACCAGAAAAACTGGTTTTTATTGTATTATTTTATATTTTTAGACAATTCATACATGGTCTTTATCATTACTCCCTGAGGAACATCTGCTATGTCGTTTGTTCCCGCTATATCTAAGTGCATAAAGTCAACATCTTCTGCAAATTCTTTTAAGAACATTGCAGCAGATGAAGAACCTGCATCACCTGTCAAGTCAGTATTTTTAAGGTCAGCAACTTTTGTGTTTTTGATTTCTTTTGCATATTCTTCATGAAGTGGCATTCTTCACACTAGTTCATGTTGTTTTTTAGCTGAAATATCAAGTGCTTTTCAATCTGCTGGATTAGTTGCTCATGCACCTGTGTATGTGTGACCTAATCCTACTAATATTGCTCCAGTTAATGTTGCGATTGTTAAAACTTTTGTAGCTTTTAAATTTTTAATTGCATATGTTATTCCATCTGCAAGCACTAATCTACCTTCAGCATCTGTGTTGTTGATTTCAACTGTTTTTCCATTCATTGATGTTCAAACACTGTCGGGAGTAGAAGCATCACCATTTACACGGTTGTCAGTTAAAGGCATAACTGCAACAACGTTTGCTCCCGGTTTTAATTCTGCAATAGCTTTCATTGTAGCAGCAACCGCAGCTGAACCTGACATGTCATATTTCATACCTAACATATATCTTGAAGGTTTTAAACTATATCCACCACTATCAAATGTAATTCCTTTACCTACTAATGCTAATTTAGTATCTGAATTAGGGTTTCCATTATATTCAACAACTACTACACGAGGTTCGTATGTGCTTCCTCTATTTACACTTAGTAAAAGTCCCATTTTTTGTTCTTCTATTGCTTTTTTATCAAGCACTGTTACTTTTAAATTTGGATATTTTGAAAGTTCTTCAGAATATGCGTTAGCTAAAAATTCACTGTTTGCAATATTTGGAACCATTCTTTGTAAGTTTCTTGCAAATGTAATGCTTTTATTTAAAACATCTTGATCGTGTGCAACTTTTTCTAAATCTTGTGTTGTGTATAAAAATAAGTCTTTAGAAGTATCTTTTTTGTTTGTTTTTAAACTAAAAACATCAGCGTTATTAAATTCATAAGCATCTAAAAAAGCTTTTAAAACTTCATTTATATTTACTTTTTGAGTTACAAAAGAAGCAATATCTACTGTATATATTCTTTTTTGATTTGCAGTAAATGACATTGCAAAACTTCTTAAATCTTTTGTTGTAAATTTACCTTTTTCTCCTAAATATACAAATGATTCTTTTGTAGCAAAAAAATCTGTCACTTGATTATTTTCTTTTAAAGTTTCTTCAGGCACTAATGTGTCTTCAAATGCAGCCTTTAAAACTAAATTTCCATTTAATTGGTTAATTAATTTGATCATTTTTTCTCCCTTTATTTTAACAATTTATAAGCTTATCTTATTTGCAGATAAAGTTTATTATTGCATTTTCTTTGTAAATTACTTTTATTATATTCTTATTTGTTAAATATTTTTTAACTGATTCAATTTCTTTTGCTTTTTCTATAATTTCATTTTCGGTTCAATCGTCTTCAATACCGATTTCACCTCTTATTTTTCCATTAACTTGTATTCCTATAAATACTTTTGAAACAATAATTTTATTTTCATCATAAATAGGTCATGCTTGGTTCATAATATTTTCTTGTGATAATTTTTCAAGTAACTCTTCAGCTAAGTGTGGAGCAAAAGGACTTAATAGTATAGAAAAAGTTTTTAAAGTTTCAAGTGATGCTTGTTGTAATTGAGCTAAGTAATTAATAAATATCATCATTTTACTAATAACAATATTAAATTTTAATTTTTCAATATTATTTGTAACTTCTAATATAACTTTATTTAATTCGCTTTCTTCTTCTTTTGTAGCTTCATCAGTTAATTTATTTTTTTGAAGTCTTTCAAATTGATTATAGACTCTATCTAATCATTTTCTAATTCCGTTAACACCTGAATCGTTTCAAGCTTTTGTATCTGTTAATGGACCCATAAACATTTCATAGATTCTTAAAGTATCTGCTCCATAATTTTCAACAATATCATCGGGATTAATAACATTACCAAGACTTTTTGACATTTTTTGTCCATCGGTTCCTAAAATCATACCTTGATTTACTAATTTGAAAAATGGTTCTTTAACAGGTACAATTCCGCGATTGAAAAGAAAATTATTTCAGAAGCGAGCATATAATAAGTGTAATGTTGCGTGTTCTTGTCCACCAATATATAAATCAACTGGCAATCATTTTTTAAAACGTTTTTTAGCTTCTATACTATTTAATTTTTCATATGTTCCATCAGTATTTTTTAATATGTAAGCTAAAAAGTATCATGAAGAACCAGCTCATTGTGGCATTGTATTTGTATCACGACGATATTTTTTACCATCTATTTCTACATATAATCAATCTGAAAGGTTTGCAAGTGGACTTTCTCCAGTTCCTGAAGGTTTAATGTTGTTTGTTTCAGGAAGTTGCACTAATTCATCAACTAAACTAATATTACCTTCTTGGTCAAATAAAACAGGGAATGGTTCACCTCAATATCTTTGACGACTAAAAATTCAATCTCTTAATTTGTAGTTTGTTTCAACTCTTCCTATCATATTGGTTTCAAAAAATTCATTTATTTGTTTTATAGCTTCGTCGGTTTTTAAACCATTTAACATTTCACTATTTATATGAACTCCATCACCTTCATAAGGTTTAGTTAAATCTTCTGTTTGAATAACTCATTTTATATCAAGGTTATATTTAGTTGCAAATTTTCAATCTCTTAAATCATGAGCAGGTACACCCATAACAGCTCCGGTACCATATCCTTCTACTAAATAATCACCTACATAAATAGGAATTAGTTCGTCATTTAAAGGATTTAAAACATAGCTTCCTGTAAATACTCCGCTTGTTTCTCTGTTTACATTATTTCTTTGAATTTGTGAAAGATTTTTAGCTTTTTCTACAAAATTTTCCACTTCTTCTCTATGTTCTTCTGTTACTAAT
This sequence comes from Mycoplasma zalophi, assembly GCF_018914005.1. Lineage (NCBI taxonomy): Bacteria > Bacillati > Mycoplasmatota > Mollicutes > Mycoplasmatales > Mycoplasmataceae > Mycoplasma > Mycoplasma zalophi. The sequence continues at coordinate 602,553 of NZ_JAHMHI010000001.1, forward strand.
TTTTTTAATTTTTTGTATTCAGGGCTAACACAAATAAATGACACACCAAAAATTGTGTCAGGTCTAGTTGTAAATGTTCTTATATAAATATCTTTACTTTTAACTTTAAATGAAACTTCTGTTCCTACGCTTTTACCTATTCAATTAGTTTGTAACGCTTTTAAACTATCACTTCAATCAAGATCTTTTAATCCTTCTAGTAATTCTTCTGCATAATTTGTTATTTTTAAAACTCATTGACGCATTGGTTTTTTTACTACCGGATAATGTCCACGTTCAGAAACTTTATTACCATTTTCATCTTCTACAACTTCTTCATTTGCTAAAACAGTTCCTAAAGCCTCACATCAATTAACATCGACATCTTCAATTTTTGCTAAACCATGATTGTATAGTTCTTTAAAAATTCACTGTGTCATTACATAATAATTGGGATCTGATGTATTAATTTCTTTATCAAAATCATAACTAAATCCTAAACTTTTAATTTGACGTTTAAAGTTTGCAATATTTTTGGCTGTAAAATCAGCTGGATTGTTTCCTGTTTTTAATGCATATTGTTCAGCTGGTAACCCAAATGCATCTCAACCCATCGGATGTAAAACATCGTAACCATTTAGTCTTTTGTAACGGCTTATGATATCGGTGGCAGTATATCCTTCAGGGTGACCAACATGTAAACCAGATCCACTAGGGTATGGAAACATGTCCAAAATATAAGCTTTTTTATCACTTTTATCAGTGGTTTTAAATGCGTGAGTTTCATCTCAGTTTTGTTGTCATTTTTTTTCAATTAATTTGTGATTATACATATTTTAATTTTATCTAAAATTCCAAAAAATTTAGTTAAATTCCTTATTTTAGCCCCCAAAATACTGCAAAACAGTCAATTTTAGAAAAAAATATTTTCAACAACAAAAACAAAATTTTGTGTATTTTAAAGTTGTTATTTGATTTTTCTTTTAAATTTGTAACTTTAAATTTTTAAGTCAAATGTATAATTTATTATTATGAAATTTAAAGATATAAACAAAAGAGGTAAAAATGAATAAATTTATGTTTTTAAAACCTGGTGATGAAATTAGAGTTATTGCACCTGCAAGGAGTTTAAAATTAATAGGTGAAATAAATACTGATTTAGCTATAAAAAAATTGGAATCTATGGGATTTAAAGTAACTTTTGGTAAAAATGTTTATGAAGTAGAAAATCGCTTATCTGGTTCAATTGAAAAAAAGGTAGAAGATTTACATGAAGCTTTTTTGGATAAAAATGTTAAAGCTATTTTAACAGTTATTGGTGGATTTAATTCACATCAGTTATTACCATATATAAATTGAGAAATTATAAAAAATAATCCTAAGATTTTTTGTGGATTTAGTGATATTACATCGTTACATTTAGCTATTTTAAAACATGCTAAATTTCCTGTATTTTATGGACCACATTTTTCATCATTTGCAATGCTAAAAAACTCAGAATATATTGAAAAACAATTTAGAAATATGTTTTTAAGTGAAGATAAAGAAGTGCAATTAGAATCATCAGAATTATGAAGTGACGATTTATGATTTATTGATCAAGAAAATCGTAAATTAGAAAAAAATACAGGATGATGAAATATTCAAGATGGAAAAGCAAAAGGAAAAATATTAGGTGGTAATTTATCTACACTACTGCTAATAAATCCAACTTCAAATTTTCCAGATGTAAAAGAAGATACTATTTTAGCAATTGAAACAGTTTCACTATATGATTATGATAATTTTGAAAGAATGCTAGTTTCATTAATTCAATCACCGTGATTTAAACATGTAAAGGGGCTAATGATAGGTAGATTTTGTTTAGGTTCAAACATTTCAAAAGAAGATTTAGTTACCATGTTAACAACAAAACCAGAACTAAAAAATATTCCAATAATTGCCAATTTAGATTTTGGTCATTCTATGCCTTTATCTGTAATTCCATTAGGGTTAGAAGCTGAATTAAAAATTAATAATGAATCAGAAATCAAAATTTTTAAATAAGAAATCTAAAATTTTTTAAAAATCAGAAAACTGATTTTTTTAATATTTTTTTGCTTTTAAAACTTTGAAAAATAAAAAAACCTAAAAAACAAGTAAAATTCCAAGCAAAAGTTCGTTTTTTTTTTTTTTTTTGATTGTATAATTTGTAAAACATTGCTTTAGCATACTAATAATTAAATTTATGTACAAATTTTTGCTATTTGCAGTTAGGAGAAAGAAATGAACTTAAATCAAAAAAAATTAAAGAAAATAAGTGGAATACTGGTTGTATCTACTGCTACTTTAGCGGTTACTACAACAACATTTATTGTTGAAGAAGCTAGATTAAAAAATCTAATTCAGACTCAACAAAAATTATGAAACAATTTAAATGAATTTAAAAATACTGAATTAAAAGATGATGAATTTTTATCAAAATTAGTACAAGATATTTTAGATGATAACCCTGTGTTAAATATTTTTTACGACACTTTTACAAAAGTTAGGATAAAAATTGATAACCTTAAATTTTCCTTACAAAAATTTGCGACTATAATTTCAAACAACAAAGAAAACAGCAGTAAAAAATATAATTCATTAAAAAGCCAAATAAAAAACTATATTGATGATGAATTGAGATTTACAGAGTATGAAAATTTAAAAAACAAGCTTCAAGAAGCAGTTGAAAACTCAGATAATAATTTAAATTCAAATTCTAGTCAAAAAGAAATAGACAATCAAACAAAAATTCTTCAAGATATTTTTGACCAAATAAAAAAAGACAAAGCAATTAAAGATAATGATATTAAACAAATGGCTTTTTCTGATTATGAAACAGCTTTAAGAAAATTAAATGAATTTATTAATGACCCTTTATCATTACACGATTTTTATAGCGAACTATATTCAAATGAAAAAACTAATCGTGATGAAATTGCAAAAAATATTAGTTTTGAAAATTCTAATGTTGGTGAAATTTTAGAAGCAAAACAAAAATTAATTCAAGAATTAGAAGATGCAACTAAAAAAGCTCATGAGGTTTCTAAACAAACACTTCAAAAAGTGTATGATGAAGCTAAAGCATACTCAAATGAAACATTAATTACTGCAGATGATGCTAAAACAAAAGAAGATTTATTAAACTTTTCAAAAGAAAAATATGACTTAGGAATTGAAAGTGATGATTTTGAAGTTGTTTATGACAGTATAAGCAAAATTACTAGTTACATAGAATCTGCAAAAGTTAAAAAATATTTAAACGATGTATTAAGAAATCATTCAATTAATACTTTAAAAGAAGCACAAGAATTTGCAAATACTTTTTTAAATGATTTTACTGATAATAAATATCCAGATATTAAACAATATGTATCTGATATTTTAGCAACCGAAAGTCAAGGCACTGAATCAAAAACATTTGACAAAATATACGAATCAGCAGAAAAAATAATCGAAGCTTTAAAAACCAAAAAAGGTGAAGCAATTACTGCTTATAATACACAAAAAGCGAAATTAAATGAAATCAAAGATGAATTAACAGAATCTAAATATGAGTCAATTAAACAAGAAATAATTAATTTAATAACTGAAAAAGATGCAATAATAAATAATCCAAACTCAACAACAAGAGATATTTTAGATGCAACTGAAGTATTAAAAAACTTTGAAAATCAAATCGAAAACAAAAAGCAAGCTAAAGACAATATAAATTCAACATTTACCGATATTGAAAATTACATAAAAACTCATACACACCCAGAAGATGCTAAATCAATAAGCGAGTTACAAGAAGCTTTAAATAACATTAAAGAAAAAACTAAAAACTCTTCAGATACTGCTGAAATTCAACAATGAAATAATGAATTATCAACTATTTTTGAAAAAACCAAACAAATGGTTAATGAAACAGCAACAAATCGTGAACAAGCAAGCACAGAATATGAAACAATTGCAAATAAAGCAAATAAATTAATAGCAGAATTAGAAGAAAATCCACAAAAATATCCTAATTTAGCTGAAGAATTAAAAATTAAAAAATCAGAAACTGATGGAGTCGTTGCTAAAAAAGATACTGAATCAACAAGTACACAAATAACACAAGCAAAAAATGATTTAGAATCAAAATTAAATGAAATAGAAGCCAAAAAAGACAGAATTGATTTAGAGGAATCAAAAGCTAAATATGAAAATAAATATTCTGAAGCATCTAATTATGAAACTTCATTAGATGAAGAAAAATATTCATCAATTAAAACAGAATTAAAAAACAAAATCGCAGAAATTAATGAGTTATATGAAACAAGTATTAATAGCGAAGAAAAAAATGATAAACAAAAAAATGTTGACGTTAAAGAAGCAATTAAAAATATTCAAATTGCTCTTGATAAAGCTAAACACGACAAAGAAACCTTAGATAAAAACCGTAAATTCCAAAGTTATTTAGCACTAAAACATTTAATTGAAAATTATATTGATTCTGATTTAAAAGATTCTAAATTTAAGTTTATAAAAGATAAGTTAAATGAAGCAATTGACACAAATGAACAATTATTAGAAAATGATCCAGATGCTGCTGAACCAACATTAAAAGATTCAGTAACTGATGAACAAATTCAAGCATCAATTGATAATTTAACAACTATATTTGAAGCTAATACAGAACTAAAAACATCAAAAGATAACTTTGATCTTAAAGTAGAAGATGCTGAAACATTATTATCAAAAATTAAAGCACCTGTTTTAAATAAAGATGATGAAGAACTTTATAATACTTTAAAAAATAAAGTAACAGAATTACAAAAATTTTTTAAAGATGATAATAATAAAACAAAAGACAATTTTGATCAAAAAGCAAAAGAATTATCAGGTGCAATAACTCAAGCAAATGACAAATACATTGAAAATAAAGCCAAAAGAAAACAGGCAAGAACTAATTTACAAGCAAAAATTGATTCAATTAAACAATATGTCCAAGACAACTTACAAGAAAATAAAGATGGAACTTTTGTTACAAAACCCGAACATATAGCTACTGAAAGAAAAATTTTAGAAGAATTAGAAAAAGCAAAAACAATTCATGATAGTGCTTCTTCAACTGAGAAAAATTTAATTGATGCTTTAAATTCTTTAAATGATCAAGAAAAAATTCTTAAAGCATCAGAAGCATTTGATAAACAAGCAAAAGAAGCTTCAGATTTTTACAATACCTTAGATGATAAATTAGATAAAAATGTAAAAAATACATTAGGTTTAGCAATAACAAATGAAACTGATAATAAAATCAGTGTAGCAAATAACTTTACAAAAAATACAGCAACTATTGATGAAACAATTGATCAAATAAATCAAGCAAAAGAAAATCTAAATCAAGCATTAGAAGCTGCAAAAAATCAACAACTAGAAATTTTCCAAAATGCTTATGATAATTTATCTAAACAAGCAGATCAATTATTGACTGAATTAGATGAAACTAATGGAGAAGATGCAAATAAACATTCTAAATACCCTGAAATTGCAAGAGCATTAAAAGACATAAAAGATCCAGAAGATGCAAAAGCACTTTCAACATCTACACCTAAACCAACAATCGAGATTTTAAAAGAATCACTTCCAAAATTACAAAAAGCATATGATGATGCTGTTTTAGCTAAATCAAAATCAGATTTTGATAAAGTTTATGGCGATATTTTAGATAAATTTAAAGATACAGAAGGTTCTACAAAATATCAAAATCTAAAAAATGCAGTTATAGAACATTTAAAATTACAAAAAAATATCAGAGATAATGATGATTCAACTGCACAACAAATCAATGAAGCTACTGAAGTACTTAAATCACAAATTTCGCAATTAGATTTAATAAAAGAAAGTTTTGATGAGTATAAAGATGCTTTTAAAGAGGTTTCAGATTACAATGATAGTTTAACTTCTGAAAATAATGAATCTAAGGACATTTTAACTAATGCTTTAAACACCTATAAAGAAAGTAATATAGGTGCTGATAATGCTTTAAATCCTGAAAAATATAGTGAATTTAAAACAGGATTAAAAAAAGCTCTTAAAGACGCAAAAGATATTGAAAGTTCAAAAACAAACTATAAAAATGAACTACAAAACACAACTTCTGATGACGAATTTGAAAATTATCCTGAAGCATTAAAAAAATATAAAAAAGCAATCGAAGATATTACAAAAGAAGATGGTTCACTTGCACAAGATTTAAAAACAGCTAAAACTCCAGAAGAAATTAAACAAGCATATGACAATGCAACAAATGCTCTTAAAAAAGCAAAAGAAGATATAGTTTTAAATAAAGCAAAAGAAGATTATGATAAAAAAGTAAAAGAATTACAAACATTAAAAGATTCTTTAAATCCAAGTAATCAAGCTGAAAAAGCAATTATAGATGAATTACAAAACATTGAACATTCTTCAACATCATCAATAAAAGCAAAAGAAGATTCAAAAACTATTATAGTAAATGACTATACAAAAACAATAACTACATTAGACGATGCAATATTAAAAGCTAAGTTAGATAAATCTAAAATAGATTACGAAAATACAAAACAACAAGCACAAGCAACTTCTAATGAACTTGACGGAAATTATCCTAAAACAAAACAATATTATGATGAAGAACTGTTAAAAATTGAAAAAAAATTAACAACTAGTCTTACCGAAGCAGGAGAAGATAAACAAAAACAAAAAGAAGCATATGATACAGCTAAAAAAGCAATTGAAACATTAAATGAAACTTTAGAAGCTAAAAAAATAGAAGAAACAAATGATAATAAAGCTAAATATGAAAAATCATTAGAAGAGTTTAATAAAACCAAACAAGAAGCTGAAAATATTAAAGATGAAGCTTTAAAACAAAAAATAAAATCTGAATTAAATGATGAAAAAAATAAAGCTGATGCAATATTAAATTCTGATCCAAAAACCGCTGCTAAATATGAAGAAGCTAAAAAAATCTTAGACGCTGCAAATAATTTGGCTAAAACTCAAGAATTTGATAAATTAAAAACTGACGTTGAAACATATATAGGCTCAGATTTAAATGATGCTAAATATGATCAAATAAAAGCTGATTTAGAAAATACAAAAAATACAGAAAATGAAATTGTTCATACAGCAGAAAATCTAGACAAACCAAGTTCTGAAACAATTAAAGAAGCAATTGACACTCTTCAAGAAGCATTTGATAATGCCAAAAAACAAAAAGCACAAAAAGACTTTGATGATGCATATGATGCACTAAAAAATAAAGGTGCAAATGATAGTATTAAAAAAGCAATTGAAAAAGAAGTTTCAGATCAAAAAGATGTTAGAGATAATGTTGATTCAACAACTGAAGAAATTAACAACGCTACAACTAAATTAAATGATGCAGAAATAAGCAATAAAATTACTGAAACAAACAATAAAAAATCAGAATATGATGAAGAAGCTAAAAAAAGTCTTTCTGGTGAAAAATTAGAAGAAAAATTTGGAAATAATGAAAGAGCAAAACAAAATTATTTAAATGAAATTGAAAAAGCACAAGAAAAATTAAATAGTATTTTAGATTCAGATGATGCTGATTTAGACAGTATAAAAGAAGCTTATAATCAAGCAAAAGAAAGATTGCAACAATTAAATTCTGATGCTAACATAAATCAACAAATTGCTGCAGATAAATACAGAAAAGCACTTGAATCAGCAAAAAATAAACATTCTTCATTAAATGACTTAGAAGAAAGTAAAATCAAAAAAGATCTTGGGGATGTTATAACTTCAAACACAATTGAAGAATCTGCAATTGATTCAACACCAACTAGTGACTTGGAAGCAAAAACAAAAGCATTAAATGATGCAGTCACAAAAGCTAATCAAGAACAAGAACGCATAAGAGTAGCAAAAGCAGCTTACGATGCTAAAGTCAGTGAATTAGAGTCAGCAAAAACAACATATCCAAATTTTGCTAATGAATTACAAACCGCTATAAATAATTCAAATTCAAATATATCAACAAATCAAAAAGCAAAAACAATACAAGCAAGTGATTATACTGGTGAAACAGATTATTTAAGAGTAATTTTTGATAAAGTTAAAGCTAAAGATAGTTTTGATAAAGAATATAAAGACATTACTGACGCTGTGGGTTCTGAATCAAAATACCAAAAAATTAAAGAAGCAATTGAAAAGGATTTAAAACCACAAAAAGAAATTAGAAATAACACAAATTCTAGCGCTTCAAATATTAGTCAAGCTAAAAATAATTTACATAAACAAGAAAATATTACTAAAATTTCTAATTATAAAAATTTATTAGATAGATTAATTGAAAAAGAAACTGAACTTGAAAATTCAAAAACTACTTTATATAGCAATGACCCTGAAATTCAAAGCTACATTCAAAGTGTTTTAAGTAATGAAAATAATCTTCATAATTCAATTACAAATGAAGAAGCATTAACTGACAACGCATATTCATCAAGACAAAACAAAATTGAAGAAGCAATCACTAATGCAAGTAATATAAAAGCATCTAAAAATAGTTATACAAATTCAAAAACAACATTAGAAAGAAACATTAATGCTATAACTGGAAATAATAAAGCAAAAGAATTATTAAATGCTGAAAAGAATCAAATTATTACTACATTAAATTCAGATATAACTAGTGCGAATAATGATCCTACAAAAATAAAAGAAGCTTTTAATAAAGCAACTACAAGCTTAAATGCATTACAAAATAATATAGATTGATATAAAGCAGTCGGAGAATATGAAACAAAAAGAAAAGAAGTTGAAGATTATGCAAAAAGCTTAACTAAACCTGAATATAACAAAGTTAAAAATGTTGATTTAACAACTGCTATTTCTAGTGCTGATACAGAAGTAAATAGAGATCAAAATTATAATGGTAGAAGCGCTGAAGAAATTAGAAATAAAATTTCTTCATTACAATATTCTAAGGAAGCAGCAGAAGCCGAAATAAGAAAAATTGATGAAAATAAAGCTAAATATGAAAAAGTAGTCCAAACATATAACACATTTAAAAATGATGAAAATAACAGTGAATGAAAACCAGAATTAGAACAAACATTAACTAATCAAACTAATTCTTTAAAATCACAGACAAATAATAATCAAATCAGCTCAAATAGTTATGTAAATGCAAAAAACGCTTTAGAAAACAAATTAAAAGAAGTTTCAGGTAAAAAATACAAAAAATTAAGTGAAACAGTTGGAAATTATGTAAATGATACATTATCAGGAAATGATGATTATTATAAAGATTTAAGACAAAGTCTTGCAACAACAAAAAATACTGAAGATAATAAATCTCTTATCCCAACACATAATCCAACACAAGAACAAGCCCAAAGATCATATGATACTTTAAATTCAAAATATACAGAAACAAAAAGTAAATACACAACACGTAAACAGTTAATTGAACAATTAAATAGTTCAAAAAATACATTTACAACAGAAAAATCTAATATATCTACAAACTTCTCAAATATAAATATAGAGAACTGAATTAATGCTGAAATTAATAAAATTGAAGGAAATATAACAACAGCAATTAATAATAATTCTTTAAATAATAAAACATTTACTGATGCTAAAGTTGCTTATAATAATTTAGTTACAAATTCATATAAAGAAGTTGTAAAAGAAATTAATAAACAAATAGAAAAAACATTAAACGAACCTAAAAATAATAGAATAGAAGAAAGTAATTCAAATTACGAATCTCTAGAATCACTAAAAAATCAACTTACAAACTTTAATTATTCTGGTGATTCATACAAAACATCACTAAAAAATATTTATGATCAAGTACAAACAAATATCCAAAAAATTGAATCAGATAAACAAAAATACAATGCTGAGCATAAAAAAGCAGTTGAAAAACTAGCAATACTGGGTGCAGAGCGTGTAGATTTATCTAATGCAATAAGTTCTTGAATAGATATTGATCAAAGTTGAGGAAAAAGTATTGGTTCAAAAGCTTATGGGGATAATGTTTTTATAAAAAATGATAAAAAAGTTTTTCAAGATGCTAGAGATAGAATTCTGCGTGAAATGAGTGGATTACAAGAAAAAACTAATAAAAAATCAATAGCTTCTAACAAAGAAGTAAGTGATTTTAAAATTCAACCAGTTTTAACTCAAGAACAAATAAAAGAATATATTGATGGTTTAAAAGTTTTAGCACAAACATTTATAGCTAATTCAGATTTATCTAATCCTGAAAACGGGTTTAATAATAGACAAAGTAATCAATTTAGTGAAATAAAAGACTTACATTTAAATCCTTCATCAAAAAATCTATATAGTGATTTACATGATGGATTTATTACAGATTATGAAAATAAAATAAATAGTAATACAAGACTAACAATTAGAAACTATAAGGATTACAAAGAAAAACTGTATGAAACAGTTAATTGATATGAAAAAGAAATGTTTGAATTAAAGAAAAAATTAAAACAATATGTTGGATACAATGAGCAAGGCGAAGCCGGAGAATATCTTCAGGCATTTAGAAGAGCATATGAGTTTTTACCTGAAATAGCAGGATATAAACCTTGATTAGATAAACTAAACAAATATTATGATCTTTTACGTAATTCTACAGAACAATACATTCAATTTGACTATTTCATCGTAGACCATATGAATGGAGAAAATAAACATTTACATTTTAAAGATGTATACGACAATGTTGTAGAGATGCAAAAATCAGGGTTTAATTTTAGAGATAAATGAGCTCCCGAAAGAGGAATTTATGATTTTGTTACAGAAATTAAACGCGATGATGGTAATTTATATGCAAGAAGTATGAGACCACAATATAAATTATCAAAAAAAGGACAATTATATCATTCAGATAAACAAAATTGACCTTCAATAAAAATGAAAGATGATTCATCAAATAAAAAATATAATTTCTATGATTATGTTAATAAGATGGTGGATTCATTAATTAATAATATTAATGAAAATATATTAAATAGTGGTGGTAAAAGTTTCGATAAATATAATAAAGTACATTTAGGGGCTAAAGAATTATATTCAAATACAAATAGTCGTTATTGAGAAGATGATTTAAGTTATAAAACTTACAGGGATAAAGTAAATAATGTAATTAAATTATATTTCGAAGCAATAGATTATTACTTTGAAGATGATTTAGAACATCGTGTATATAAACAATTAATCATGTGAGATGCAAGAGGTGATAAAGCAAGTAATACAAAAGTAAATTTAACGCTAGATTATTATGAAGATTCAGACAATGCAGGTTTAACAAAATAACATAAATTAATTAAAAAAAATCAAGCAAATATTTACAAAAATAGGTTGCTTGATTTTCTTTTTTATTTTTAATTCGTCAAACACAATCATCAAAAGCAAAGAAAAATAACAATTTTTGATATAATAGGAATACACTTTTTAATTTAAAATAGTACATAAAATAAGATATTTTTTATAAATTTAACATAATTCATTATTATCATTTACAACTTACTTTGCTACTTTAAATAAGTGTTGACATAAGGAGAAATATGAAGAAAAATAATAAACGTAAGGTGCTTTCATTTTTAGCTGTTTCTGCAACTGCATTAACTGTTACTACAAGTACTTTTATTTTGGAAGAATCAAGATTAAAAAATCTTATAAAGATACAAGAGAAACTATGAAATGAGCTTGATGACTTTAAAAACCAAGAGTTAAAACATAGTGAATTTTTAACAAAAATAGTTCAAAATATTTTAGATGATAACCTTGTATTAAATCTTTTTTATGATACTTTTTCAAAAGTTCAAACTAAAATTGACAACCTAAAATTTGCTTTAGGTAATTTTAAAAATGTTGTTAATGATATGAAAAAATTAAATTTTGAAAAATATAATTCATTAAAAGAAGAAGTGGAACAATATTTAAAAAATACTTTACATTTTGAAGAATATAAAGAAATAAAAAAAGAACTTGAAGATACAAAATCACAAACCGATAGACATGTTAATTATGAATCAACTCAAAAAGAGATTGATTTACAAGTAAAAATACTTCAAGAAGCTTTTGAAAAAGCTAAAAAAGAGAAGGCTATTAAAGATAATGATACAAGATTAATGGCTTTTGCAGATTATGAAAAAGAATTAAGAAAATTAAATGATTTTATTAAAAATCCACTATCAGTACATGATTTTTATAACGATTTACATAAAGAAGAGGTAAATAACAGAAATAAAATAATTGAAAATATTTCGGTAGAAACTTCTTCATTAACTGATATTTTGGAAGCAAAACACAAATTAATAGAAGAACTCGAAACGGCAAAAACAAAAGCTCATAAAATATCTTGAGAAGAACTTCAAAAAGTTTATGATGAAGCAATAAAATATGCTAATGAAACATTAACCACTCCAGATGATATAAAAACTAAGGATTTATTATTAGAATATTCAAAGCAACAATATGATGCTGGGATAAATAATGAAGATTTTGAAGTAGTATATGCAAATATAAATAATATTTTAGATTATGTAAATGCAGCAAAAATTCAAAAACAAGTAAGTGATACTTTAAGAAATCATGCTAAAAAGACACTTGAAGAATCTCAAGACTTGGCAAATGATTTTATAAATGATTTCAGTGATGGAAAATATTCAGATATTAAAAAATATGTATCTGATATTTTAGCAACTGAAAGTCAAGGTACTGAATCAAAAACATTTGATAAAATATATGAATCTGCAGATAAAATAATTGAAGCTTTAGAAGCTAAAAAAGCTGAAGCACAGGCTGGTTATGATGCTCAAAAAGCAAAATTAAACAAAATAAAAGATGAATTAACAGATCCTAAATATGAATCAATTAAACAAGAAATTACTGAACTTCTTGAAAATAAAGATTTAATAAGAAATAATCCAGATTCAACAACCAGACAAATTTTAGATGCAACAGAAGCTTTAAAAAATTACGAAGCAGAAATTGAAAACAAAAAACAAGCAAAAGATGACATCAATGCTTCATTTAAAAATATCAAAGATTATATAAAAGAACACAATCACCCAGAAGACGCAGAGTCAATTCAAAAATTACAAGAAGCTTTAGAAAAAACACAGGAAGATGTAAAAAATTCAAGCAATTCTTCAGACATTCAAGATCAAAAAAGTAAATTAGAAAAAGTTTTTGAAGAAGTTAAAAAAGAAGTAAATGCAACTTTTGAAAAACGTGAAGAACAAAAAACTGAATATGATGAAGTTGTTGAAGATGTTAATGATTTACTTAAATTAATTAATGCAAACAGTTCAAAATATCCAGGTTTAGCCAATGAATTAACAACAACAGAAACAGAAACTGATAAAGTTGTTGATAAAAAAGATACTGAATCAACAAGTGATCAAATAAAAAAAGCAAAAGAAGAATTAAAAGCTAAACTAGATGAAGTAACTACCAAAAAAGATAAAATTGACTTAGATGAAGCGACTAAAGAATACAAAAAAAGATTAGGTGAAGTTGATACATATAAAAAAGATACTTTAACCGATAAATACCCTGAAGTTACACAAAAATTAGATGAAGCAATAATAAAAATTCAAAAAGATCTTAAAGAAATTCTTGATGATGCAAACGCATCACTAAAAGATAAAATCACAGCAACAAACACTGCGTCTTTAAAAGTTCAACAAGCGCTTGATACAGCAAAAGAAGAAAAAGAAGAAACAGATAAAAATCGTAAATTTAGAGAATTTGAAACTCTTAAAAATAAAGTTAATGATTATATAGACAAAAATTTAGAAAACAATAATGATTTTGATTTTATTAAAAATCCTTTAACAAAATCAGTTACAGATGAATCTAATTTAGTTGAAAAAAATCCTAATGCTAACCCACTTGAACCAAAAGAAGACATTGAAGTTGAAGACATTCAGAAATCAATTGACAGATTGACTAAAATTTTCAATACATCAACGGCTTTAAAAGATTCAAAAGATAATTATGACAAGCAAGTTAAAGCAGCAAAAGCTAAATTAAGTGAAATTCAAAAACCTGTTTTAAATAAGGATGATGAAGAACTTTATAATACTTTAGAAAATCTGTTAACAAAAAGTGAAGAATTTTTCAAAAATAACGATAATAAAACAAAAGAAAATTTTGATGAAAAAACAACAAAATTATCAAAGGCCATAACTAAAGCTGATGCAGAATACAATGAAAATAAAACAAAAAGAGCAAAAGCAAGAACCGATTTACAAGCAAAAATTGATTCAATTACAAAATATGTTCAAGATAATTTACAAGAAAGTCAAGGTGGAACTTTTGTTACAAAACCTGAACATGAACATACTGTTAATAAGATTTTAAAAGAATTAGCAGCAGCACAAGGTGTTAATGATAGTAATTCATCTACTGAACAAAATTTAATTGATGCATTAGATAAATTAAATTTAGATGAAAAAGTTTTAAAAGCATCAGAAATTTTTGATAAAAAAGCTTTAGAAGCTGAAAAATTTATAGATTCTCTTGAAAAAGACAAAGAATTATTATCAACAGATTCACAAAAAGAATTGATTAATACAACAAAAGCAAATTTAGATTCTGCTATTGAATTACAAAAATCAAATAAAACAAATTCAAATGCAACTGAAGAATCAATAACTAAAGCTACAAAAGATTTAGATAAAGCATTAAAAGACGCTAAACAACAACAACTAGACATTTTCCAAAATGCTTATGATAATTTATCTCAAAAAGCAAAATCATTATTAACTGAATTAGATGAAACTAATATAGAAGTGGCAAACAAACACCCCGAATATCAAGGAATTTATGACACACTAAAAGCAGTTATAGATTCAGAAGATCCAAAAGCACTTTCAACATCTATACCTAAACCAACAATCGAGATTTTAAAAGAATCACTTCCAAAATTACAAAAAGCATATGATGATGCTGTTTTAGCTAAATCAAAATCAGATTTTGATAAAGTTTATGGTGATATTTTAAATAAATTTAAAGATACAGAAGGTTCAACAAAATATCAAAATCTAAAAAATGCAGTTATAAAACATTTAGAACCACAAAAAACTATAAGAGATAATCAAGATTCATCAGCAGAAAAAATTAATGTAGCTACTGAAGCACTTGAATCACAAATTTCACAATTAGATGTAATTAAAGAAAAATTCGATGAATATTTAAAAGCATATAAAGTTTTAGATGACTATAAATCAAAATTAGAGGCTACTCAAGAAAATAATGATTACAAAGAAATTATTGATGAAATAGTTCAAAAATTAAATGACTATAAAGAATCAACAATACAAGATGACCAAAAATTATCAATTCAAACATATACTGAATATAAAAAACAACTTGAACAAACATTAGAAGATGCTAAAGTTAAAAAAGCTAAAAAAGATTATGAATTAGAATTAGCTAAAAAATATACAGATAATGATTTTGAAGAAAAACACAATGGAGCTAAAACTAAATACAATAAAGAATTAGAAACAATAAGTAACACTTTAGCTGAAGATCTTCAAAATGCACAAACATTTACTGAAAAAATAGAAGCATATGGAAAAGCACAAAAAGCTTTAAAACAAGCAAAAGCTAATGTAGAAAAAAACAAGGCAATTGATGATTATGAAAAAGCATTAACTGATACAAATACTTATAAAAATTTATTAACAGAAGATTATCAAAAGAAAATATTATATGATTTATCAACTGTTATAAAAGACAATAACAATGATACCCAACATATAAATAAAGAACAAAATTATGCAGCTATTTCGCTAAAAAGAATTAAACAAGCAACTAAAAACTTAGAAGATGGTTTAAAACTAGCAAAAGAACAAAATAAACTAGTAAAAACTCAAAAAGACATTTTTGATAAAAAAGCAGCAGAAATTGAACAAGCAAAACAACAATATCCAGATTCAGCTACTGAACTTCAAAATTCTTATGATGAAGAAGTAAGAAAATTAAATGAAAAAATTAATGCTAATCCACCTACAATAGATGCTAGTTCTTATTCAACAGCTTCTGATAATGTTGATAAAGCAATTCAAAAAGCAGCATATGATAAATATCAAAAATTATTAACTGAAGAAGTAAATCCTTATATTAATAATGATTTAAATGATAAAAAATACAATGATATAAAAACTGAATTACAAAATGCAATAAATTCACAGATTACAGAATCATCATCAAAAGAAGACATAGACAATGCTTTTGATAAATTAAATAAAGCTTTTGCAAAAGCTAAAGCACAAAAAAGCTTTGATGATACATATTCTGATATTTTAAGTGTAGTTCCTAAAGATGATGCAGCAGAAGAACAATCAATTCCAAAAGCTGATATTATAAAAGCTAAAATGATTAAAAAAATGTCAGAACAAAAAACTACAAGAGATAATGCTGATTCAACAACTGATGACATAATTTCTGCTAAAAATAAATTAACAGAAAACAATAATGAATTAAAAACAAATCTTGAAAATGTTGTTTCTAATTTTAATGAGTATAAAAATAA
Organism: Mycoplasma zalophi; assembly: GCF_018914005.1. Classification (NCBI taxonomy): domain Bacteria; kingdom Bacillati; phylum Mycoplasmatota; class Mollicutes; order Mycoplasmatales; family Mycoplasmataceae; genus Mycoplasma; species Mycoplasma zalophi. The sequence continues at coordinate 619,111 of NZ_JAHMHI010000001.1, forward strand.
ATTTAAAGAAGCATTAGATTATAAAAATAAATTATCAGATGATCAAGATGAAGCTAAAAAAATATTAGCTGATGCTTTAGAAGCATATAAACAAAGTAATATTTCAAATGACGATATTTTAAACCCAACAAAATATGAAGAATTTAAAAATAAACTTGACAAAGCAATTAATGATGCTAAATCAGTTGAAACTTCTAAAAATAATTACAAAATTGAAAAAGATAGCATTGTAGCAGATTCAGATTTTAATAATTATCCAAAAGCATTAGAAAAATATAAAGAAGCAGTAAAAAACATTACAGGTGACAATGGTTCACTTAAACAAGCTTTAGCTGCTGCAAAAACTCCTGAAGAAATTAAAAAAGCATATGATGATGCAACAGAAGCATTAAAACAAGCTAAAAATGATATTGCTCTAAATAAAGCTGAAGAAGATTATTTAAACACTGTTGATAAAATAAATAAATTTAAAGAAAAATTAAATGATAAAGATGCAAATGAAAAAGCAATCATTGATGCATTAGATAAAGCAAAAGAAGCTGCAAAAAATGCTATAGATGCAAAAACAAATACTAATCCACCTTCTGTAACAATTGAAGATTACAACACTCAAAAGAAAAACTTAGAAGATGTATTATTAAAAGCAAAATTAGATAAATCAAAAAATGATTATGAAAAAACAAAACAACAAGCTGAAGCAACTTCTAATGAACTTGAGGGAAATTATCCTGAAACAAAAGAATATTATGATGGTAAATTAGGTGAAATCCAAAAAGAATTAGATGAAAAACTTAAAAAAGCAGAAGAAGACAAACAAAAACAAAAAGAAGCATATGATGCAGCTAAAGAAGCAATTGAAGCATTAAATGAAACTTTAGAAGCTAAAAAACAAGAAGAACTTGATAAAAATAAAGCAGAGTATGAAGAATCAGTAAATGAATTTGAAAAAACACTTCAAGAAGCTGAAAATATTGGTGATAAAGACTTAAAAAATGAAATAAAAACTTTATTAGAAAAAGCTAAAGAAGATGCAAATAATATTTTAAAAACTGAACCTCTTACTGCTGCTAAATATGCAGAAGCTAAAAAAATATTAGATGATGCAAACAAATTAGCAAAAACTAAAGAATTTGATAAATTAAAAGAAAAAGTTGAAGAATATATAAATTCAGATTTAAACAACGATAAATACTCAGAAATAAAAACAAATTTAGAAAATACAAAAAACACACAAAATGGAATTGTTCACCCCGGAGATAGTCAAGGCAATCCAAACCCTGAAACAATTAAAAAAGCAATTGAAGATCTTCAAGATGCATTTGATAAGGTTAAAAAACAAAAAGCACAAAAAGACTTTGACGATGAATATAACACTTTAAGAAATAAAGGTGCTAATGAAGCTATTCAACAAGCCATTGAAAAAGCGGTTTCAGATCAAAAAGCTGTTAGAGATAATACAAATTCAACAACTGAAGAAATTAAAACAGCAACAAAAAATCTAAAAAACCAAGATATAGCCAATAAAATTACTCAAGCTAATGATTCTAAAACTGAATATGAAAAAGAAAATGATAAAGTTCTTTCAGGTGATAAACTAAATGAAAAATTTGGTGATAACGAAGAAGCTAAACAAAAATATTTAGATAAAGTATCAAAAATTAAAAAAGAATTAGCAAAAGCATTAAATTCTGAAGATAAATCATTAGAATCTATTAAAACAGCATATGACAAAGCAAAATCAGCACTAGAAAATGCAAATTCTGATGCAAACATTCAGCAAGAAATAGCATCAGATAAATATAGAAAAGCTCTAAGAGCTGCAAATGATAAAAAAACTTCATTAAATGATTCAGAAGAAAGTAAAATCAAAAAAGATCTTGGCGATGTAATAACTCCAAATACAATTGAAGAATCTGTAATTGATTCAACACCAACTAGTGACTTAGAAACAAAAACAAAAGCATTAAATGATGCAGTTACAAAAGCTAATCAAGAACAAGAAAAAATAAGATTAGCAAAAGCAACATATGATACTAAAGTTAGTGAATTGGAATCAGCAAAAAATACATATCCAAGTTATTCAAATGAATTACAAACTGCTATAAATAGTTCAAATTCTAGCTTGTCAGAAAAACAAAAAAATAAAACAATTGAATCTGGTGATTATGACACAGAAGTAACTAACTTACAATCAACATTAGATAAAGTTAATGCTAAAGATAATTTTGATAAAGAATATAATAGCATTTTAAACGCAGTAACAAATGATGCTAAATATTCAGCAATAAAATCTGCTGTAATAAGTAAATTAAAACCACAAAAAGATATAAAAGGTAATGCAAATTCTACAGTTGATCAAATTAACAAAGCTACAAGTGATTTACAAAAAAATAATACTATTGCAACTATAAATTCAGTAAAATCAGCTTTAAATAATTTAATTTCAAAAGAAAATGAACTTAAAAATTCAAAAACAAATACTTATAATGGCGATGAAGAAATTAAAAAATATATTGATAGCATAATTAATAACAATAATAATTTACATACTTCAATCACTGGAAATGATTCACTTTCTGTTAACTCATATACAGACAAACAAACAATAATAGAAAAAGCAATCCAAGAAGCACAAAATATTAAAAATAATAAAAATACTTATTCTAGTTCTTTAAGTTCTTTAGAATCAGAAATAAATAAAATAACAGGATCTGGTAGTCAAAAATCAAAAGAATTATTAAATGCTGAAAAACAAAAAATTATTGATAAATTAAATTCAGACATAACAAGTGCAAATAATGATCCTAAAAAATTAAAAGATGCATATAGTAATGCAACTACAAGTTTAAATAACTTAAAAGACAGAATAGATTGATATAAAGCAATTGGAGAATATGAAAGAAAAAGAGAAGAAGTTGAAAACTATAAAAATAGTTTAACTGGACCTCAATATAATAAAGTTAAAAATGTTGATTTAACAAATGCTATTTCTAATGCTGATACAGAAGTAAATAGAAATAATAATTATAATGGTAGAGATGTCACTGTAATTAGAAGTAAAATTTCTTCATTACAATCTTCAAAAGAAGCAGTTGAAGCTGAAGTTGCAAGTATAAACACTAATAAACAAGCATATGATGCTACAGTTACAAAATATACTACATTTAAAAACGATACAAAATATGCTGAATATAAATCAGATTTAGAAACATTTTTATCAAACAAACAAAATTCATTAACTGAAAAACAAAACAATAATACAATTCTTTCAACTGATTTTTCTTCAGCTAAATCAGAATTAGAGAAGAAAATGAGAGATGTGTCTGCATTAAGATATCAAAAATTAAGTAAGACTGTAGAAAGTTATGTAAATAATGATTTAAGCAACAATTATTACAAAGATTTAAAAGAAGAACTTGCAAGAACAAAAAATACAGAAGATAGTATTTCTCTTATTCCTGCACATAATCCAACACAGGAACAATCTGAAGGATCATATTCAAGATTAGATACTAAATTTAATAATATAAAAACAAAAAAACAATCTCGCGATAATGCTATAAATCAAATGAATGCTTCTAGAAATAATTTCCAAACAAAAAAATCTTTAATATCTGCTCACTATAATAAGAATATTAATATAGATAGTTGAATACAACAAAAAATTCAGAGCATAGAAAATTCAGTTACAAGCGCAGTTAATAATGGTACATTAAGCGATCAAACATTTACTAGTGCTAAACAAGCATATGATAATTTAGAAAAAGAAGCATATCAAGAAATAGCAAAACAATTAAATACAAAAATTGAAGAAGTTCTTTCAGATCTTGAAAATGATAGAATAGTTGAAAGTCAATCAAACTATTCAAAATTATCAGAATTAAAAAATTCACTTTCTCAAGTAGATTACAATAGTTCAAATTATGCAGACACTATAAAAAATATTTATGATGAAGCAATACAAAATATTAAAAAAATTAACGATAATAAAAAAGAATATGAAAAAGAACATAAATTAGCAGTTGAAAATCTTAATAAACAAAAAGAATACAAAGATTTATTAAAATCAGCAGAAACTAACCTTAAACCCGTTGATTCTTCTTGAGGAAAAAGTTTTAATCCAATCCCTCCTAGAAATGATCATTCAAATTATTTAGTTCCAACAGATATAAATTATTCAATTAGAAAAGATAAGCAAGAAGTTGCAAAAATGTCTAGTAAAATGACTAAAGAATATAATGATTTAGAAAATGATGTTAATAGTAAATCAATAGCAAGAAATAAAAATTCAAAATCTGTAGATATATTAAATAATTTAAATCTTAAATTTATGACTGATAATTTAGATATTTTTGTTGATGATACAAATAAATTTATAAATGTTACACAATTAGATAGCAACGGTTTTAATGGACGTCAAAGTGACAAAACAAATATAGAAGGTTTTTCACGACTTGAATCAACTAGAAATTTAAGTGGAAATTTAGATAAATTTAAAAATGACTATAATGCAAACAAAGGTGTATACTTGCGCGATAAAAAGAAATTAATTAGTGATTATGTAAATTATAGAAATACTTTCTATAACTCTGTTAATTTTTATGAACAAGAAATGTATGGATTAAAAGAAGTTCTAAAAAAATATATTGATTATAATGAAGATGGAACTCCAGGAATTTTTGTTAAAAAATTCAGAGAATTATATGGTTATTTACCGTTTATAGCGGGTTATGAATCATGACAAAATAAACTTAAGGATATGCACAAAATATTATTTACATCAACTAATATGTATTATCAATTTGATTATTTCCAATATAATAATGGAGCACAAACTTTAAATTTAACATACAATACATTAGCTGATTATTTAACTAAAGTTCAACCTAAACCAGCTGATAACGGTTGAGATTATAATATTAATAATGTTTTATATCAAGTAACTACAGAGTGGCATAAATTACACGCAAGGTATAAAAACCAAAAAACTACTGTAGGTGAAAATGTGGGGTATTTTATAAGTGATTATCAAAATGCATATATGAAATTAAAAGGTGATAATACCTGATATGCGATAAATGAATATGTGAGAAAAATGTTGTGAGCTGTCTTTCAAAAATTTAATCCAAGCAGTGGACAAGTCTCACAAAGTATAGAATACAAAAGATTAAAACAAGATTATGAAGATTTAAATAGAGTATCTTCGTTTAGCAGAAGTAAAAATCCAAACCAATTACAATACAAAATTGCTCAAACTATAGAAAATTATTTTTCATTCATTGATAAGCATTTTGATGCTTTAAATCACAAACCAAATGACTATAAACAGTTAGTATTTTGAGATGCAAAGAGTTCTGATGCAAAGAGTATTGTATTAAATATTCCTACTTTAGATTACTACGAAGGTAGTGGAGATGCAGGTTTTAGAATTCATTAAAAATAAATAATTAATTTTAATATAAGTTAAATTGAGAAAAAACAAAAATATTTTATTTTCGCACTGTGTTAAATCTTAATAAAAAACCAAGAACATATTTTGTCTTGGTTTTTTCTATATTAAAATCTAATCTTCAAATTCAACACTGTTTTTAGATAATCCTAATTCATTAACAAGTGCTTCTAAGTTTGTTTTTATTTGCCCTAAAATAGCGGTCGAATCTTTTTGTAATTTAAAGTCAAGCGATGAAGAAATAGATTCAGAATTTTGAGAAATTAATGTTTCTAAATTATTTTTTAATAATGTAAATTTTGTATTTATTTCTTCTGATTTTTCATTATTTGCTTTTATAATAAGTGGTTTAACTGTGTTATTAAATGTATTGATTATAATATCTTTATTTGTTATGTTGTTATTTTGTTTATTTATAACATTAATAAAATCATCTACTCATTCAAGACTTTCATAGTATAAATTAGCAGCAGCATGTGAATGATTATGTTGATTTGAATTTTGTGGATTAACATCTTGTTCATGTAAATGTTCTTCTTCTGTAAAGTGATCCGGATCTACTAATGTGTGAGTAAAGAAAATTCAAATATTTCTTAAACTACTTTGTAATGTATCATTTTTTATATTTTTTTCCTCTAGTTTATCTTGTATATTTTTTAAATTTTCAAAAAAATCATTATTTTTGTTATTTAAAGCACTTATATGTGTTCCCATAACTAACTCTAAATCTTCAGATATATCTGCTAATTTATTTAATGAAGTTGCATATTCTGATGTTTGGTCTTTTTTAACTTTTTCTGGAATAGTTAATCATGTATTTACATAATTTGTAATTGTTTGTTTTTCTTCTTCATTTAAATTATTACTTTTTGCTATTTCTGTTAAACTATTATTTAAATCTTTTAATGAGTTTGTAAAAGCTTGCGCTTTAACAATAAATTTATCTGCATTAACTTTAATTTTATTAATAACAAAATTTTTTGCTACATTGTAATTTTCTTTTAAATTTTCATAATTTTTAAATTCACTTGTTGTTTGTTTCTTATTTTCAGTATTTTCTTGTGCACAAGAAGCAGCAATTGCAGGAACTGAAATAGCTGCAATTGTACTTATTGTTAGTAAACTAAAAGCAAAAAGTTTCTTGTTTGTTTTTTTCATTTTTTCTCCTTAAAATGTAAATGGTTCTTTCTTTGTTTGATCATAACCCTTAAAACCATTTCATAAAATTATTTTATTTTGATTTTTTTCATTGAGTAATTCTATTTCTTTTGAATTTTCATAAGCAATAAAGTGAAATTTTAAAGCAACTTGACCCGCTGAATATGGTGTATCAGCAATTTCCACTCTTATATGATTTAACATTGTGTTAATGTCATCTTTCTTTGTATTTATTGCATACTGTAAAACAAATAAATTTAATCATGTTTGAAAGTATTTAAATGCTTCTGAATCATATGTTAATCATCCTGCTTCAAAATTACTTTTAATATTATTATTTCATAAACTCAAATTGTAAGGCATTTTAATGTGTTTAATTGCTGATTGATCAATTGATTTTAAAATACTTTTAAATAAGTCTGATTCAAAAAATTCATTTGCATTTATACCTGTAAAATCTCTTTTATCTTGATTGTTTACTTTTAATTGAAATGTATCATTTTGTAAATTAAATTTTTCTAGTTCGGGATTGAAACTTTCAAATATTAATTGGTTTTTTATTTTATTAATTAGTGGTTTCATTTTGTGACCATGATCATCAAAATCACTACTTATTCATCAGAAATATTCTTTTGAATTATCTTGATGAATAACTTCGATTTTAATTTTTAACAATTGCCGTGTTCCAAAAAATTCAGCAATTTCACTTGAAACAAATCGATATGCTTTGTCAGTGGTCTTTTTGTATTCTGGAACCTCTAATTCAATTAAATCACTATGTGTGTTTAAAAAATAATTTAAACCGTCAGCACTTACAAACTCTGGGCTATATAAATCACTTACAAAACTATTTATATCACTAACTGAATAAATGTTATTAAGCTTAAATTTTAAAATTGGACTAACTAAATATTCATTAAAGAGTTTTAGATCATCAATATTTTCAAATACTCCAAACTTAGGATCATTTAAATAATTTTTAAAGCCAAATAAATAAAATTTTTTATTTTTGTTTTCTTCTGATAATAAATTATTGTTATCTTTATCAAAACATTCTAAAGAAAAACTAATCATATTATCATTTTTATCTTCTAAAAAATCATCTTGATTAATTTTAATATTTACTCTATAAACGTCAGTATTAAAATAATTTATATATGTTAGTAAAAGGGTTTCTAAAATTTTTTTTTGCAAGGGATTATTTAATCATGATTGTAATCTAATTGTATTTAGGTTATAAAAATAACCGTCAAAAAATTTTAAATTAGTTACACTTGCTCATGTTCCATTTTCCATGTCATCTATTATTTTATAAATTAATGTTTGAATATCTGGAAATGGTTTTAAACCTATTTCAGAGTATTTTATATTATAAACAGTTGGCAAAGTATTTGTGATTCATGGTAAGTAGTTTTTTGTGGTTTTAACTATATTTTTATCAAATTGTATAAAAAAATCATTTATGTCTATTTTTTGTGCATCTTGAGTTTTTATCGCATCAATAATTTTTTCTTGTCCTATTTCAATTCCTAAATCATTTGTTTTAGGTTTTGTTTGTTCAATAATATTGTAAAAAGTATTATCATTATTTAAATTTTTTATTTCTTTATTTAAAAAAGGATAAAAATCATTTAAAATATTGATTTGTTTGTTATTAAATGACATTAATAAATTTTTATCTATTATTGACTCATCTATATCTTTAGCATCTTTATTTACTGGATTACATGACATACAAGCAAAGACACCGATGCTAGATAATGGTAAAATATAACCTAAAAATAACTTATTTTTTTTCCACATGATATTTCCTTGCTATAATTTTTGCAACTATTAATTTTGCAATTATTATTATAATATAATTAAAAAAAATTTGGTAAAATATTGTAAGTTATTGTCAAAAATTATATAAAGGAGAGTTATGTTTTTTAAGGAAATTGATTTTAATAATAATCTTGAATTAACGATTTTAATAAACTTATTAATTTATTCATTTATATTACTTGCGGCTCCTGTTGTTGTGTCACTAGTACTAAGTGCAATTAAACCAAAATTTTCTAAACACAAAATGATTTATCTTTATGCATTTAGCACTGGAATGTTTTTAATAATTGGTTCAGCAGGTTTTATTAAAGAAGCTGTTTTAAGTCTGGAAACCTGACTTCATACAAGTGGTGAAAATGGTGGATTAATATTAACGAATGGTGATGTTACTAAAGAACAATTATATATGGCGGTTATTGTTGGGATAAGCGCTTTAATTGGTTTAACTTTAGTTATTCTTTGAAGATACATTTCTATTAAAAAACATAAAGGACATATTCATGAATCTCATGAAGAACACGGACATTCAGATCATATTATTTCTTTTACAGATATAGATAATCCTAAAGCTGCTTGAATAGCTATTTTAATGCTATTAATTCATAGAATAATAGATGGACTTGTTTTAGGTTTAAGCGTTTATCAAATGACGAGTATAAATTATACAAACCCTAATATCGGTTTAATAGTTACATTTAACATCCATATTTTAGTTGAAAATATTATTATTTATTATCGCCAAACTCAGTACGGTCAAACTAAATGAAAAGCAATAAGATATAATTTATATACAATGTTATTAATAATTCCAATTTTGTTTTTTGGAGCATTTTTAGGTAAGTATTTAGATTATCAAAAATGAGTTATACCATCACTTCAAATTATCGGTGGAGTAATTATAGTTTTTACTGCTATTTTTGAATTAGTGCCTGAATTTATTCACAATAGAAACTCTTCTGTCAAAGTCCTTTATACTACCTTTGCTTATTTTGCGACAAGTGTTATCTTAACACTTGTAATGCTTTCATTCCATACACATTTACAACCACCAACAATTTCAGGTGAGTCTATAGAAATTCAAGGGATATTACCATGAAGTTAAAAAAAATATTTTTAAGTAGCATATTATTATCAGCTCCTATTGTGGGGCTTTTTGCAGTTAGTTGTAAAATTAATAATTTTTTAGAAACTAATGATCAATATATTGAAACATATAATTTTCCTAATGACAGCAGCAATTTTTCAATTTATAACAAAAATAATATTTCTAAAAAAATTAATAATTTAATTTCTACTAAACTATTTAGAATAGTATCACAAGACAAACCTGTAATTGATTTTGTAAATAACAAAATTTTAAAGCCTTCAAAAATGTTTTTAAAATTTGAGCAAGCTTCAAGAATACAAATAACTTGAAATAGTGATGAAAATGATGCTATGCAAGAAGAAATTTCAGTTTTTGATAAAGATACAATTAAAGACGTATCGTTTGATAAATTACCAAGCGGAGATCCTGTTAACCCTGATACTTTTATTGAAGAAGATAATCCAACTACTGGATATGATAATTTATATAAATTTATTGAAAGTGATGACCCTCGTTCAATTAATAGTAAAACATTTAAAAAAGCTTTAAAAAATGCAAAAAAAATTGAAATATTTGTTTTAGATAATAAAAATCCTTGATTAGATTCACAAGGTAATAAAACAAATGAAAATGTTAAAATTCAGGATTTTAAACTAGGATTTTTAAGATCAATTATGTTATCTAAAACAAGTAGGCAAAAAATATTAAAAAATCCTAGTTTAATTTCACAAGATATACAAGTTACCCAAAATCTAAATCATTTCAATCAAGATGATATTTTAGAATACTTAAAATCTAATAATATTAATATAAATTCATTTTTAGATCCAAAATTTGTAAAAAGTGACACACCACTTACTTTTGAATTAGAAACAGATGGAAGCTTTTTAACTTCAGATTGGTCAGATGTTTTTAGAAATTTATTTTTATTAGATAATGTAACGGATGCTATTCCAAGTTTTAAATTTAGCTTAGATTTTTATTCAAGTGATTTAAAAAACTATGATTTTTTATATGAATATGGCAAGACATATCAAGATTTATTTTATTCTAGTTATTATTTTGTAACAAATAATACATTAGATAATATAAAACTATATAAAAATAAACATTATATTAATAATACAAACTGACAAAATCAATACCGGTTAAATGAAATTAATTTCAAATTTAATGTTTTACCAATTAATTCACAAACTTTTAATATTCAGGCATTTAACGCTTTTAATCAAAATTTAAATAGTAGTCTTAATTTTAATAATTTAGATGAGTTACAAAAACAAGATATTATGAATAATTTTGAAAATTACAATCTTAATTATTTTAAAAACTATGAAATGTATAATAATCAAATTCCTTTAATTATCAATTTATTTCCTCATTCTGATACATTGTTTTTTAATAATGCATTTAGTGAGTTATATTTCGGATTAAATAAAAATGAATTAAAAAATGATTATCTGATTAAACAAACAGTTACAAAAGACACTGTTGTTTTTAGAAGTTTAATTAATAATGTAATAAATCCTTATGTTTTAAGCAGTTTAAAAAATGCCGATGTTTATCTTTCACAAGCACCAAGTGGAATTTTTATATCTGCTAATGATAATGAAAATACTAATTATAAAAATTTAATTGATGCAGCGCAACAATTATCAAAACAAATAATTTTTAATAACAATTTACAAAAAATCAATAAAACAACAAGTTTTGAAAATAAACAAAAAGCTAAACAATTAGATAACATAACAAATTACAATAAAGCTTTAGAATCTGTTGATTTTTACCAAATTAAACAAATTTTAAAACCAATTTTAGATAATTATTTTAATCTTAATAAAGACCAAGATAATGTAAATTGAACAATTCCATTGGATAACAGACAAGGTCTTTATTCAGTTTCAAAGCTAACCAATTTTATTAAAAATACCTTTAAAAATTTAGACACAAGGCTTGAAGTAGAAATAAAATTAATTGAAAATGATGATCAATATAATTTATATTTTAAAAATCAAAATAGTATTTATAATGAAAATAATTTCCAAATTTCTACAACAGATACAAACGGTTTTTTATATAAATATTTAACTCAAAACAATTACAAAAATTTATTGCAATTAATATATATTTGAGATGTTGTAAAAAATACAAAAGCATATCCAGAAATTAATCAATTCATAAGAAACTTACAAACAGAATTTGGATTTAGCAATTATTCTTATACAAATAAAATGTTTGATGAATTTAAGTATTCAGATTTTGAAAATTTTGAACAATTTATTCAAAAATTTAACACAAATAGTTTTAGTTGAAATATAGAAAAATTTAATAGTATGTTATTATCATTTATTACAAATTATTCAAAAAGAAACATAACTTTTACTATTGTTAATTTAATAAATGAGATAGCAAATGCGCTTAGCTACACAATAGGAGTCGGTAATTATGTTTCACTTAATAATTATTCAAAAAATTTACTACAAAAATACATAATTAAGCCAGCTTCATATTACAATTTAGAATATTTACAAGATATATTGATTTTAATTGAAAGGACAGAGAGTGACAAAAAATAAAAAAAAGTGAATTTTATTAACCTCAATTTCAGCGGTTTCTTTGGTTGTAATACCTTCTGTATCTTGTGCTAAAGACACATCAAATCAAGAAACTAATGTAAGTGATTTGCCTTTAAGTCAAATTCAACAAATTTATGATTCATTTGAATTAAATATAAAAAACGATACACAAACTTCATATGAAGAATTTTTAAAATTATTTCAACAAAAATATAAAGAAAATAATAATGATATTTATAAAACCCTAAAAGATTCTGAAATATCAAATATCGTTTCTTCGAAATTAATGGATATAAACAAAATGCAACCCGGGCATAAATTAATTATTAAACCTGTTTTTAATTCAAAAACTAAACAGTTTGCATTAAATATAAAAGTTATGCATATTCAAGGTGGATACATTGAAGGAAAAGAAGAAGGCAATAATACAATAGCAAAAGGTGAGTTTAGATTATTTTCAGAAAATGACAAAAGATTACAAAAAGAGTTTCTTGATAATTACGTAAATAATTTAATTTTTAAATTAAAAGAAAATATATCTATATCAGAAGTATTACAACAAATTGATGACACAAAATTAGATGATTCTTCTTATATTTATAACTTATTTTCACAAGAATTAGGCGATAGAGTAACTTTTAGTTTACCATCATTAGAACGCCCTCATGATACTATTTTAGCATTTAATGTTGAAAAAACAGATCAAGTAAAGTTAGTTATTTTATTAAAAAATCAATTTAACTCTAATGTACTTTTTAAACAATTTAAGATTTTAAGTTAAGTTTAAAAAAAGCCATAACAATGGCTTTTTTTATTACTTTTTTAAATAAAAAAACTCTCTTTTTCTTATTAAACGAAAAAGAGAGGTACATTACATATTTAGATTTGTAATACATGTTGAATCAAAATTTTGATCCCTTGCTATCCACCTTGAATTAACAGGTTGGCATGCGTCATCGCTGCTAAGCTACGCAACTCTGAATGTTTTGCTAGATTATTATAACATAATTAAAAATTTTTTGCAATTAAATTCTTAATTAGTTTGTTTTTTCAACTACAATTCTTTGCCCCTTAACTATTAATCTATGTCCTGGTCATTCAATTTTTTGTGATTGACCATTTTGTGGTTTATATGAAAGTGTAATTATTAAATCTTCTGAATCTTTATGTTTTAGTATTGAATCTAATTTAGTTATTGTTATACTAGCATAATCTTCTTTTGCATTTACAATGGCTTTAATAGGTCAAAAACCTGTACCTGGTTTTGCAACCGATAAATAAAACTCATAATTTTTATAGTTTTCGTTTGAATTAACACCTTTTATTGTAAATACTAAATTCTTTGCATTTGCATAAATGTAGTCCACTTTAAATTCGCCATTTTGAAAGCCATTAACATTTTGATTTATTGACTCCCCTTTTTGTTGATTTAAATTTTGTGTTTTATTTTTTTCATCACTTATTTGTTTTTTATCTTTTTGAGTTGTATTTTCTTTAGTTTTTGGTTCTTGGGGTTGTTTTTGAACATTATCTGGATTTGAAGATTCTGTACTTTCTTTTTGTGTACTTGGAGATTCTTGAGTATTTTTATCATTTTCAATGTTCGGTTTGGGTAATTTATTTTCGGATTTATTTGATAAAGAATTTTCTGGCCCAGTTTGCTGTGTAGAATTTTCCTGTTTTTTAGGTTTGTCTAATTGTTTATCACTTGCCATTTTATCGATATGCCCATTATTTTGATTATTTGAATTTGAATCTTGCTTAGGTTGTTGTGGTTGATTTAAATTATTATTTAAATTTTGATTTTGATCTAGTTTTGGGGTTTGTTTTAAATTACTATTTGAATTTGGTGTTTTAGATTTGCCCATTTTAGTATTTTTTGTTTGATTTTGAGTATTTTGTGGGCTTTTATTATTTTTATCTGTTGAGTTTATTGTATTGTTTGTTTTTGGTTGTTGTGGTATAATAATTTGTTTGTTATTTTTTTGTTTTAATTGATTTTTATTTGTCTTATCGCTTTTTTTTGATTCTTGTAAATTTGGATTATTTTGAGTACAAGAAATCGCTATAAACGGTATAGTCATTGACAAAGGCAATAACAAAATAAAAAACTTATGTTTTTTCATATAGTTCCTTTTTTATATTAGTAATTTATATTTTTAAAATAATTTTTAAACTTTAAAAACAAAAAATAAATTGTAAAAATTAACGAATTTAAAGCATTTAAAAATTATTTACAAAATTATACTAAAAAGTAATTAAATTTACAAAAAAATTTTTTTTCAGTGTTTTTTGAGTATATTTCAGTAAATATATTTAAAAATAGTAAATTAATAATTATAAAAAATAAATAAAAATGCCTTTGTTTGGCATTTTTTATAATTATTTATAGTAAATTAATTCCCTTAGTTTGTAGGTTTTGTCTGTATTCATCGGATCAAATACTTACCTGAACCTCTCCGATATGTTGCTTTTCTAATAAAAACATCGCAATTCTACTTTGCCCTATTCCACCACCAACTGTGTAAGGGAGTTTTGAATTAATAATATTTTTATGATATTCACTGATACTTTCAATTTCTTGTTTGCTTGTTTTATATTGATTTAGCATCGCTATATCATCTACTCTTATTCCCATACTTGAAATTTCTAAAGCACAATCATTAGGTGCATGATAAACAATTAAATCTCCATTAAGTGTTCAATCATCATAATCTTTTGCACGTAATGAATGAGGTTTTTTATCAGCTAAAGGATAACCTATTTCTGTTATAAATACTGCTTTATGTTTTTTTACTATTTCATATTCACGATCTTCAGGTGATAAATGAGGATATAAATTTTGTAATTCAGATGAAGAAATAATAAATAAGTTTTTAGGAAGTTTTTTAGATAATTGAGAGTATTCAGATCTAATTTTTTTCTCAGTTGTTTTTAGACATTCAAAAATATCTTTTGCTATTTTTTGCAATGTTATTTTATTTCTTTCTTCTCTTGCAATAATCAATTCTCAATCTCATTGGTCTACATATATACTATGCAAGAAATCTAATTTTTCTTCTCTTCTTATTGCATTCATATCACAATATAAACCTGTGTGCATTTTAAAGTTGTAATTTGCTAATGCTTGTCTTTTTCATTTTGCAAGTGAATGAACTATTTCTAGTGTATGATTTAAATCTTTTGCTTCAAATATAACTGGTTTTTCACCATTTAAACCATCATTTAATCCACTTATTGATGTTAAAAATAATGGAGCTGATACTCTTACTAAATCTAATTTCTTGGAAATAGAAGTTGAAAAAACGCTTTTTAATTTTGCAATTGCATATTGAGTTTCGTTAATGTTTAATAAAGGTTTATACATTTTTCTCCTTTTCTTTTAAATTCTACTAAATTAAATATTTAAAAATAAAAAAATTATTAATTATTTATTTCATAGTGATAAAATAAATCATTATTAGAAAGAAGGAAAAATGTCTGCGGTAATTTCAGAAAATAAAAAACAACAGCGTGCAATTCAATTGTTTGAAAAAACACCGATAAAAAAAGCTATTTTTATTGTTACAATACCTGGTATTTTAACGATGCTAACAATGGGTCTTTATGCGTTTTTCAATCAAGTATTTATTTTAAATTTTGTGCCTAGAACAATCGGATTATTAAATGGTGACCTAGTTTCAAATAGTGATAAATTGTATTTTTATTTAGACAGTGCTTTACCACAATTAAATCGTGAACAATTTGATTCTATGTTTAATTTTTATACATCCACACTTCCTAATGGCGAATATATTTCAACCATTTCCAGTGACGTTATGGCTTCAATTTCAATGAATGCTGCTTCACCTTTTTTTATTAGTGCAAATGCTGTTATATTTTTAGTTCCAATGGGTTCAAGCGTTTATTACACAAAATGTATTACAAAAAAAGTAGAAAGAACTGGAAAAGATCTTTGAGCAACTACTTTTTGAAGTTCATGTGTCGTTGCGTTATTTACAACCTTATTAATGTTTATTTTTATTTGAAGTAATTTAACTGGTCAAATTGTAAGTCACTCAAAATTTAATTCAGCAAGTTTAACTTTATTAAACGATGAATTTAAAAATGCTTCATTTGCAACAGAATCTAATTTATTACCCTCACATATTTTCCAAGGATATTATGATGCAAGCCGCAAAATGGCAACTTCATGAGTAAATACTTATTTATATATTTATGGTTCAGGAAGTATTTTACAAGCTTTATATTTATTATTTAGTTATTTATTAAGAGCAGAAGGAAAAAATAGTCATGTTATGATTTGAGCAATTGTTGCAAATATCATCGGACTTGCTTTTGATGCTGTATTTATTATTGTTTTAAAAATGGGTATTTTAGGTGGTGCTTTAGCAACATTAATTGGTTGAGTATTTAACCTTGGTGCATATTCAATTTATGTATTAATTGGTAATAAACAAAATACAACGTGATTAAGTTATAAACATTTATTACACTTTAAATTTAGATGAAGATTATTAATGCCTATTTCCTTACTGGGATTAAGTGCTTTTGTAAGAACTCTTGGGGTGGGATTAATTAATTTAATGATAACTTTACTTTTAAATAATCTTCCTTTTAGCGATGGATTTACTAATGTTTATAACTGAGCAAAAGCAGCTCCAAGTATAACCTTATTTGCTTTAGCTTTATTTGGTATAAGTGATGGTGCTGCTTCCTTACTAAGTTACAACTATACACAAAGAAATACTCAAAGAATAAGACAAATATACTGAGGATCTTTATTAATTGCTGCAATTTATGCTTTATTAGTTTATATATTAGTTGCTTCTTTTGCTAAGTATTTTGCAATTTCTTTATTTGTTCCTGAAAACAGATTAAAAGACGTTATGCTATATATGCGAATTAATATGCTAAGAATGATTTTTTATAGTTTAGCTATTGGGGGAATATTATTATTTAGAGCAACTAATGATATTAAAATGTCAATATTAGTTGTTTCTCTTGAAACATTTATAACATTTTGATTTGTGATGGGAATTGCAGTAGGAGTTGGATTTGCATTATTTAATAACGGTTATCCAAATAGTCAATCTAGTTTAGTTGTTAGCGTGGGATTTGCATTGAATGGACTTGTAACAGGAATTATAAGTTTTATATTAAGTTTAAAATGACTATACAAAACACTGCCAAATATTGATAAAAAAACAAAATTAACTTGAAGTTTAAAAATTGAAAATAATTTTTTTGAACATGCTTATAAATTAGAAGAAGAATATAAAAAATCTCTAATTACAAATAATTAAATAAAAGGCATCTTAATAGATGCTTTTATTTTAAAAAAATAAACAACTTTGTTATTTTATTTGCTTTATATATTAATTAATTTATAATTTGATAATATGAAATTACTATTAGCAGGAACAATAAAATTTAGTGCAAAAATTTTCGAACATTTAATTAAAAATTATGAAATCGTCGGAATTATTTCACAACCAAATAGAAAACTAAATAGAAAAAAAGAACTACTAGACACCGAAGTAGCTGAACTTGCAAAAAAATATAACATTAAATTGTTTCAACCAGAAAAAATATCAGAAATTTATGATGAATTATCAGATTTAGACTTTGATTTTTTAATCACAGCAGCTTTTGGACAATTTATTCCAACCAAGGTTTTAAATTTAGCTAAAATAGCTTCTATTAATATTCACGGTTCATTACTTGAAAAATATAGAGGAGCAGCACCGATTCAGCATGCATTTTTAAACAATGAAAAAGAAATGGGAATTACTTTAATTTATATGACTAAAGAAATGGATGCAGGAGATATGATCGCAAAAGCTAAATTTGAAGTCCAAGAAGAAGATACAGCACTAGAAGCATATGAAAAAATGGCAGATTTAGCAATTGAAAATATTGATTCATGATTAGAAGGGTTATATACAAAAACAATTTTAGCTACTAAGCAGGATATTTCAAAAGTAACATATGCACCAAAAATTTCAAATGAAGAAGGTGAAATTACTCAAGATATGACCAAAAAACAGGCTCTTGCAAAAATTAAAGCATTAAACAATCAACCTGGAGCATTTTTATTTTTAAATCAAAAAAGAATAAAAGTGTTTAGAGCAACAGAAAAGAAAATCCAAAGCCCCTTAAAAGTTATGTTTAGTGATGGTTATTTATATTTTTATGAATATCAATATGAAGGTAAAAAAATTGTAAAACATGAATTATAATTTACAAAAATTTTTAGAAGAAGAGTCACAAAAAGAATACTTTATAGATTTAGAAAAAAAATTACAAAATGAAACTCGACCAATTGTACCTGAAATAAAAAATTGATATAAAGCTTTTGAACTAGATTGAAGTAATGTAAAAGTTATTATTTTAGGGCAAGACCCATATTACACAAAAGGTACTGCGGACGGTTTAGCATTTAGTACAAATGATGCAAAAACTCCTTCATCTTTAAAAAACATTTTTAAAGAAATAAAAACAAATTACCCTGATGCTACTTTTGAAACTAACAGTTTAGAATATTGAAAACAACAGGGAGTTTTGTTATCAAATACAAAGCTAACAACTATTTTAGATAAAGCACTTGCACATGAAAAAATAGGTTGAGAAATTTTTGTAACTAACGCAATTAAAAAAATTTTAGAATTAAATGAAAATGTTATTTTTTTAAGTTTTGGTCAAAAAGCACAAAAATTTATTGAAAATTTGCATCTAGATCAACATTATATACTGCAAACATCACATCCCTCAGGATTGAGTTGTTATCGTGGGTTTTTAGGTTCAAATATTTTTTTAAAGGCTAATTTAATTTTAAAATCTATAAATAAAAAAACAATAGATTGAAGTACTAAAAAAGTAAATTCAATTAATTAAGGAGATATATGAATAAACAATACATTCAAAAAAGAAATGAATTTGTGCTTTTAAAAGCTGTTTTTAAAGACACTGATGCACCTGAATTTGTTTCTAAAAATAAATTAGCACTTACATTAGATAACAAAAACAATATTTTATATTTTTATGTAAACAAAATAAATAATTACACAGAACTTACAACAAAAGTTGATTTTATTATTGAAAATCAAGATCAAGATCTTTTAGTAGATGTAAAAAGTTTTGTTAATGAATATGTTAGTTATGAAGATGTTTTACGTTCATTTTATTTAAGAAATAGTTTTTTTAATGATGAAATTTATAATCAGAAAACTGAAAAAGAAAATTCTAAATATCAATTAGATTTTTTAATTGAAACAGATCAATATAAAGATTATGAAAATAAGTTAAATTTGCTTGTTGAAAATGTAAGACAAACAAGAGATTTACAAATTACTCCACCTAATGTTTGTACAAGTGAATGATTAGCTGATTTTATTGAAAATGATTTTAAAAACCTTGAAAATATCAGCGTAAAAGTACTAAAAAGACAAGAAATTGAAGATTTAGGTATGGGTCTTATGTTATCTGTTAATGCAGGTAGTTTATATGAACCTAGAGTTGTAGTTTTAGAATATAGACCACTAAAAGATTCAGACGAAAAAATTGCTATTGTTGGTAAAGGTATTACTTATGACTCGGGTGGTTATAACATAAAAACTAATGGTTATATGAATTACATGAAAATGGATATGTCTGGTTCTGTAATTGCTGCATATGCATTAAAAAATATTGCTCAAAACAAAATAAAAACAAACGTTAGTGTTGTAATGATGATTACTGATAATAAATTAAATAATGACGCTTCAGTTGCTGATAATGTTTATGTATCTATGTCTAAAAAAACTGTAGAAATTGTTGATACAGATGCTGAAGGAAGATTGGTTTTAGCTGACGGTATAACATATGCAAAAGATGTTTTAAAAGCAAACACAATTATTGATGTTGCTACTTTAACAGGGACTATTTTGACTGCTTTAGGTGATAAATACTCAGGAATTTATACAAATAGTGATCAAGAGTGAAAAATATTCTCATCTGCTGCTAAATTAGCACAAGAAAAAGTGTGAAGAATGCCACTTCATGAAGAATTTAATAAACCTAATAAAGAATCTCTTGTTGCTGATCTTTTAAATTGTTCAACAAACGCAGCACTTAGTGATTGTAATATTGCAGCTTCATTTTTATATAACTTTGCAACAGAAGATATTAATTTTATTCACTGTGATGTAGCTGGAACTACTGAAGATGAAAAACACAGACCACTTGCTGCTTTAGTTGCAACGCTTACTGAATATGCTTATGCAAAGGAGAAAAAATAATGCAAAAATTTATATTAAGAGCAAAATTTACTGAAAATAGCGAAAGCAAATGAAAAATTCTTGAAAATGTATACACAAATGAAGCAGAAGTGATAGTTGGACCAAAAGAAAAATTAACATTTGATGATTTACAAAAATTTGCATTAAATTTACCTAAAAATGCAAATAGAGTTTATAAAATTGATTTAGATACTTTTGTTAGTGAAAATTTAGATATAAAAGAAGTTATAAAATGTTTTAGTTACGGGTTAACTTATGGTCAATTTAAAACATTTTCATTAAAAACACAAGAACAAGAAAATTTAATATTCGAACACGAAATATATTCAAAAAACCTTGAAGACTTTCAAGAAATTGCAAAAAAATCACAAATTATTGCTCAAGCAGTTAATAATGCCAGATACTATCAAGCATTAAGTCCAAATATTGCAAATAGTGAAACGCTTGCAAGACTTATCCCAGAACACTTTAAAGATATAGAAAATGTTAGAGCTACTATTTTAGATCAAAAAGATATGCATCAATTAGGTATGAATTTGATGTTAAGTGTTAATAAAGGTTCATTATTTTTACCAAGAGTTGTAGTAATTGAATATACTCCAAACCCTAATGATAAAAATAAAACTGTTTTAGTAGGTAAAGGTATTACTTATGATTCAGGTGGATATTCTTTAAAATCACCTAGATCATTAGTTGGCATGAAATATGACATGACTGGTTCAGTAGTTGCTGCTTTTAGTTTAGAGGCAATTGCAAGACTAAAAGCAAATCAAAATTTTGCAGCTGTTTTAATGCTAACTGACAACCGCGTAAATGGTGATGCATCATTACCTGATAATGTTTATAAATCAATGAATGGGAAAACAGTTGAAATCAACAACACAGATGCTGAGGGAAGATTAGTTTTAGCTGATGGTATTACATATGCAATTAGAAATTTAAAAGCAACTAGACTAATTGATATTGCTACATTAACTGGTGCAATTTTTAAAGCATTAGGCGATACATATGTTGGTGCATTTTCAACTTCTGATGAGTTTTTTGAAGAGTTTGAAGAAGCTTCAAAAAAAGCACATGAAAAAATATGAAGAATGCCGATGGATGAAGAATATGCTGAAAATATTAAATCATCACAAGTTGCAGATTTAAAAAATGCTGATTTAAGTGGACTTGGTGGTTCTATTTCTGCCGCTATGTTTTTAAATGAATTTAGAGAAGATATTGACTTAATACATTTAGATATTGCAGGTGTGGCTAAGAAAAATAATTTTTCAACCATTACTATGGTACAAACTATCACGGAGCTTGCTTTAAATGAAAAATAATAATCCAGATACGCCAGTGTCGCAAAAAATTCATAATTGATTTAAAAATAATTTTAAATTAACTGCATATGATGTCGCTATTTTCGGACTATTAATAGCGCTTTATATGATTTTTCATTCGATTCAAAAATTTGTTTTAACAGGACCTAGAAACATTTCGATAACATATGCTTTATTTGTTGTCTATGGAATTATTTTAGGGCCAGTAAAAAGTGCTATTTTAAGTATTTTGTGTGATACAACCTCACAACTAATTTATGGAATTCAGTTTTGAATGCCTGAATATGCAATTGTTCCTGTGTTAATTTCAATAACAAGTGCATTAATTTTTAAATTAAGAAAACTAGATTCAAAATGATTGTGAATTGTTGGAATTATTATGTTAATTATGATAACAATTACTTTTATTAGTGTAATTTCTATCTATGGTAATTCTATTAAACAAAGAGAAACATCATTAAAAGGTAAAAATATTCCATTTAATATAGTTTTAGGAATTTCAATCACTTCATTAACTTCAATTTGAATTGTTGTAATTGTAATTTGTTTACTTCATAGTCTACACTCATCACAAAAAATTAAAAAAATTACTCAAAATTTATTTGTTATTTTGTTAAATATAACTATAACTATTGTTTTATATCGTTGATTCTGAGGGCCATTTGCTTACATAAATTATCACAACAGATTTAGAAGTGGTACATGAAAATATGAAGACTATTACCTTATTTTTATGATTCCAATTATTTTTAAATCATTAATTGAAATACCTATTTATACATTCTTTATTTTCAATTTACAACCAGCTATAAAATTTTTAGAAAAAAAATATAAACATGAAAACATTCAAAGGCAGTTTTAATCAGCACTAGCTGATTTTTTATGTCTAAAATCAGTATAAATTCAACATTATTTGAACTTTTTGAGTCGTTTTTTTTTTTTTTTTGTTTCATAGTAAAATAAGCAATATAAAAATTTATTTCGGAGAAAAAATGAGAATAAAATATAAAAAAATATTATTATTAACTATGCTTGCTACTAGTGCAATTGCAGCTATTTCTTTAGTTAGTTGTCAAAAAAATTACACAAATATAAACAACAAAAATACCGATGTTGAAAAACCAATTCAATATAAAATAAAGGAAATAACACTTTCAAATTCAAATAACGAAAACAAAGAATCATCTTTTACTGAATTTATTAATGAAATTAATTCAGTTAATTCTTTACCAAAAGAATACAATGAAATTTTTATAAAAATGCCATTGTTTAACGCGCAAAAAAAATTCACACGTGAAGATTTTGTAACCAATGTTCTTCCATTAATAAATAAAACAAATATAGATTTTAATTTAAATGAAGAAAGATTAGAATTTACCATTGATTCTGATATGACTTTAAAAGAAATGGAAGATTTTTTAGAAGAAGAATTTAACAATTATTATGTTAGCGACAAATTTTTTACACAAGATTTAAAACAAGCAATAGAAAAAGCAGATTATACCAAACTTAAAACAGGTAAAATAACAGAACAAAAAGCACAAGAAAACAATAAATTAACTGAATATCAAAACGTTGTAACTTTAATAAAACAATGACTTTTTGATCAATCAATGATAACAATATCAGATGATATAAAAATTGTTGAAATTAATTACAATCAAAAACCAGCATGATCTTTAAATTTAAAATTTGCTTTAAATAACCAAACATCTAAAACAATAAAATTAGACTTCAAAAAAATACCTAAAAATTCAAATTGAGATGAAAAAACAATTAAAGAACAAAATTTAAATCGTGGTTTGGCAAACAAATTAAAAAACAAATGAAATGAAGCAGTCGCTAATTCAGAATTTGCAAATAAATTTGAAAATATTCTTCAAACTTTAAAACTAGCTATCTTAGTAGATGATCAACATAAAATTGCTTCTAGAGCATCAGTTATAACTTGAAATATATTAAGTGCTAATATTAGTAAAAAAGTTAAAGCGCCTAGATTTATTTTAAAAAGTTTAGGAACAAAATTTGTTATTCCTAAACTTACAAAATTAATTACTTCACTAGAAGAAAAATTAAAAAAATAATTTTCAAAATTTAAATATTAAAAAACAAGTTAGAATTCACAAACAAAAGTTTTAAATTTTAACTTGTTTTTTGTTATTTTTTTAACATAAAAAAATCAAACATTATAGTGTTTGATTTTTAAATTTGAGTATTTTTTCAGTATTAATACAATTATTTTTTAAATATTTTATTTTCTGTTTTATTTATTAATCTTAAAATATTTTTTTTGTGTGAAATAACTACAAAAATATAACAAATAAATAAAATAACTGCAGGTAGTCAAAATAAATTTTGTACATTTGTAAAACCAAATAAGCCAGTTGATATTCAAGGAATTAAGGAAATTAAATTTATTAATAAAGGGACAGTTATTGAAGCTAATGAAACATATTTTGTAATTAATATAATGATTAAAAATAAACAAATTGCAATTAAAAATAATACAAAATTAACAGCTAAGGTAATACCTAAAAAGCAACTAACTCCC
Source organism: Mycoplasma zalophi (assembly GCF_018914005.1). Classification (NCBI taxonomy): domain Bacteria; kingdom Bacillati; phylum Mycoplasmatota; class Mollicutes; order Mycoplasmatales; family Mycoplasmataceae; genus Mycoplasma; species Mycoplasma zalophi. The sequence goes on from NZ_JAHMHI010000001.1 coordinate 643,360, forward strand.
TTACCACCTTTAAATTTAAAATAAATTGGAAATAAGTGTCCCAAAACAACTCCTATACCGCAACTAATTGCAATAATATTTTCAACAAATGGTTGAGTGTTTAATTGTTTTTGAATAAAAAATGCAAGCATTATCGTTAAATAAGCTTTTAACATGTCAAATAAAAACACAAAAAGCGCAACATTTTTTCCATATGTTCTTAGTATATTTGTTGCTCCTGCATTTTTTGAACCTAGTTCTCTTATATCCTGTTTTGATATTTTTTTACTTATTATTATGCTTATATTTATTGAACCAATGAAATAACTAAGTACTATTAAAATAAAATTTATTCAAATGTAATTCATAAATTAAATTATATAAAACAATTATATATTTATAAAAAATAATATGTTATGCTAACCTGATACACAAGAAATATTAAAAATTTATTATAATATATAAACTATGACAGATAAAAAAATAAGAAACTTTGCAATAATTGCTCATATAGACCACGGTAAATCAACCTTAGCAGACCGCATTTTAGAAATTACAAATACTGTTGAAAAAAGAGATTTAGAAGCTCAACATTTAGATCAAATGGAATTAGAACGCGAAAGAGGAATAACAATTAAATTAAATGCTGTTGAAATTAAGTATAAAGATTATGTTTTTCACTTAATTGATACTCCTGGACACGTTGATTTTACTTATGAAGTTTCAAGATCGCTTACAGCTTGTGAAGGTGCTTTATTGTTAGTTGATGCAACACAAGGAATTGAAGCACAAACCCTTGCTAATGTGTATTTAGCTATGGAACATGATTTAGAAATTATTCCAATTATTAATAAAATAGATTTACCTTCAGCAAATCCCGAGGCAGTAAAAAAAGAAATTGAAGATGTAATCGGTATTGATGCTTCAGATGCTATTTTAGTTAGCGCTAAGACTGGTCAAGGGATTGAAGAAGTTTTAGATGCAATTATCAATAAAATTCCCTATCCAAAAGAAGCAGATACTACCAAACCATTAACTGGGCTTGTGTTTGATAGTTATTTTGATGCTTATCGTGGTGTAGTTTTACTTGTTAGATTATTTAATGGAAAAATATCAGTAGGTGATGAGTTTGTTTTAATGCATAATAAAATGAAATTTTCTGTTACCGAATTAGGAATAAGAACTCCAAAAGAAATTAAAAAAGATTTTTTACAAGCAGGTCAAGTTGGATGAATTGCTGCAAGTATTCGTGATGCAAAATACATTCAAGTTGGAGATACAATTACATTAACTTCAAATCCAGCACCAGAACCACTTCCTGGGTATAAAAAACTAAAAAGTGTTGTTTATACTGGGTTTTATCCAGTGGATACTCGTGATTTTAATGATTTAAAAGATGCTTTAGAAAAAATCTCTTTAAGTGATAGTTCAATTTCATACCAACCAGAAACATCTAAAGCTTTAGGGTTTGGATTTAGAATTGGATTTTTAGGTATGTTACATATGGAAATTCTTCAAGAAAGATTAGAAAGAGAATTTAATTTAGATATTATTGCGACTGCACCTAGTGTTGAATTTTATGTAACAAAAACAGATGGTGAAACAATAAATATTACCAACCCTTCTTCTTTACCTGAAAGAAGTTATATTCAAATGATTGAAGAACCCTATATAAGAGCAAGCATTTTTCTTCCACAAGAGTATTTAGGATCAATTATGGATCTTTGTCAAAATAAACGGGGAAAATATATTGACATTGAGTATATTGATCAAAACAGAAGAAGATTAATATACGAATTGCCATTAAACGAAATAATTTTTGACTTCTTTGATCTTTTAAAAAGTTATTCAAAAGGTTATGCAAGTTTTGAATATGACTTTATTGGTTTAAGAGAATCTGAGTTAGTTAAGGTTGATATTTTATTAAATGGAGAAAAAATTGATGCCTTAGCAATGATTGTTCATAAAGATTCAGCTTATCAAAGAAGCCGTGAATTATGTGAGCGTTTAAAAACTGTTATTCCTCGTCAAAACTTTGAAGTTCCTATTCAAGCCGCAATTGGTGGTAAAATTATAGCGAGAGAAACTGTTAAAGCTTATCGTAAAGATGTTACTGCAAAATTATACGGTGGGGATGTTACTCGTAGACAAAAATTACTAAAAAAACAAAAAGCTGGTAAGAAAAGAATGAAAAGCATTGGAACAGTAGAAGTTCCACAAGAAGCATTTTTAGCAATTTTAAAAACAGATACTTCAAAATAAGGAAAAATATGCAACTAAAACCCTGAAATCAAGAACATAAAAATCCAAATGATGATTCACAACATACTGCTACTATGTCAATAAATAATACAATTGAAAGTAAATCTTTTGCATCAACAAAAACAAAGGATCCAGAAGGTATTATTCCTAATAGTATTATGAGAATTTATAATTGAGAAAATTTATCAAAAATTTTTAATATATTAATTTCATCTGTTTTATTAGTAACTTCTTCAATACTTATAATATTATTAGCTCTAAAACCAACATTATTTAAACTTGAAAAAACGCCATGAATTTGATATGTTTTAATTGGTGTTTTTATGTTGTTTGTGTTGTGAAAATGAATAAATGATGTAATTGAATTTTCTAGTTTAAAAAGATCAATTAAAGATTATCGTGAAACAATTTTAAGACAAGAAAAAACAACACCTGCTTTTATTGGTATTTTGTACAGAAAATTAGTTTTAAGACAAACTTCGCATAATTGAATCACGATTGCAACTGTGTTTTATTTTGGAATATTTACATTAATTTTTTGAGCAATTAAAGACTCACAATGAATTCAGTATGGTGATTTAGTTCATAAAGACACTAATAATCCCGCCTTTGTTTTGGATTTTAAAACATGAATAAATAATTCATTTCCAAATCCAATTAACTGAGTTTATTTATTTACAGGTATAATATTTTTAATAGTATTAATTCACATCATGTGAGCTATATTAAGAAAAGTAAGAATAACAAATATCAGGGATTCTTTTGGATTAGAAACAGAAATCATTCAAAAAATTCAAGAAGAAAAAGCGAAACAAAATCGCTTTTATGCAAAAATATTTTTAATATCAATCTTATTGGTATTAATATTGCCATTTATAATTTATATTTTTACAAAGAAAATATTTTTAAGGAAAAGAGGTTAATATGTCAACAGGTGCTATTGCAGCTTTAGCTATTGGATTATTTTTAGTGGGGTTATTAGTTGGAGCAATTTTTGCCGCTTGATTAACTCAACGTAAAATTAAAAAACAATTAGATGAAAATCCTCCAATTAATGAAAAAATGATTCGTGTTATGTTTGCACAAATGGGACGTAAAGCATCAGAAACACAAATTAAAAGCATAATGCGTTCAATGAAACAAGCTAAATAAAAATGAATTAAAAAATTAACATCGATAAAATGTTAATTTTTTATTACCTAATTTATTTATATTAATCTTCAATTAATTTGTAATATAAATAAGCTAAACTAGCAATAGTTAATTCATTTTTAACTATTTCTTTGAATTCTTTTTCACTATATCATTTGTTATAACTTACTTTTTCAAATACAGAACCATCAGTACTAGGTTCAACTTGTTTTAAATTAGTAACATCAAAAATAAAACCGCAAACAATTTCATTTGATTGTGTAGTTGCTAACATTCTAAATGATTTAACTAGATTTTTTTCAGTAACTTTAATTCCCGCTTCTTCAAATGTTTCTCTTATTGCTGTTTGTAAATAAGTTTCATTTTGTTCTAAACCACCAGTAATAGGACTCGGAAAACAATCATCTCATTTTTGTTTTTCCTTTATTTCGGGTAATGGTTGAAAATGAACTAAAAATTCTCTTTGATTATTTGTTATACGATAACAAAGCACAGCAACTGAATCAATATTTTTTCTTTCAGAATAAATAAAACCTTTATCAGTTTGATAAAGACTTAATCAAGGTGTAAAATACAATAATTTATCTTTTTTCATATTTTCCTTAAACTTAAATTAAGTTATAAATATCTAATTTATACATATATATTACAACAATTAAAAACAACTGTTTAAAAATAAAATATATACATATAAAAATTGTAAGAAAAAATTTTTATTTTTTTTAATAACTTTTTTAAAAATAGTATAAAATATTAATCACAGCAATCAAAGAGAAGGGGTTCACCTGATTCCATTCCGAACTCAGCAGTTAAGACCTTCATCGCCGACGATACCGTATGGGAAAATAGGACATTGCTATTTTTTTTATTCTTTTTTTAATACAAAAGCAATTTTAAATATTGTATTTTTTAGATTTAGTGCAAAAAATACAGTGATAAAATGTATATATTATGAAAAACGAAAATATTTTTATATTAGTAATTAGTATTCTTTCTCTTATCGTTTCTATTTTTTCATTGTTATTTTTTTATCTATACCCTTACATTAAACAACATATGATAAATAAAACCTTTACAAGAATTGAAAAATTTTATTCATTATATTCATATTTAAATCCTTGGCTTTCACCAACAGGTAAAAAAACACAAGAATTGACTTATCAATTAATATATCAATCTTTGCTTTGAAGTGGGTTTCCTAAATTTAGTTATTTATTTGAAAACATAGGACAAAATATATTTGAATTTAATCCTTTTGTTTTAAGGTATACAAGTTGGGAAAAACAACTAACAATTACAGAAATTATTTACTTTTATAACTTTTGAAAAAAAGCTTTGTTAAAGCTTAATTATATTAAAAATATTATAAACAAATATGATTATATAATGGCAGTAGAAGGAAAAAGAAAAAGAATTATATATAGAGATTCATTTGAACAAAAAATTGAAGAATCATCTATTTCTCTATGTCCTTCGTTTGATATTAAAAAATTAATTAGAATTCCCACCAATCTGTCTGTTGACACTTATGAAGAAACAAAATTTAACTTAGATTGTATTGATGAATTAGAATATAATGAAAAAAATAAATATAAAAAGGAATTAAAATCAAATAAGTTTAGTTTAAATTTAAGGTTCTTAGGTTCTGATGCAAATAACGAGTATTGTTATTCTATCATATTTGAAAATGAAAAAATTACTAGAATTGAAACATTTTTGGATAGTAATGTTCACTATTACTTTAAAGCTCCTAGTGAAGAAACCATAGAAAAAACATTAAAAGATTTGGAATGAATAAACAAAACTTTTAATATAAATTCTATTTCATTAATTAATGATCCTACAACAACTAAATATATTAAAAACTAAGCATTATTTATAATTAATTAGTAATATTTTGCTGTTAATAAAAAATGCATAAATAAAATTTATTTTTTTTGCAAAATTTAAAAAAATAGTGTAAAATATTAATTACAGCAATCAAAGAGAAGGGGTTCACCTGATTCCATTCCGAACTCAGCAGTTAAGACCTTCATCGCCGACGATACCGTATGGGAAAATAGGACATTGCTATTTTTTTTATCTTTTTTTTGCAAAATTTAAAAAAAATAGTATACAATATTAATTACAGCAATCAAAGAGAAGGGGTTCACCTGATTCCATTCCGAACTCAGCAGTTAAGACCTTCATCGCCGACGATACCGTATGGGAAAATAGGACATTGCTATTTTTTTTTATCTTTTTTTGCTAAAATGTAGATATAAAAAATAGTTAATAAGTCAATAAATAATAAACATTGTGAGAATATATGAAAATAACATTTACGCAAAAAGTTAAATTAGAAGTAATCGATCAAAAAATAAGTTGAGAATCAGCGATAAATTTTTTAAATGGGATTTTGTATACTCAAACTAATACCAAAATACATAAATTAATAATAAATAATGAAAATATTAGAAAATTCATTGAAAAAATCCTACAAACATTAAACATTGAATACAAGTTACCTAAAAAAAATTGACTTTTATTTGAGATGCCTGAGATATTTTTTACTTATAAATATAGAAAGGAAAAAGAATTTTTTGCAGGTATTTTTATTGTTAGTGGATCTGTTAGTGATGTAAAAAGCACTTCCTATCATCTTGAAATAAAAACAAAAGATTTTAAGTTTGCAAATGATATTCAAGACACAATGGATCATTATGGAATATCTTTTAAAATGGTTTTTAGAAAAGATCACTATTTGTTATATATTAAAAAAGTTGAACAAATTTGTGACTTTTTAAAAGCGATTGGCGCTGTAGAAAGTTATTTGATTTTTGAAGAAAAAAAGATTGACAGAGATTATACAAACACAATTAATAGATTGACTAATTTTGATTTTTATAATCAACAAAAAATTGCAAAAAGCTATCTAAATTTTTTAAATCAATACAATTTCATTTGTGCTAATGATTTGCAAAATCTATTTACCTATGAACAAATTATTTTTTATGAAACTAAAAAAGAAAATGATGGTGCAAGCTTAAGTGATTTAGTATTGCTTTTGGAACAAAAAAACATAAAAAAAACAAAGTCTACATTAGGTTATTATTTAAAAAAAATTGATAAGGTGTATAATAAATACAAAAAATAGGAGAAAATATGTATCAATACGACAATGAAACAGTAAATTACTCATTTAGTGAACTAAAAACTCAAAAAAAACACAAACTTTTGGGTTTGAGTTTACTGTGATTTAGTTTAGGAATCTTTATAACTATTTTATTTAGTGGAGTAATTGCTTCAATTCCTAGCGTGTATATCTCATGAATTTCATTTACATTAAGTGTAGGGATAGCACCTCAGACATTCATTTATGTGTCAATTATTGTGGAATTTATTGCATGCTTTATATTTCAGCTATTTTTTGCTTACAAAAAAAATAAAAAAATCAGTATAGTAATGTCCATTATTGCTTATTTTGCTTATGTCTTAATAAGTACAGCTTCTTTAACATTTTTTACATTAGCATTAAATGCTTATTCACAACTAAATATGGCTCATGCAATATTAATGTTTATTATACCAATAGCAATGTTTGCAATTGTTGGTGTTTTAGGATACTTTGATAAAGTAGATTTTAGTAAATTTACTTGAATAGTAACTGTTGGAATTATTGCCACAGTTGTTATGTGAATAATTTCATTTTTTACAGTATTTAGATCAAATAAAATTTGAAGTTTATATTTTGCATTAATGATCATAGTATCTTTAGTAATAATTGGATTTAATTTTCAAATTATTAAAAAATATGACGTTGAATTAGAAAATAGTGATAAAAACAATTTAGTTATTGTGGGACTAAGTATTACTTTTGGATTCAATTTATATATTTTATTTATTGGATTAATTTGAAAAGTTTTAATGTTAATGCTAAGAAATAAGTAACAACAAAAGCATTAAATATACAAAAAGATTAAATTATTATATTGAAACGAACATAAAATTAAACAGGAGAAAAAATGATAAATAAAATATTAGTTATAAATGCGGGTTCATCATCAATTAAATGATCATTATTTAATGAAGAAAACCTTGATCTACTAGCATCAGGTCTAGCTGAAAGAATCAATGTTGACGGAAATTTAGTTTGTAAATTTGCTGGTCAAGTTTTTGAAAAAAAAGTTGGTTTAAGAGATCACGAAGAAGCCGTTAGAGAAATTTTACAACAATGAAGTGAAAACAGTGTTGTTGAATCAATTGATGATATTAAAGTTGTAGGGTTTAGAGTTGTAAATGCTGGACCTGATTTAATGAAATCAGCAATCATAACTGACGAAGTGTTATTTGAAATCCACAGAAATACAAAATTAGCACCTCTGCACAATCCAGGAGCTATACAATCTATTAAAGCATTTCAAAAATTATTACCAAATGCAGAACTAACAATGACGGTTGACACAGGATTCCACGCTACAATTCCTAAAATCAATTATTCATACGCAATTGACAAAGATTTAGCTGAAGAATACTCAATTAGAAAATACGGTTTCCACGGTGTAAGTCACAAATTTGTAACATTAAAATTACAAGAAATTCTAAACAAAGAAAAAGTTAATTTTGTTAACCTACACTTAGGAAATGGTTCATCATTATGTGCTATTCAAGATTCACAATCTATTGATACCACCATGGGATTTACTCCACTTTCAGGAGTTATGATGGGAACAAGAAGTGGTGATGTTGATCCTTCAATAGTTTTATATTTATCTAAAGAATTAAACATTGATGCTCAAGAAGCAACTGATATTTTAAACAAAAAATCAGGATTATTAGGAGTTAGTGGAATTTCAAGCGATATGCGTGACTTAGAAAAAGTTCAATTAACAAACGAAAATGCACGTTTTGCACTTGATTTATTTGCACAAAAATCAGCTGACTACTTAGCTTTATATTTAAATAAAATTGCTAAAAAACCAGATGCTATTGTATTTACAGCTGGTATTGGAGAAAACGATCCATTAACTAGACAAAACATTATTAATAGAATTCACTCATATAATGTAAAATTATCAGAAAAAAATACTGAAAAATTTGATAAATGATCTTTAATTAGTTCAGATGATAGTGAAATTCCGGTATTTGTAATTAGAACAAATGAAGAATTAATGATTGCTACAGATGCAAAAGAATTAACAACAAAATAATTAAAAATGCCAATCGGCATTTTTTTTTATTAACATAACTTAAATTTCAAAAATTATATTATAATAATATAAGTTATTTTCAAGTAACTATATTTTTAAATATCAAATAGGGAAGGCACTCCTTGGCCAAAAAGGCCCAAAAGTCCAAAAGGAGAACAAATGAACAAATATGAAATTATGTTATTAGTTCACTCAACAGCTTCACAAGAAGAAGTTGAAAAATTTGTTAATGAAATTTTTAAATCTAAAAAAGAATTAACAAAATTAGAAAGAACACAATTAGCATATCCAATTAAAAAAGTAAACACAGCTCAATATTTTGTTTTAAATGTTGAAGCTTCTGCTGAAGAAATTAAAGAATTCAACCGTAGAGAAGTTTTAAATAAATCAATTTTAAGAACATTAGTAATTAATTTAGATACAGAAAAACCTCTACAAAGAAAACCAAAAACTTCAAAAGCAAGAAGACCAAAATTCGTACCACGTTCAAATGACAAAAAACCATTTGTTAGAAAATTTGATCAAACAAACTCAAACGATGATAAAGCACAAAAACCTGTAAGAAAATTTGAAAGATCTACAAAAAAAGATTTTGCTAAATCACCTAAAACAGAAGAATAATAAAATCTAAGGAGATAGAATGAATAAAATTATTATTACCGGTAGAATATCACAGACACCATTTACTGGTGTAACTGGTTCTAACACACCTTATACACGTTTTACTGTCGCTGTTTCAAGAAGACAATTCTCATCTAATTCAGAACCTATAACAGATTTTCTTCCATGCGTTGCATGAGCGCAAAATGCTGAATTTATCAATAAGTTTTTAGATAAGGGTTCATTAGTTTTAATAGAAGGTTCTTTACAAACATCAAAAATGACTAGAAATGGTGAAATTAATACTTTTTACACTATAAATGTTGATAATGTTGAAGCTCTTGAAACTAAAAAAATGGCTCAAATGAGACGCCAAGAACAAAATGGTGATACATTGGATATTAATCAACTTGAACAAAAACAAGCGTCACAAAACAATTATTCATTCAGTAATAATCAATCTTCTTACGATACAAATGCAAATATAAATCCCGTTGTAAATAAAGAATGAGAAGCATTTGCAGATGAATTAGATAAAGAAATTAACAATTAATTAGGAGAAAAATATGGCAAGAAAAATAAATAAAAAACTTTTTGTACGTCGTCGTCCATGTCAATTTTGTATAAATAACCAAGAATATATTGATTACAAAGACCAAGAATTATTACAAAACTACATTAACCAACATGGAAAAATCCTTTCATCACGTATTACAGGATGCTGTTCACGTCACCAAAGAACATTAGCTACAGCAGTTAAAAGATCAAGAATAGTAGCAATACTTCCTTTTATAGGTAGTGGTAGAGTTAAATAATTAAAAATTGAGTCCTTGTAGGGCTCTTTTTTAAATTAATATGTGAAAATTTATTAAATCAGCTAATAAAAAAGATTCTTGATTAAATTCCACAAATAAAGAAATTTTATTTTGAGGAAGAAGTAACGTTGGAAAAAGTTCACTGTTAAATTCGTTGGCACAAAGTAAAATAGCAAAAGTTTCATCAACTCCAGGAAGAACAAAATTAATTAATTATTTTTCAACTAATACAGACAAAATAATTGTAGATTTACCTGGTTATGGTTATGCAAAAATGTCCCAGACTGAACAAAAAAGTATTTCAAACATGATTGGAAATTATTTACAAGATAGAGAATATATATATTCTATTAACATTTTAATAGACTCAAGAATTTCACTAACTTCTATCGATATGGAAATGATTGAAATGTGTTTAAATTTAAACCATCAAGTTAATTTAATTGTTACAAAAATAGATAAAAGCAACCAAAAAGAATTAAATAAAACAAAAAAAGATATACAAAATTATTTCCCTTTTTTAAATGTTTTTTATGTTAGTTCTAAAACAAGAAAAAATTTAGATCAATTAAAATCTTATTATGAAATTTAATTTATTGAATTTATATTGCTTGTTATTTGCTTTTATACCTTATAAGGTATAATTTAAGTATGAAAAATAAAATAAAATTCCGTTTTAAATATATTTATTTATGAATAACAACAATAATACTTCTTATTGTTTCTTTTATTTTAATTTTTGTAATTAGCAATATTTTCAAAAATTTCCCTTTATTAGGAATAGTAAGTTTAAGTGTTTTGGTTGGTTTTTCTTTTATTGCTATGATAATTCTTGGTTTTTTAACGTATCAAAATTATAAAAATAATGTTATTGTTAAAAGTACTTTAAATCAATATATTGAACAAGAAATAGCAAAAGAAGGTGTTGGAATTTTTGTATTTAATGAAAGATTAAAAATTATTTGAGTTTCTCACTTCATAAAAGAAAGATTCGGAAATAAAATCATAGGTAAAAATTTAGATACTGTCTTCAATGTTGAAACTTTATCTAAGAAAAATTTTAAAACAACCACAAAATACAATGATTTTTTCTATGAAATTAATTTTTTACCAGAAAAAAATATTTTAATGGTCCGAGATGTAACGTCATTACAAAATATAACAACATTATATGAATCAGAAAAAACTGTTTTTGGTGAAATTGATATTGACTCAATGGATTTATATCAATCAATATATTCTGAAGAAGAAATATTTAAAATTTATAATTCAGTTGTAAAAGTATTAGATGATTTATCAAAAACATATGATTTTGTTTATAGACGTTTTATAAACAATAGATTTTTTTTAATAACAACAAAACAAACATTGCAAAATTTTATTGCTAATAATTTCAGGTTTTTTACAACGATAAACTCAGAAGATATTAATGGTAAAACATTTAGAATTCCCCTTTCAGTAGGATTTGCATCTGGAATGGAAAAATTAGATGAATTAACAGAAACAACTAAAGATGCTCTTTCTCAATCTCAATCTAGAGGTGGTGATCAAGTTACTGTTATTTTAAAAAATCAAAAACCATTATACTTTGGTTCAAAATCAGAAATTGCTTTAAATAGTTCAAGAACAAAGATTTCTTTTATTGCAAAAGCACTTAAAGAAAAATTAAATTCTCAGGATATTAGCAAAGTAATAATTTATGGACATAAAGAAGCTGATTTAGATGCATTAGGTTCTGCTTATGCATTAGCAACCATAGTTAGAGCAAAAAATAAAAAAGCTTATATTCAAAACACAACTTTTGATGCAACATGTAAAAAACAAAAAGATAAATATTTAAAAAATGACAATAGTTTATTTATAAGTCCAAAGCAAGCAACAAAATTAAATGATGAATCAACGATGGTTATTATTGTTGATACAGCAGATATAAACAGAATTGAAAATCCTAATGCATTTAAAAATATAAACCCAGAAAATGTTTTTGTTTTAGACCATCACAGAATTTCTAAATTACCTGAGTTTGTACTAAAACAAAATTTATATATTGACACAACAGCATCTAGTGCATCAGAAATAGTCACTGAAATATTGGTATTTAGTCAAAATAATCAATATATAACTCTTCAGTCAGCACAAATGTTATTAGATGGTATTTATATGGATACAAATAGATTCCAAAAAACTTCTTCTTCAAAAACTTTTAATGCAGTAAGTTTATTAGAAGAATGAGGAGCAAGTAGTTCTACAAGTATAGAAACATTAAAAATGACTAAAGAAGTTCACCAAACTGTGTCAAAAATCTTAGAAAATCTTCAAGAAGTTAAACAAGATTATTTTATTGCTGCATACGATAAAGAAGTAGATAGTGACATAATTGCAATAGCCGCAGAAGAAATTTTAAGAATACAAGGAAGAAAAGCAGCATTTGTTATAGCAAAAATTCCTGGATCTAATAAATATAAAATGTCCGCAAGAGGAATAAATACAAATGTTCAAATAATTGCTGAAGCTATGAATGGTGGTGGACATTTTGGAGCAGCGGCGTCAGTTTCAGATACCGAATCATTAGAGGTATTTGTTGATAATCTTATTCAAGCGATTGTGAGTATAAAAGATGAAAGTAATATTAATTAAAGATTTTAAGAAAAATAAAAAAAATGAAATTATAGAAGTAAATGATGGGTTTGCAAAAAACTATTTAATTAGAAATGGTATAGCACAACCTGTTAATTCTTCAACCTTAGCTAATAGAAAAAAAATTCTTGACTCATTAGCAGAAAACGAAGCACAAAGAATTGCAGAAGCAGAAGCTTTAAAAGCAGAAATAGAAAAAATTGAATTAAATTTCGAACTTAAAGTTCACACAGAAAAAAATGGAATTAATATTGTTCATGGTTCAATAACATCTAAAGCAATTACAAAAGAACTATTAACAAAACACAACATTAAATTACCTAATCATTCAATCGATAAGGTATCAATTACTACATTAGGAATTCACGGTATACCTGTGATTTTACATCCTAGTGTAACAGCATTTTTAAAAGTAAGAATACACGAATCTAAATAAAATATGGAGAAATAGGCAATGGAGAAATTTTTAAGTCAGGATGATAAGCAAAATATTTTAGATAATGAAATCCCACTTATGGGACTTTTAATTACTAACTCTAAAATTTATAAAGAAGTTGCCGATTCTTTAACAGAAAATTTATTTTACTATAAAGCAAATAAAATACTTTATCAGTCAATTGTGAATTTATCTGAAGAATATCCAGATTATGATTTTAAAAATCTTTATAACTATTTAATAACAAATAACATATTGGACCAAAATTTAGGAATTGATAACTACAAGAAAAATGACTATTTAGATTTTTTAGTAGAAAACATTGGATATAAAGATAAAGCACAAGATTATATAAATGTTTTAATACCTTATTCCAAAAAAATACAACTTAACTTATTAATTGAACAATCAATTGATCGACTTATGAAAAAAGAAAATATTGATAACATTATCAATAATCTACAAATCGATTTAATTAACATGGATATTTCATCATCTAAATCTCATTACGAAACAATTGATAATGTTCTTAAAGAGAATAAATCACTTTTATTAAAAAGAAGTAAAAATGAATTGAGTACCGGTTTAAAATTTGGGTTTAAAAAATTAGATGATTTAACCTTAGGATTTAATCCTGGAGATTTAGTTATTTTAGCAGCTAGACCTTCTATGGGAAAAACAGCTTTTGCATTAAATATTGCTGCAAATGTTGCAAAACAGAAAAAAAGTGTTTTATTTTTTAGTTTAGAAATGACAAATGTTCAATTAGTTGAAAGAGTTATAGGATTTGAAAGTTATACACCATTAAGCAATCTAAAAAAAGGAAATATAAATGAAGAACAATGATATGCTTTAGAGGAAACTTTTGAAAAAATGAAGCAATGGCCACTATTTTTAAATGATCAAAGTTCTTTAAATATCAATGAATTAGTTTCAGTTTGTAGGAGATTTAAGCAAACAAAAACTATTGATTTATTAATTGTAGATTATCTTCAACTAATTAATGACACAAAAAATTCAGGTGATAATAGACAACTTGAAGTTTCAAAAATATCAAGAAGTTTAAAACAATTAGCAAAAGAATTAGGTTGTCCTGTTATTGCCTTAAGTCAATTATCTAGAAAAGTAGAAAGTCGTGAAGATAAACAACCTATACTTTCTGATTTACGTGAAAGCGGAACAATAGAACAAGATGCTGATAGTGTAATTTTTCTATATAGGCCAGAATATTATAAAAGAAAGCCAGTTGAAGGAAAAACAAATTCTGATGAAAATGACTCAAAAGATTTTGATGATTTATCCGTGGGAATTTCTAGCACAAGTGTCATTGTTGCAAAAAATAGAAATGGTGCTATTGGAACAGTAAAATTAGGTTTTATGGGTAATTTAAACAAGTTTATTGATGATGACAGAGAATAAAATAAACAATAAAAAAAGGAGATAAATTAATGAAAAATAAGATAAACCAGCAAGAATGAAATAAAGTTTATAATCCCCATAACATTAATTTTTTAAATATCTGGGCAAAATTACCTAAAAAATTACTTCTTATTTTTATTAGTGCTATTTTATTTAATATTGGAGTTGCCACTTTTTTATCAAAGGCAGCCGTTGTTGCAACAGGAACAAGTTCTCTTACTCAGATAATTACATTTACAATGGATTGAGATAAATATTTTGGATATTTTTATGTATTAATTAATTTACCAATTATTTTTGTATTTTGAAAAAAAAATCCTCGATTATTTATGGTTTTAACCTGTTATTGGCTATTTTTTCAGGTGGTTAGTCAATTAATACTAGGACAAATTCAATTTATTGATAAATTTTTAACAGAAACAATTACCTTATATAGTCCAAATGGTCATAAGTATTGAAATGCTTTTAATTTAGAACCTTCAAGTGAAGGATTTTATGATGGACAAACTTGACCTATTATTGTGTATTGTATAATAGGTGGAGTTTTAGATGGCATAGCAGCTGCTATAGCATGACGAGCTGGTGGCTGTGTAGCTGGTAGCAATGTTATTGTTTATTATGTTTCTAGGGTTAAAAAAATGTCAATTGGTAAAATTGCATTTATAGTTGCCATGTCATTTGCGGCTTTTAGTATTTTAGTTTTAGGTACTCTAGAAGTCTATGATTTAATACCTTCGAGGCCTTGAAAAGCCACTTGAGATGCTGAAAAAAATCCTCTAACACGTTTAATAGTAAGGATTATTTGTACAGTTATCTATATTGGGGTATATTCTTTTGTAATTGATTTAATGTATCCTAAATATAAAAAAGTAAAAATTGAAATATATTCAAATAAAATCGAAAAAATTACTGAACACTTAAAACTAATTAAATATAACCATTCACATAATATATATTATGGGGTTAGTGGTTATAGTCACAAAGATTTTGGAAGAATAGAAACTATAACATTATTTTTAGAAAAAGACTGAGTAATTGGTCAGATAAAACACGTTGATGCAAACGCATGGATTAGTATATTACCAATTCACGAAGTGGTTGGTGAATTTGATACTTCATATATTGATTAAAAAAACTATTTTTTGATATAATAAATAAACAAAATTTAAGGCATAACATGAAAAATATTTTTAAAGAAAAAGATGTTGAAACAACAACAGATGATATTGATCCATTTCATATAAATAGTCACAATTTAACAATTTTAAATACTTGAAAAAAATTTCCTAAAAAATTACTTTGAATGTTCATAAGTGCTTTTTTATTTAACTTAGGAATTGCCACTTTCTTAGCAAAAGCTGGAACAGTTGCTAGTGGTACAAGTGCACTTATTCAAGTAATAACTTATACATTTGAGTCACTTAGACAATATTTTGCAATTTTTTATTTATTAATTAACCTTCCCTTTATTATTATTTTTTGAAAGAAGAATTCAAGATTATTTATGATTTTAACTCTTTATTGATTAGTATTTCAAATAGTAAGTGAATTCTTTTTCTATGGTTTTGATCCTAATAAACCGTATGTAATTAGAGATTGATTACAACACGATTTTAGTATTTATTACACATCATATGATTTAGATGGTACAAAAATTTCTTGAACTGTATATCCAAATGGAAACTTTACAGGATCAAGTCTAGTAAATGAATTAGGACAACCGATTGGATCTAATATAGTTGGTCAATGACAAAATTGAACATTACAAAAAGATGTTATCAATGAATCAACTCAACAAGTTGTTCTAAAAGCCGGTACTCATGGTTGAACATATTTTAGAAATTTAAATCCACATTTAAATATGAATGTTGAAACATGACCAGTAATAATTTATACATTAGGTGGTAGTGTATTAGGTGGGTTAGCAGCTGCTATAGCTTGAAAACATTGAGGATCAACGGCAGGAAGCGATATCTTTATTTATTACATCTCAAGAGTTAAAAAAATGTCAGTAGGTAAAGTTAGTTTTAGAATAGCATGTTGTTTTGCTGCGTTTAGTATTGTTGTAATAGGTATTTTGGAATATACTGGTAATGTTTTAGATCACCCATGAGATGGCAGTGTTTATTTAGTAAGATGTATTTCAACAGTATTTTATATCGGTTTCTATAACCTAATAATTAACTTTATTTACCCAAAATATAAAAAAGTAAAAATCGAAATTTATAGTTCAAAAATTAATGATATATGTATACACTTTAAAAATATAAATTATTGACATGCATATAGCATAATAAAACAAACTTCAGGATTTACTCAACAAGAAAATTCTAGAATAGAAACAATCGCTTTATTTTTAGAACAAAATGAAATACTTCGTGAAATTCATAAAGTAGATCCAAAAGCATGAATAAATGTTATACCAGTTTTAAATGTAAAAGGAAAATTTAATACTCAAAAAGTTGAATAAAAAACAAGCTTTAAAAATTGCTTGTTTTTTATTCACTAGATCCTTCTTCTGTTAGTGTTTCTATTCTTTGAATATGTCTTCCACCCTCGAAATCTGTTGAATCTCATGTTTTAAACATTTCAAAAGCATTTTCAAGTGAAACTTGTCTTCCACCAAATGCTAAAACATTAGCATCATTATGAAGTTTTGCTAATTTAGCATCTTCTAAACTAGATACTCTGGCCGCTCTTATAAAGCTAAAACGATTCAGTGCATAACTTATTCCTAAACCTGTTCCACAAACACCAATTCCTTTTGCTTCAGGGTGTTTTTTTAGGTAATGTGCTAGTTTAAATCCATATTCAGCATAGCTTACGCTAGTGGAACCTGATTCTGGACCAAGGTCAACTATTTGATAACCTTCAGATATTAGTTTTTTAGATAATTTATCTTTAAGTTCAAAACCAGCATGGTCACTAGCAAATGCTATAATTTGATTATTTTTCTTTGTTTCCATACATAAATTTTACAATATATTTTGAAATTATGAACGTAATATTTTTTGAGTGTCTACATCAATTATTAAAGAAGGTTTTTGTGACATTTCACCAAATTTATAAAAATTTGTTACCTCTGGAAATAATATTTTGGCTTCTTCAATATTTTTAGCAACAGGAAATCCACTTTTATTGCAACTTGTGACGTAACAAGGTCCATTTTGTTCTAAAAACCCAAGAAGTTTATCTTGATTTGGCATTCTAAAACCAATATCATTTATTATTAAAGTTACAGCTCCAGGTCAGTATTTTTGAATATAATCTAAAGCATTTTGATTTAAATTTGTAATTTGTTCAACTTGTTTAATTGATGAAACCAAAATGATTATTTTTTTATCTAAATTTCTTTGTTTAAGTTCATATAAAAGATTAATATTATTATCTTTCATTTTTACACCAATACCCATAACTGTATCTGTTGTGCAAATAAATACGTCTTTAAATTTATTATTCATATTATAAAATTATAGTATTTAAAAATTAATAATAGTTTAAAATATTATATATGCCAGAATTACCAGAAGTAAAAGTTGTAACAAAAGCTTTAAAATCAAGAATTTTAAATAAAACTATTGATAAAGTTGAAGTTTTACAACCTAAATTAATAAAAGAAGCAACAGTTGATGAATTTAGTAGTTTTGTTCAAAATGAAACTATTTTAGATATCTTTAATATTGCAAAACATATCATTATTCAATTATCTAATAATAAAATTTTAGTTACCCATTTAAGAATGGAAGGAAAATATCATTTTTTTGAAACTGAAGCTAAAAAACACAAACACACTAGATTAGTTTATTATTTTAATGATGATTCACAACTTCAATATTTAGATTCAAGAATGTTTGGAACTGTTCATTTAAGAACTAATGCGAACTATCTAGAAACAAAACCATTAAATAAATTAGCTCCAACACCTGATAAAGTTAATTTAGATAAATTATATTTAAAAACTTCTAAATCAAGCGTTGCAATAAAAACTTTAATATTAAATCAAGAACTAGTGTCAGGAATTGGAAATATTTATGCTGATGAAACATTATTTGCTTCAAAAGTTTTTCCTGCAAAACCTTCATTAAACATTTCTAAATCAAAATTAAAAGAAATTTTACAAAATGCAACCTTAATAATGGATAAAAGTTTTGAATTGGGTGGTTCTACTATAAATAGTTATGAGTCTTTAAATAAACAAGAAGGACAGTTTCAAAACTTTCTTAAAGTACATACAAGAGTAAATAAGCCATGTTTAAACTGTGATACAATCATAAAGAAAATAAAAGTCAATGGTCGTGGAACATATTATTGTCCAAATTGTCAAAAAGAAAGTTAAGGAGTGAATGTGAGAGTAATAGATTTACATGGATATACTGTACAAAAAGCAACTGCAGCGGTTTTAAATGCACTTTTTGAATTTAATAATGATGATTATACACGCAGTTTAGAAATAATCACAGGTAATGGTACTGGAAGTTTAAAATTATTAGTTGCTGATATATTAGATAAAGAAGGATATTATTGAAAATATAATAATTCACAACAATCATCAATTATTGTTTTAAAAAATAAGAGTTAAAAAATCAGGGATTACCTGATTTTTTAACTCTTAATACTTTTATAATTATATGTACTAATTGCTGTTCTTAATTGAGTATCAATTATTTGATAAATATATACATTATAATCTTCAGATTGATCTGGTTGATCGTATAATTGTATTGCTACTTCATCTGTTCCAAAGTATCATTTTTTAATAAAATTATATGTAGCTTTTAACGTTGGGGTGTAATTTACGTAATCAAAATTGATAATTTCTGTATATTCAACTTCACCAAAAGCATTTGCAAATTCATCTGCTCAAGCATCTTCATTTTCTAAATGAAGATCTAAAATTTCTTGAATAATATCTTTGTCTAGATTTTTATCAATTTTGTTTTGATTTAAAATATCATAAATTTTTTTAGCAATAGAATTTTCTTCTAATTCTTGTTCTGATTCATTTACTAATGATTTTAAAGTTTTTAAATATGATAATTCATATTGTTGTTCAATTTTTTTAGTCGATTCATTTGCATCAAGTTCATTATAGAGTTTATTTTTAAGTTCTAAAATAAAATCATTTGATTGTTGCGTAGTTAAAGATTTTGCTTGAATTCATACATCGACTAATAAGTAATTGTTTCTTGGACGAATAAATTTAATATCACCATCATCAGTATCACTGAAATTATCACTTGAATAATAAGCATCAATTGCATCACCATTATATAAAATAGCTGCATCTGCCTTATTTAATTTTGGCTCTATTAAAGTATTTAAAAGTTCTAAACCATCACCTATTAAAAAGTTGTGTTTTGTATCGCGAATATCAAATGTTGTAGTGTCTTTTATAAAGTTATTAAATCCATCAATTGCATTAGTATAATTTGTAAAATCAAATTGCTTTAATTTTTTTGTTTTTTCATCAATTCATGTTCCTGGATTTTTGTAGTTCTCATAAAATGCACCAATCATTAAATTATCATAATATGCATTATTTCAACCAAAATTTGTATATCCATGTTCTTTTAAAGTTTTCATAATTCCAAATCATGATTTGTCTTTGAATTCAATCCCGTTTTCTTTTTCTTCTTCTGTTAATTTTATGTGTGGACGGAATTTATTGTTTACATTGTAAGCAATAACTTTGTCTTGTGAATAATAAGGAACTACGTATTCTCAAAAATGGTCTTCTTTTTTATCACCATCAACATCATATGTATTTTCTGTTAATAATTTTTGAGGATAATTAATTTT
Source organism: Mycoplasma zalophi (assembly GCF_018914005.1). Taxonomy (NCBI): domain Bacteria; kingdom Bacillati; phylum Mycoplasmatota; class Mollicutes; order Mycoplasmatales; family Mycoplasmataceae; genus Mycoplasma; species Mycoplasma zalophi. The sequence goes on from NZ_JAHMHI010000001.1 coordinate 663,648, forward strand.
TATCAAACTTAAAATGTAGTTGTCATAAACAATTAAGTGATCAATAATTTCTTTACGAAATATATTTTTTAATCCATTTAAAATATTATTTTCAATGTTAAATAGTAATTTAAAATCGATTTTTTTGATTTTATCATCAATAATTAATTGAGCTGCTTGAAAATCACTTCCCACTCCAGCTATTGCTTTTTCATTATTTAAAGCAGTTGTAAATTCATTTATGTCATTAAAAACTTTGTAATTATATTTTGATTTAAATTCTTTAATAATAGAAGGTTCTAAATATGAACCATAATTATAAATACTTGGTTTGTATCCTGTATCTAATTTTATTGTTATAGCAAAAGCAACAGAAATAACTGAAATAAGACCTAAAATAATTCCAGAAAATAAAGTTATTATTTTTTTAACTTTACTTTTTAACATTTTCAATTTTCCTATTTCTATTTATAACTTTTTTAAATTTTTCTTGTGTTGCTTTTAAAAAGTGAGTTTTGGTTAAAATATAAAAAATATTTGCTGCTATAACTATTAAAAGTGAAATAGAACCAAGTGCTAGACTTCATGCTTGGAATTGTCCTTCATAAAGTTGAGTTCCTAGTGTTTCAGTGTTTGAAACTATTCTTGTGATGATAAAGTCATCAAAACTTAAAACCATACTGATTACAAAAACAAATCCTATACTACCTAGCATGTAAACAAAATAAGTTTTAAATCAGGTTTTTATTTTTGAATATCCTAAATCTTCTGAAGCTTCAAAAATATTTTTTGAAAATTTATCTGATTTAGGTAACATAATCATAATAGCATAAGGTAAAATAATTACCACATGAGAAACTATAACTCTAATAAATCCTTCATTTGTAGCTTTTAAAACTCCAAAAAATGAGGTCAAAACAATTGCAAGGGTAAGAGCGGTGACAACATCACTATTAATCATTGGTATGTTTGATGATGATTGAACATATTGTCTTGAACGTTTATTTTTTTGTCTTCAAAGCCCAAAAACAGTTAATAAAGCTAATATTATGACAATAATTGAAGTAAATACTGCAATTAAAAATGAATTTATAAAAGCTGAAAAATGACTTTTTGAAAATAATTCAGTATAAGCTGCAAAGGTAAATTTATTTCATGTTGTTACACTAAAAATCCCTTTATCACTGGGTGAATTAAATGAGTAAATTGCTCCAAAAATCAAAGGAATGTAAAAAATTAAAATAATTATTCCTATATATGATTTTTTTATATAAGTAGTAATCTTATTCATTGTTACCCCCTTTATAACGATATTTATTTAATAACACTGGTATTAAATAAATAATTCCATATATAGACATAAGTACCAATAAAGTAATTAAAACAAGAGTTGAAGCATTTGCTAAATCAAAAGGATTTGAAGCATTTGCAAAATTATTAATTAAATTACCAATTAATTGATTTTGTGAACCATTTGGTAATAATCTATCACTTAAAATAATAGATGTAGCTGTAATTAAAAATACTAAACTAAATCCACCTAATATTGCTTTTAGGGTGTATGGAATAACTACTTTTAACATAGTTTTAATTTTTCCATACCCAAGATCCTGTGAAGCTTCTATTATGTTAGAAGGCATATTTTTTAAAACTTGATAAAGAGGCATAATGACAAAAGGAATATATAAGTAAATAATTCCCAATATTAAAAAAGCTTCATTATTTAGTGAATTTTCATCAAAAATTACTGAAAATAACCCTCTTATTGATAATGCTTTTGAAATTGTAAAAATTAATAAAGGACTTAAAATTAAACTTAATCCAATATTTTTAGTTACATTAGATTTGGATGTTGCGATTATATATGCATATGGAAACCCAATTAATACACACAAAAAACCACCAACAAAACCAGTTCAAATACTTCTTCACATAATAATTCAAGTAGTTTTTGAAGAAGCTATTTCTCAGTTATTAAAAGAATTGTTTAAAGGAGTAAAAGCTTTAATAATTACTAATATTAATGGCAAAATTATAAATAAACCACTGAAAATAACATAAGGTAAAATCAAAGATAATCTTAAATTTAAACCTAGTTTATTTTTGATTTTCTCTAACATTATATAAGTTCTTTATCTCATTCTTTTGTGTCTTTTGCCATTATATGAATTGCATCATCATCTCATGAAAGATATACTTTTTGTTCTTCTGAGAATTTATTTATGGTTTCAACGTAAATAATTTTATTATTTACTTCAACGTCTATGTAGTAGTAACTTCCCTTATAAACAGTTTTTTTAACTATTCCTTCTAGTTTAGAATTTTTGTCTAACTTAGAAATCAAAATATCTTCGGGTCTAATTAAAACATCAACATTTTCATTTTCTTTAAATTCTGTATGAATTGTGTCAAACACTTTGTCCATGAATTTTACTTTGTTTTTTTTAACAAAAACAGCATCAAAGAAGTTACCATCACCTATAAAGTTAGCAACTCATTTATTTTTTGGATAATCATATAATTGATGAGGTGTTGTAAATTGTTCAACTTGACCATCTCGTATAACTGCAATTCTATCACTTAATTGTAAGGCTTCATCACGATCATGAGTTACAAAAATAAATGTTAAATTTAATTTTTTTTGTAAATTTCTTAAAAGAATTTGCATTTTTTCACGTATTTTAGCGTCTAATGCACTTAAAGGTTCATCAAGTAAAAGAATTTTAGGGCTTATAACTAAACTTCTTGCAAGTGCAACCCTTTGTTTCATTCCTCCACTTAGGTTTGAAATTTGTTTTTTTGCATTTCCTTCTAGACCCACAAGTTTAATTATTTCTTCAACTTCTTTATCCATTTCAGCATTTGTAATTTTTCTCGTTAAATGTTTTTTTTCATAATCTTCTGTTTTAAGGTCGACATAGTTTTCTCAATATGAATATTGAAAATCGCTGTCGTCAATTCATTTTTGAATTTTTGCTTGTTTTTTTGTTGATAATTTAGTATTTTCTAATTCTTTTTCATATTGAGTCATAGTTTTATCTAAATTTTTCATTTTAGATTCAGCTATTTTTTTTCAATCTTTTTGTTTTTTTTGTAAAGTGTTAAAATATGATGTATTTACATTTTCTCTCGGTTTTCTTTTTAGTCTTAAACCGTATTTAATATTGTTTTCAACATTTAAATGTGGAAAAAGTGCATAGTCTTGAAAAATTGTAGACACATCTCTTTTGTGTGGAGAAAGATCTTTTATATCTTTTCCATTATATTTAACTTCACCACGTGTGGTTCATTCAAAACCACCAATTATTCTTAAAATTGTAGTTTTACCGCTACCACTTGGACCTAATAATGTAATAAATTCACCACGATTAATACTTAAATTAATATGATCTAAAACAGTTTTGTTTTCAAATTCTTTAACTACATCAACAAGTTCAATGATAGGATATATTTTTTTATTTTTTTCATGAGTTTTGTTATTTATTTCCATTGTACTTCCTTAATATATTTTTTTAATACAAAAGTGAAATTAAATCATCATTAAATGACTTAATTTCTAAATAACGAGGGCAGAATTATAAATATACTGAGTGTATTCAGTATTTAATCATTTAAGAGTGCAAAAAGTCAAAGTAAAAATATTGACAAAAAAAAGTCACATAGTATTATTTACATTTAATTTAAGTTTTTGCCTCTTTAACATATTATAAAAATTTTAGCATAGTTTTATGTTTTTAAGGGTTATAAATTGAAAATTTATAAATAAATTATGAGTGTGTTTTTTCAAAGTATTTTTTTACAACAGTTGACTTAACTTCTTTGTCTAAAGGAACATAAAATGAATAATAAATATCTTCATCAATATTTATGTTGTATATATTTTGAGCTTTTATATCTACTTCCTTATTTTCATCTAAAAAATAGTAATTTTTAAAAAAGTTAAATTCATTTTTTATTGTTGGTGTATAGTTTACATTATCAAAATTAGATAACATATTACTGAAATCAAAATCTTTGAATTTTTCGAAATTTTGAGTAAAAAATTCAGTATCTAGTTCAGAAATTGTTTTTGGTTTATCATTTGTAAATAATTTATCTCTTAATGATTCTTTATTATCAAAATTACTTAATACATTGTTGTAATAAACTGTAATTAATTCATTATATGAGTAATCAATTGTGTCAAAAACAACTTCTTTTAAATATTTTAGCATTGCATCTGAGTCACTATCACTTACAGATTTAGAAATTATTCATGCATCTAATAAAATCATGTTATTTTGTGGTCTTATATAGTCTACATTTTTTCCGTCTTCTAACATACTAAAATTATCATTTGAATAATAACTATCCAAAACGTCACCATTATACATTAATGCTGCATCTAATTTTTCTTTACCTGGATCAATTAAATCATTTACAAGTTCAAGTCCATTTGTTGCTAATTTGTTGTATTTTGTTTCTAAAATTGAGTGTTTAGTAGTAGAAAATACAAAATCTTTAAAATATTCAATTATGTTATCGATGTTATTTAAATTAATATTTTCAAGTCCATTTTCAGTTAAATAATTGTGTTTATTTTCTTCTGATGCAAAATACTGTCCTAACATTAAATTGTCATAATAAACATTAGTTCATCCAAATTTGCGATAACCTGAATTATAAAGAGTTTCGTAAATATTTTTTCATGTTCTAGAATTAAAATCTTTTTTTGAATTTAAGGTTGTTACATGTGGTCTTGAATTTTTATTTATGTTGTAAGCAACAACTTTGTCTTGAATAAAGTAAGGTATTAAAAATTCATAAAAATTATCAATTCCCTCTTCAGAATCGACTTCAAATCCTAAGATATTTTCTCTTGAATTTCTATTGCTTATATTTTCGTTTTTGTAATATAAATAAGGTTTAATTACATGATTAAAAGAATCTCTATTTTTAGTATTTTCAGGGTTAATTTCAATTATTTTATTAATAATTCAATTTTCATATTTTTCAATGTGTGAATTTGTTATATCAGTAAAAATATTTTGTATTTGTTGTTTTTTTTCTTCTCTATTATTTGATAAATTATTTATTAGAATATTTCAGTTTATCTTTTTAATTTTGCCTTCTAATACTAAATTAGCAATTTGAAAATCACTTCCAACACCGCCAACAGTTTTTCCTTGTTCTATATCCTTTGTAAACACATTTATATCATTAAACACACGATATGAGTATTTTTTGTTTATTTTTGCAATAAGTGGTTTTGATAAATATGATTCATAATTGTATATACTAACTAAATAAGGTGTTTTAATTTTAAAAATAACAGCAGTAGTAATGCTTGCTGTTAATAAGGTTAAAAATGTAAAAAGAAGTATTTTTTTTAAAGTTTTAAACTTTATGAGTTTCATGTTAATATCCTAATTTTTTAATTTGGTCTTCTTTATCTACTCAATTTTTATTAACTTTTACTTTAATTTCTAAAAATATTTTATGTGAAAATTGATTTTCTAGTTTTTTTCTAGATAACATAGATATTTTCTTTATCATTGTTCCATTAGCGCCAATGATAATTCCTTTTTGTGATTCTTTTTTAGCAAAAATCGTTGCTCTTATAATATATGGTCTTCCATCCTCTTGTTCTGTAAATTCATCTATAACAACAGCAATTGAATGAGGGAGTTCTTCTTTTAAATTTAAAAATGCTGTTTCTCTTATTGTTTCTTTTGCGATAAAACGCATTGGTAAGTCTGTTAAATATTCGGGATCATAATAAGGTTCAGAATCCTCTAGATTGTCTGCATATTCTTTTTTAATAACTTCTAAAATATCTTCATAAGTTGTATCAAAACCAAAACCTACTCCCATTACAGTGTCAAATTTATATTTTAATAATTCGCTAGCTTTGTTATCAATTTCTTCTTTTGTAGCTAAATCAATTTTGCTTATGATAGCAAATTTATGTTTGACATTTTCTAGTTTTTTAATGATAAATTTATCACCATTTCCAATTTCTTCATTGGCAGGTTGTAAAAATAGTACTAAATCTACATCTTCTAAACTATCATAACTAGCTTGATTTAATTTTTCATTAAATACATGTTGTGCTTTATGTATTCCTGGTGTATCAATAAACACTAATTGATAGTTATCATCAGTGTAAATACCCTTAATTTGATCTCTTGTAGTTTGTGGTACATTTGTAATAATTGATAAATCATAATCAATTAATTTGTTTAATAACGTACTTTTTCCTGTGTTTGGTCTTCCTATTATTGCTATTGTACAGACTTTCATATTTCTCCTAACGACTTATGCTTAATTTTTCCATAATTGCATCCACGTGCTTATTCATATTTGCTTCTTCTTCAGGTGTTAAATGATCAAAGCCAAATAAATGAGCAATTCCATGGCAGAATATGTAGCAAAATTCTCTTCTTATGCTATGGTTATATTCTTTTGCATGCTCTTTTATTTTTTCATATGAAATAATTATTTGCCCTAGTGGTCTATTATCTAAAAAATTTAATGACATGTCATCATCAAAAGGAAATGAAAGAATATCTGTTGGATAATTTTTGTTTCTGTATTCTTGATTATATAGTTGAATTTGTTCGTTATTTACAATTAAAATATCAACATCAATATCTTTTTCAGAATTAAATTCTTCTTTTGCAAGGTCTAAGATATTTTGGTAGTCTTTTTTGTATCTAAAACGATAATTTGTATCATTTGTAAATAAAATTCTATTCATAAATTTTATTATATAAAAATAATGTAATAATTAGCCAAAAAATTTAATAATTTCAGAGAAAATTGTAATTTTTAAATAAACATCAAAAAACTTAAAAAAATGCATAAAATTTAAAAATTTAATTTTAAATACAAAAAAGCCTTTTTGTGTCTTTGTAACGCTCAATAATTTAGCTAAAATTTCTTTTTCATTAATTTTTAATGTAATTATGTCATTTACTTTAAAGAACCTATTTAGATTCAAATCAGTTTCAAAAATAAGTTGTTTATTGTCAATTATTTTTATTTTTTTGTATTCAAAATTTGACTTTTGAAAAAATATTAAAACAAAATAAGTGAAAGCAAAATAGATATTGTTATGATTAAAATAAAAATCTCTAGCTTAGAAAATTTAAATTTCATTTAATCTAATAACATTTTCATTAAAAATATATTTTTTTGAATGAGAAACTTCTAAAGTATAAGTATTTTTTAAATGTTTCTGAAGAATTATTTTGAGATTATTAAATATTTTTTCATCTAAATGTTCAAATACTTCATCTAATAAAATTATTGAATAATTGTTTGCAAATATACTGAAAATATTGACTATTGCTTGCTGTCCATTACTTAAATTGGTAGCATTATTTTCTAATGTTGTATCCAGTTTTAAATTAACGTAATCAAGAATGTTTTGTAAATTATATTTTTTAAAATTAATATAAAATTGATTTTCTAAACTAGTATTTTTTAATGTAATTTGTTCAAAAATATTTTTTGCACTAAATAAAATATTTTTATTTAGATATAAAACTTTTTCGTATATTTCTTCATTATTGAAATTTTTAAGTTCTATATTATTAATTTTTATTGAACCTTTATAGTCGTAGTGTTTTGCTAGTATTTTTAAAAATGTAGTTTTGCCTGTACCATTTTGTGATTCTAAAGTTGAATGTTGCATAAGATTAAGTTTATTTATTTTTAAAAATTTAACACTTGGAACGTATCCAAATTCTAAGTTTTTAATTTCTATGCTGTTACATTTTATAAATTGTAAAAACGGTTGAAAATTATTAGTTGTATCTAAATTTAAAATAAAGTTAATTTTATTTAAATTAATTTTGTAAGTTGTATATTGTGAAATAATTAAAGAAAAACTTAAAATAGGGTTTAATAAATAATTATAAAATGTGCTAAAAATAATAAGTATTCCTAAGTTTATATTTTGCTCGTAAATTACTTTAACTCCAATAAACATAATTAAAACAGGTGTAATTTGCATTATTAAATTAACTATTTTGTCTTTTCGTAGTGTATTTTGGTGATAAGTATAAGATTTTAATAAGTATTCTTTATTTGTTTTTACAAAAGATTGAAAATTATATGCACTATTATATAGATTTTTGTTTTGGAAAGAATTTAAAATTAAATTTAAAAAGTTATTTATATTTTCTTCAGATAATTTTATTAGTTTTTCATATTGCGGTTTATTTAGAAAGTTAAATGAAAGCGAAATTAACAATATAATAACTAATGAAATTAAAGCAATTAATGTTAGATAAATATTGAAATATCATAAAAAAATAATAGATATTATAAATCCGAAGCTTTGACTAAAAATTATCAATAAAAATTGTGATTGATATTGTGCAATTGCATTAACTAAAAAAAAGCGATTTAAAACGTCAGATTTATCTAATTTATTTAAAGAAATTAAATTAGCATTGAGTAATTTTTGTATAAATACTTCAGTTATGTTGTTTACTAAATTAATTTGAATTTTATTTTCTATCATCGAGAGTGAAAAATTAATCAATATTCTTGAAAAAATTACTCAAAAACTAACAATAAATATTGTAGTAATTAAATTTTCATTTTTTAGAGATAAAATATTATCAATAATTTGTTTTGCAAGATAAGAACTAAAAATATTTAAAAGAAACACTACAATGGACAATATTATTGAAAATAATACTAACTTTAAATTATTAAATACTGAAAAAATAGTGTTCTTTTGAAAGTTATATGAAGTTGTTCTGTTACCTTTTTCAATGCTTAAAATAACGTTTAAATATTTTTGTTTTAACTCTTGTACATTAATTAAATATTTTCCTTTTGCAGGATCTAAAACTTCATATTTATTGTGATCTTTTTTAACAATAATTATGTAATGTAATAAATTATTGTTATTTACTAATACAATTAATGGTTTTGTAATTTTTAGCTGCAAAAAGCTATGAAAATCTCCTTCTAGTATTTTCATATCTAAATTATTTTTGTATGCAAGTTGTTGCATTTCTATTAAATTTAAACCATTTTGAGAATAATTAGCCTGAGTTTTTAAGTCATTTATATTTATTCATTTTTTAAAATAGTATTTATAAAATGCTTGAATGCAAACAACTCCGCAATCTTTTATATCTTGTTGTAGTTTTATTTTCATTACTATTTAAAGTAAAAAAAAATTAACACTTAGAAAAAATGTTAACTTTTTGTATTTAATTTTCGTTTTGAGATTTTTGTAATTCAAATAATTCCTCAAGGTCAAATGAAAATGACTCATCACCTCTTATTTTGAATAAAACGTTAGGATTTACAAATCCATTTCTTGTTTCTTGTTCACTCATTGGATTAGAAATTCAAGTAAATTCTCCGGCTTCTGTTTTTGTTTTTTTACCAGTAATAGGATCTACTTCATAAGCAACTGGTTTTTTACCAAATGATTTAGCAAATACTCCATCAACACGAATGCTTGTAGGATTACTTCTTTTTTCTACACTATAACCATTAACACGCTTTTCACGAGTTGAAGAAACATTTGTAAAGAAATTATTTTCATTGTAGGTTTTGTTTGTGTTGTTATATACAGTAATGTGAACGTGTGGCATTCATCCACCATTTGTATCTGGACTACCTAAAAATCCAATAATTTGCCCTTTTTTAACTACTTTTGGATGTGCTGGATCAATATTATCTGCAACAACATATTTTCTATTACCTGAAGTATAATTTAGTGGCGTTATTCCTATATCTTGACTTAAAGTTCTGTTACTATCTAAGTGAATAAATCCAATATACATTCAACTATCTAGATTATCATCTTTTATTTGGAAGTGTTTTTCAAATTCTGCTGGAGTTAAATTTAGTGTAGATTTTTTTACTCTCATCATTAAAGTTGTTCCAACTGATGATGCATCAGCTTTTTCTGAAGCATCATATTCTCTATTAAATATTCCAATAATTTCACCATCATATGGAGCAACTATTGGTGTAAATGAAGGTGCTAAATAATCTTCTCCAACGTGTAAAAAGTTAGGTACAGAAGTTTTTGCAGCATAAACTGATCTAGTTGAATCATATCCACCTGATAACATATGTGTACCAAAGATATTGTAAATTGATTCATTTACTTTTGCTAAGTCTTCACGAGTTAAAGTATCTATTATAAAGTTATATGCATTAACATTTTCTTTTACAAAGTTATCTTCAAATGGGTTTGTGTAGTTTCCTACTCCGACTTTTTTATCAAAATCATAAGTTTTTTCATTGATTTTAGCCTGGAATTTTAATAATCCATTTCTTAAATCTATTGGTGTGTATGAAACTATTTTATAAACAGCATCTTTATTATTTGAATAAAAAACAAAATCATTAGCAGTTAAGTTTATAAAATCAGCATTATAAATGTTATTATTTTTTATTGAATATAAAACATTATTGCTTAATTTTTGATCTAAAAATACATTTTGTCACTCTTCATTTAGTTCAATTTCTTTATGAATTGTAAATCCAACATTAGTTTTACTTTCTTCTGTTAATTCTTTGGTTTTTCTATCTTGTTCAAATAATCCATTTGCAATTCTTATTGATAGAGTAATTTTATTTAATTCTTGATTATTTGTTAAATCAATTTCATTTACAAAAATATTAATTCCTTGACCTGGATATTTTTGTTTTAAAGCATCTAAATCAAATCCACTAAGTTTTATTATGCTATTTAGTTGTTTAGTTGATAATTCATTAATGTTATATTTTTTTAGTAATGCAACAAATTCATCTTTTTTAGTATCATCAAAAGTTACTTGAATATTTTCACTATTAATTTGTTTTTGTAATTCTTGATTTAATTTATCTACTTCTTGATATTTTTTAATATCACTAGCTTTTAATTTAATTCCTTTTAATGTAAATTCTACTTTGTGTTCAGTAAATAATTTTTTGTTATTGTTTTCAATTTCAGCAGGTACAAGAACCTTAATTGGTAAAATCACGTTGTGAATATTTGCTGAATCTACTCTAATATTATGATAATCAAATTTGTAGTTTATTTTATTTACAAATAATTGATCTATTTTTAATTGATCTACTAATATTTTTTTAAATGCATCAAAATCAAAATCAAAATGTCTTGGAACATAATCGTTTTTTGAAAAATCAGTAAATTCAATTTTAGAAGCATCTGCTTCTTCATTCTTGAATTTAAACACTTCATTTGTTTTATCGTTGTATTTAAAATAATTAGCTACTGGTTCAAAATGAAATCCAGAATTTAATTGACTAAAAACATTGTTATTTTCATTTTTTGTAGTTTCATTTATGTCCGTACTATTTGCGTTTTCTGTTTTTGGGCTCGCACAAGCTGCCACTGTAAATGGTAAGGTTAATGCGGGGATTAATAACAAATTATAAAATTTCTTTTTCATATTTTTTCCTTAAAAATTTATTCCTGCTCCTGAATTTATAGTAATTTGTGCTACGATTAAACCAAATATTAAAGGAATTGTTATGCTTAAAGATGAAGTAATTGCAAAACTTCATGAATCTTTAATAATATTCGTTTTATTTATTAATTTTTTCTGTTTCTTTATTAATTGATATAAAGCGAAAATTACAGTCATTATAAAGTTAATAAAAGTAAAGAATATATGAAATGCATAATATCCAAAATAAGATGATATGTATATTGTAAATGCAATAACAGCAAGTGTTAAAAACATTTTATCATATGGAGTTGCTCCATAATTTGTTTGGTTTACGTAGTTTAAAAGTGGTACTGTGGTAGTAAATAATGAAATAAATATTGCCTCTTTAATAGCAAAATATTTAGCATTATTGTTAGCTTTATTATTTATTTTAAATGTATTTAAAAGACTTATTTCTTTTAAGCTGTCAGAGTATTTTTCAACATCTTTAAAAAAGTTTCTTAGTAAACAATATAAAGGTACAAAGGTTATAAAGCCAGCTAAACCACCTAAAAGTTGTCCGCCAATTAAATATCAAATCCCAGTAAAAATGGGTTCAAATGTTTTCTTAGTTACATCTACACCTTGAAGCATTGCTTGTAATAAAACCACAATAGGATTTGCTAAAGCAAATGATCTTCTATCTGATAAAAAGAAGCTTCATGATCAAGGAATAATAAACATTAAAAATGTTGCAAATGTAAAACCTAATGTCATAAATAACTTATTATTTTCTTTTTTATTTAACTTTGCAAAAAATATTCAAAGTGTAACAAAGAAAATTAATGTATAAACAGCAATAAATTCATACATAAAACCAGTTGAATTTCAACTTTTTGCTAATAATTGCTTTGGTGTCATTTTCTCTCTCCTCCTATTTTTTATAATAATAATTATAAATTATTAAAAAAATAAAAATATTTTAATACGGAAAAAATGATAATTTATCGTGAAAAAACAAAAAAATCAAAAATAACGTTTAAAATAATGCTATTTTTGATTTTTTAATTTAATAATAATGATTAGAATTTTGAAGCTGCGTCAACAATTCTATCCATGTGTTTTTCAATGATTTGATCTCTTGTTCAACCTGCATACATTGGGGTTTTTGTTCCATCAATCATTAAAGGCTCTTTAACTTTTGCACCAACAAATTCAAATGTTCCTTTAATTAAAGCAGTATGACTTCCTCATAAATATCATCCAAATGGTGCCCCTTGTGTTGCTAATATTTGAACTTTTAAATGTGGTAATAATCCAACTGCATCTCCATCTTTTGAATATTTGTAACTAAATGTTTTGTTTGCTACTAAAACGTGATCTAAATAATTTCTAGCTAATGCTGAAATACTGAAGTTTGTCATTGGAGCAACAAAAATAATTTTGTCTGTATTTTTTAATTGTTCAATATATTTATCTGAATCTTCTTCATTTCAGTATTCTGGACCCATATTTTTTGAATCAATAGTTTTGTGAGCCATTTCTACTTCATTTAAATCTAATTCTTCAACTTCGTCTTGTGGATTTGCCGCTAAATAAGCTTTTTTAAACACTTGTGCCATTCCATATGAAATTGATAAGTCTTTTGAAACTGGTGATGTATTAATAATTAAAACTTTTGCCATGATAAAATCTCCTTACTTTTGATGTTTATATTTTAGCACACTTTTTATTAAAGTGCTAAATAAAATCAAAAAATTAAAAAAATAGTAAAAAAATCATTGAAAAATCGTTTTTTTATAAATTTTACTTTTTAAAAAATAAAGTACCTAGTTGTAGGTACTTTTAATTCAATATATTTACTTTTTTATAGTGATTTATAAATATCACTTTCTTTTTCATAAATTATTAGATTTTCTTGAACCATTTTATCAAGAACATTTTCTAAAAATTGTTTTGTAGTTGTGTTTAAAGATGTATAACCTAAATAACTAATTATTAATCTCATTAGTGAATTTTGGTCAATTATTTTGACTGAATTAATAATGCGTAAAATTAAATCAACAAATTCAAAATAATAAACAGTTTCAGGCGATCTTTTTGTTGCTTTTTTGAATTTTATAGTATTTTTATCAATATCAGGAGCAATAATGAAATCTTCATTAAATACAAAATTTTCTTTTTTTAATAATGAAAATATTCTATTTGCAAAATCCTGTACATATGATGAATATACTTTTCGATTAAATATAAAAGTAAGAATTTTTTTAATGTGAGAAATATGTAATACTTGATATTCAGTAATTAATTCTTTTAATTTATCAGTTGCATATGAAGCATTAGAATTGGATAATACATTTGAAAATAAATATTCATCGTCAAAATCTGGTAATGTAAGAAATTCTATTTTAGTTTCTTCTTTTTTTACTACACTAAATAAGTGATTTTCTACTTTATTTGCAATTTGCCTTTTGTTTGGGTGAATATTGATGCTTTTAAGCACATTTTTAATTTTGTTTAATTGATTTGATTTGTTTGTAAATCAATCAGTTGATCAAATGCGATGAATTGTTCAACCTCTTTTTTCTAAAACTTCTTGCCTTAATCTATCTCTATCCCTGGCTGTTTTTGATGAGTGGTATGTAGAACCATCACATTCGATTCCTAAAATATAATTATTTGGATTATTAGGATCAACAATTGCTAAATCTATTCTATATCCTGAACTCCCCACTTGTGTTTTTACTTTATAACCTAATCTATTTAATTCATTGTAAACTTCTTCTTCAAAAGGTGAATCAAATTCAATAATATCATCATTATTATCAATTAAAGGATTTATACCAAACTCAGCAGTTTCTAAATAAGTTTTTAGGAATTTAACTCCACGACCTTCTGCTCTATTTAAATCAATATCTTCCGATTTTAAAGAAGAAACTAAAATAACTCCTCTTTTTGCCCGCGTAAAGGCGACATTTAAACGTTTATACCCATTTTCATTATTAATAGGCCCAAATCTCATTGAAATTTTGTTATTTAAATCAGGTCCATATACTGAACTTATAATAATAAATTCTCTTTCATCCCCTTGAACTGTTTCAATATTTTTTACAAAAAAATTATCTTCTTTTTCACGACTGAAAAATTCACTATATTGAGGGAATTTTTGTTTGAATTTGTCAATTTTTTTCTCGATATGTAGTTGTTGTTCTTGATTAAAAGTAACAACTCCTACACTACTTTCTACTCCATAGTTTAATATTATTTTTTCTATGGTTTTAATTACCTCATCTGCTTCTTTTTCATTTTTTCTTTCAACAAATAAACCATTTACATATATTTTATTAATTCCCTCAAATTCTTTTGGTTTTAATTTTGAAGGAAAAGTAATTAAATTATTATAAATTTCTCTATTAGAAGGATATATTAGTTCTTCAAAAACTGACCGATAGTGTCACCTTAATTTAATTGTATTTAATGAAATATTAGCCATATTAAGAATTGAATCAAAACCTTTTATTGATACTGAATCATCATCGTCTTCTGTTATTTCATTATCTTGATCAATTAAATTAAAGAAGTTAGTTGGTGGTAATTGTTCACTATCACCAACAATTATTATTTGTTTTGCACGATAAATTGCACCAATCGCTGTTTCAGGTTTTACTTGCGATGCCTCATCAAAAATAACTGTATCAAATTCAATATTTGCATCTTTTAAGTAAGCACTTACTGAAAGAGGTGACATCATTAAACAAGGCTTAAGTTGCAATAGTAAGTTGGGAATTTTTTCAAATATCTTTTTAAAAGGCATGATATTTCTTGATTTATTTGCTTCTGCCTTAAGGATTTTAATTTCGATATTTTGACTATTTAAACCATTGCTATTAGGTATGTTGTTTAGTAAATTAGCTTCAACTTTTGCTTTTGCTAATTCTTTTACATTTTGTTCTACATTTATAAACATATCTCTAAAAGTTTCTAAGCTTGAGTCATTAAATTCTTGCATATCTTTTGTTATTATTGTATCAATAATAAGTTTGTAGAAACGTTTAATAAAAACATTATAAAAATTCTTAGTTATTTTAGCTTCTAAAATTTTTGTATAAAAATCTGCTAATTCTAGGTCATTTAATTCAGATTTTACTTTATTAATTCGAACCATCATACCAAGATCATTGTGAGTATTGTTTAAAAAAGTTAATTTTTCTTTTAATTGTGGAATTGATAAGGTGTCAAAATCAAAGATATTTTTTTCAAAGTTTGAAGATATGTAATCTAAATTATCTAAAAATTTATTTATTAATTCCAATGTTTCTTCTATATCATTTTTGTATCTAATATCAAGATTTACAATTTGTGTTAACTTGATTTTATCAATAGTAAAATCACTAATAACATTGTATTTATTGATTGAACTGATTAATTTTAAAGATAATTGAATGTCTTTTAAATTATTAATTTCTAAAATACCAGGTGCAAAATTTAATGTATTTTTTATTTCATTTAATTTATTATCTAAGGATTTAAATTTCAGTAAATTATCAAGATTATTGTGTATTAAATTTTTATCTTTTGATTTTGAGAATTTTTTTAAAATTTTATTAACAAAAGATCATTTTACACTTAAAAAACGCAAAGGATTTTTATATTTTTCTTTGTAGTTTTGTACAAATTTATTTACATTAGTTTGTGTTATTTTTAAATCAAAAATTCCACTTAAATTATTTTCTAGTTCTTTATATTCTTTTAATGTTAATAATAGAAGATCGTATTTTTCAATTTCATCATCAATATTATTTAGGTATAATATTTTTTCATCTATTTTTATATTTAAATTAAGAATTTGTTCAAAAATATCTTTTAAGTATGTAATATTTTTTGCAAAACTTTGATCATTTATTGTTATTGACTTGTGGACTGAAAGAATCTTTTTATATACATCTTGAGCAAGAGTGCTAATTGAATTTAATTTTTGAATTATTTCTTCTTTTTCTTGAATATTTATTTTTGTTCATTTACTTCCTCATCAAGGGTTATTTGAAACATTAAAGTTAAAATATTGGCAACATGTTTCAAATTCATTGATTGTGATTTTTAAATCTTCAAGTTTTTGTGAATTTATAGATTCTAAATTATTTATTGCAAACAATAAATCTTTTGTTTGTTTTAAAGTGTAATATTTTCCAATTAATCTATATAAACTTATATTTAGCGGTTTTCTTAATTGTAATAATTCTTTTCCATATTTACTTAAATAATCAACTGTTTTTTTGTAATTGTGTACTAAGTTTTGCGAACTATTTTGATCAATTATCAGTTTATTTTCACCCTTAGTTAAAGAATCTGCAAGATTTTTTAGCACTTCTTTTTTATTTAAATCAATACTATGAATTGGAATAGAATAATCAGATAAGCCAATTTTATCTAAATTATTATAAACAACATCAAGTGCAGCTTTTTTCTCAGCAACGAAAAGAATTTTTTTATTTCTTGCAAGAAGTTCAGTAATTATATTTGTAATTGTGTGTGATTTTCCTGTACCTGGAGGCCCTTGTAAAATAAAACTTTGACCCTGAATAGCACTTTGAATTGCAACTTCTTGTGATGAATCTGAGTCAAGAATATGATAATAATTATTAATGTCAATTTTTTCTTCAACATTTGACTCATTTATTACATCAAATGGTTCTTTTTGAATTTCTTCACCCAACATAGATTGAATAAATTTACTATTAATAATTTTATTTTCATTTTGTTCTAAGTCTGCAAATATATTTATTTTAGAAAAACTAAAAGTATCTAAATAAACATTATCAATAAAACCTCAATTTTCGTCTTGAAAGTGTTGCTTTAATATTTGTTTTATTAAATTATATTTTTCAATATTTGTTTCTGCTTGTTCAAGTTCTTCAATATTTATTTTAATTCCGAATGAGTAATTTAACTTTTTAATAAGTGTAATATTTGGTATTAAAATAGATTCTTCATTAAATATTAAATTAAATGCGCTGTTTTCTTTTATATTTTTTTTACTTTTTAATTTAGTTTGAATAAACATTAAAGGTGAATAGTAATTTAAATCACTTTCTTCTTCTCGTCATTTTAGCAATCCAACAGCTAAAAATAATGTATTAATTGAATATTGATCAATAAAATCAAGGTATTTTTTGCTAATTTTTTTTAGTACATTCACTTGATCTTTTTTATCAATATCTGAATAAAAAACATTTTCTTTTAATGAATTTTCAACTAATAATAAGTCATTATAGTTGTAATGTTTAATTATTTTTGAGTCTTCAGTATTTTCATTTTTGTAATTTATATTTGCAATTTCAAATGATTTTTTATCTTCAATAATGTTTAAAATTTGGTTTAAATCAGGGCTTATTATTTTAAGTCTAGATAAATTTTTTGAAGGATTAAAAGAGTAATTTAAAGCTTTGTTTCTTAAAGATAAATCTAATAAATCCCCTTTTCATGTTTCTGTACTTTTAATAATTTTATCTCTATTCATACACACTCCAAGATACAAATAATTTATGTAATTTTTAAATAAATAAATTCATTTTAAAATATATATAAATTATACATTAAAGATCAATACCTTTAATTTAGTAGTGTAATTAGCGAACTAATTTATTAAATGATAAAAAAAGTAATAAAAAAACCACTTTCGTGGCGGTCATTGCTGATATGGTGCAAGCGAAGGGAATCGAACCCTCACAGTCAGCTTGGAAGGCTGAAGTTCTACCATTAAACTACACTCGCTTTTTGTTTGTTGCTTTAATATTATACATAAAAAAAATTAAATTTATAAAAAAAATTTATTTTTTAAATATTTTAATATTAACAAACAAAATTATAAAACAGGTTTAAATAATTTACCTAATAAATACATAAATCTGCTATGTTTTCTTTTGAATAATTTTTCATATGCTTCTTTATCATGTAATTTATTATATTGTTCAAATATTTGTTTTATATCTTCGGTTGCTTCTCCAATATAAAAATTAGCAATTTCAAATTGTGAATAAAAGCTTCTATAGTCTAAATTCATAGTTCCTAAATAAGCAATTTTATCATCAATAACTGCCATTTTAGCATGTAAGAAAGTGTTTTTAACAATAATAACTTCTAATCCATATTCTACAAGAGTTTTAAGATTATCAATGGTTGCATAGTAAACATAATTTTTATCTGAAAAACCAGGAATATAAATAGTAACTTTTATACCTTGAGATAAAACTCCAATAATAGCCATTTCTAAACGTTTTGTAGGAATAAAATATGGAGTACTAAAAGATATAGAATTTTCTGCTTCCATTAATATTTTAATTAAAGTACTTTCAAGAAGAGGGTAATCAGTGATAGGACCATCTTCAATACTTGTTATTAAATTTTGGTAATCAATTTGTTCGTGCTTAAAAAAATAAGTTTCTGAATTTTCAATAATTTTATATGATTGTTTTTGTCAATCGTATAAAAAAAGTTTAACGTAAAAATCGTTAGCAGGACCTATAAGTTTTATATTTGAATCTTTTCAAACACCATATTTTTTTGAGTAATTTGCATATTCATCTGAGATATTGCATCCACCTGTATATGTAATATTTCCATCGATAATAATAAATTTTCTGTGTGAACGGTATGTTCCTACACTTGTTATAAAAGGAAAAGCAATTTTCTCTGCTTTTGTTATTTGAATTCCACTATCTTCAAGATTTTTTAGTACTATGCTTGGCATATCTCATGATCCAAAATCATCTACTAAAATTTTTATTTCTACGCCTTGTTTAACTTTTTTTAGTAGTATTTCTTTTAATTGATCAAAAATTTCTCCGGGTTTTATGATGTAAGTTTCAATAAAGATATATTTTTGTGCTTTTTCTAATTCTTTGAATATGTCATAAAAAAAATGAAAACCGTTGTCAAAGGTTATGATATTAGCTGGTAAAAGCAATCTATTGCTCATTTTAGAAATTTTTTCAAATTCACGAAATTTTTCATTTTCTTTAAATTTTGTTAAGTCATATTTTTGTTCATTAACAAAAATTTCAGAAGTTTCTTTTTTATATTCAGAAATAGTCATTGATTTTAAATATTTTTGTCCAAATATTATGTATAAAACATGTCCTATCAAAGGAAAAATTGCAAAAATAAATTGTCAAGATTGTTTACTTTCAGAACTTCTATCTTGACTAAAAATAATTAAATTAAAAATTAAGTTTAGAAAATATAGTGCAATAAGAATTGCAAATAGCACCTTGTTGTTGTATTTACTAAAAAAATATAAAATAAAAGTAATGCTTATAAATAGCAATATTAACAATATATAGTAAATAACTGTTTGAATTTTTTTATTATTTAAATTCTTTTTCATTATAAAAATTATACAAAAAAAGTATAAAAAAATGGCGGATTGGAGAGGATTTGAACCTCCGCGGGAATTGCTTCCCCTACAGTCTTAGCAGGACCGCCTCTTCAGCCTCTTGAGTACCAACCCACATTTAAAGTGTATTTATATTATACATAAAAAAATATTTTTTTCATACATAACTCTATTTTTCTACGTTTTTTATTTACTTTAAAATAAAAAAAGCCCGAAGGCTTTAATA
The DNA here is from genome assembly GCF_018914005.1 of Mycoplasma zalophi. Classification (NCBI taxonomy): domain Bacteria; kingdom Bacillati; phylum Mycoplasmatota; class Mollicutes; order Mycoplasmatales; family Mycoplasmataceae; genus Mycoplasma; species Mycoplasma zalophi. The sequence goes on from NZ_JAHMHI010000001.1 coordinate 683,644, forward strand.
ATTATTATGTGAATTGGGAAAAATATATTTTAATTTTGACTTTCGTCTTCTTCTGTTTTGTTGTTTTGATTTTTTAACATTTCTTCTAAATCTTCAGGTTTCATTCCTGATTTTGCCATTTGTTCTTGGAATGCTTTAGCTTGTGCTTCAAATGCATCCATTTTTTGTTTTAATTCTTCGAATTTTTTCTCTGCCAATAGATCTTTTAATTCTTTTAATTCTGCTTCACTTTTTGCTTTTTGATCTTCATTTAATTTATCTTTTGATTCGTTGTATTGTTTTTCTAATTGATTAATGAAAGTTTCTGCACGAACTTGTGTTTCAACTTCTTCTCTACGTTTTTTATCTGCTTCACGGTTATCTTCAGCATCTTTAACCATTTTATTAATTTCTTCTTCAGTTAATTGTGATGTATTTTCAATGGTTATTGTATGTTCTTTATTTGTTTTTTTATCTTTTGCTGTAACTTTTGTAATTCCATTAACGTCAATATTGAAACTTACTTCAATTTGAGGAACTCCACGAGGCGCAGGTTCAATACCTTCTAAATTGAATTGTCCTAAGATTTTATTGTCATATGCCATTTGTCTTTCACCTTGGACAATAACAATACTTACTGCTGATTGATTATCTGCTGCTGTTGAAAATACTTGTGATTTTGTAATAGGAATTGTTGAGTTTCTTGGTATTAAAGGTGCTACAATTCCTCCTTCAACTTCTATTCCTAAAGTTAGTGGTGTAACATCTAATAGTAAAATATCACTAATATCACCAGCTAAAATTCCACCTTGGATTGCAGCTCCAATTGACACAACTTCATCTGGGTTTATTGAATGGTTAGCTTTTTTGTTTAATGTTTTTTCAACTAGTTCTTGAACAGCTGGCATTCTTGTTGAACCACCAACTAATAAAACTTCATCTAAATCACTAGTTTCTAATTTTGCTTCATTTAAAGCATCATAAATAGGTTTTTTAACTCTTTCTAGTAAATCTTCAGTCATTTTTTCAAAATCTGAACGTTTAAGTGATAATTCAACGTTTATAGGTCCTGTTTCTGTAACTGCTAAGAAAGGTAATGAAATTGTTGCAACTGATGAACCTGATAAAGTAATTTTTGCTTTTTCAGCTTCTTCTTTTAATCTTGCCATTGCCATTTTGTCATTTGTAGGATCATAATTGTGCTCTTTTTTGATTTCTGAAACGATTCAGTTAACTATTTTATTATCTCAATCATCTCCCCCTAAGTGGTTATCTCCTGATGTAGATAATACGTCAAAAGTTCCTTCTTCCATTTCTAATACTGAAACGTCAAAAGTTCCTCCTCCTAAGTCAAAAACTAATAATTTTTGGTTTTTAGATTTGTCTTTATCCATTCCAAATGCAAGAGCAGCTGCTGTAGGTTCATTTATAATTCTTACTACATCTAATCCAGCAATTTTACCAGCGTTTTTAGTTGCTTCACGTTGAGCGTTATCAAAATAAGCTGGAACTGTTATAACTGCTTTTTGTACTGCGTGACCAATTTTTTTCTCAGCATAATCTTTCATGTAAGATAAAATCATTGCACTAATTTCTTCAGGTTTATATTCTTTTGAATTTGCTTTAACTGTTTGACTTGTACCCATTAAACGTTTAATTGATGCAATAGCATCTGGGTTTGTTTCTAATTGTCTTTTAGCAACTTCACCAACAATAATTTCTGAATTTTTAAAACTTACTACTGATGGTGTAGTTCTTTTTCCTGTAGGGCTTTCTAAAACTTTAGGTTGTTTTGTTTCATCTATAATTGAAACAACTGAGTTAGTAGTACCTAAGTCAATACCTAAGATAATTTCTTTTGCCATTTTTTACTCCTTATTTTATATATAGTTAAGATTGGTTTTTATTAATGATAATTAAATTTTAGCACATTTTTTAGCACTCTCACTAAAATAGTGCTAATTTTTTAAAATAATAAAAAATGTTGCAAATTACAACAATTTTATGACAATATATATGCTCTATGACAAAAATTACATTTTATTTCTACTTTTCCTTGTTCTTGTTTAATTTTTTCTATTTCTTCATTTGATAAAAGTTTTAATGCTTTTTTCATTTTTGTTATTGAACAAGAACATTTTCATTGTAATTTTTTTTCTGAGTGAATTTTAGCACCTTGCTCAAGTAAAAGTTTTAAAGTTTTTTTAAACCCTAGTTCCATAAATGAATTGTTTTTAATAAAATCTTCAATTCATTTAATATTTTCATCTGTTGCTTGAGGTAATAATGTAAAAATTAAACTTGATGCTTCTTTTATGTTTTCGTCTTTGTCAAATTTTAAAGAACTAAAAACTGCACTTGCTATTTGTTGTGATTGAGCAAAAAATTGTGCTAAGTCATCTACTAATGTTACTTCATTCATTTTTATCTCACTATCTCAACTTGCAAATTTTTTATCTAAAATTCTAATTCTTAAATATGCATCACTAAATGCAAACATTGTAAGCGCCTCATTTATATTTCCGTCTCAAACTACACCAGGATCAGATATATAACTTCTTACAACTCCATTGTGATTTACATCAACTACTAAATTTTCTATTTTTCCTCTTGATCTTATAATTGTAGAAATATCTCCAGTTTTTGAAATAATTTGTCCTAAAGGACTAAATAAAGCTAGTGATTTTGCTAAAGTGTGTTTTGAAAGCGAAACCGCATTTTGTTTTTTTGAAGCTACTTTAGCAATTGAAACAGCATCTGTTAAAAATATTAATGAATTATTTAATTCTAATGTAATTACTTTTGACATTTTTTCTCCTATAACAACCATGGTTCAAAAATAATGAATCCTAATATAATAGATCCTAATATTAAATATAATAATGGAATTTGTTTTTTTTGTAAGTAAATTGTTAAAATAACACAAAATGGAACCCAAAAATATAAAACATATTTTCTTCAACCAGAAAATATTTGACTTTTTAAAGATTCATAATTTGTGCTTATATATTGTGAACTACCATTAAAAGTTAAATATGGTATTGCCATACTTAAAATTAATTGCAACGCAAGCGAAATCATAATAGCAGCTAAACAAGGTTTTAAATACTTATTAAAAGCAATAAAATATGTATTTGTTTGATTTTTGGTAAATATTTTCATAGTAAAAAACATAAAAAATATTGCTGGAATACAAATTGCTAAATAAGTTAAAAACATTGCAAGTCATCCTCATCACTGTGCTTGTCCGCTTTGATCATAACTTAATAAATAACCTGTAAAAAATGCTAATTTAGTACCAATTATTCCTGGGGTTGCATTTGCGACTGCAAAAACTTGGTCAATTTGGTCAATTTGCATGTGTAAATTGAAGTTGTTAATTAATATTTCAAATATTCATTTATAAATCGGTAAAAAAACTTGTCCACCACCAAAAACTATAAAAGCACTTAAAAATACAAATCCTAATCCCACAAAAAACACTAACATTATTGCTCACCTTCTTTGCCTTTAGTGTTATATTTTTTGAGTTTCTTAACTTTTATGATAAAAAATATTAAAAACAATCCTATTAATAATGGTATTGCTGGGACATTATAAGGACTTGGAATAAATAAACAAAAACATAAAGTGGCTAAAAATGATACAGTCACTAAAAAAGAATTTATGTTTTTGTAACTGTATTTTAAATATTTAAAACCAAAATTAATTAATACACCAATAATAACTGGTAAAACGCAAGCTGCTAATATATATAAATATTTAGTTGCATATTTATTTAGTAATATAAAAACAATAAGACTAAATAATAAATGTGGTAAAAATGCTAGTAATGAAACAATAAAACCTTTTCAAAAACCAAGTAATTTAATCGCAATAAAACTTAAAGTTTCTACAACACTAGGTCCGGGAATCATATTAGAAATTAAAACAGCATCTTCAAATTCTCTTTTGTCAATTCATTTATATTTAGTAACTGCAAACTTAGAAACAATAGGTAAAAGAGCATTACCACCACCAAAACCAATAAAAGTACACATAAAAATGAACAAAAAAACACGTCATGATTTTACTTTGTTTTGTTTATTTTTTATTTTTTCCATATTTTTAATTTTATTATTTAAATATAAAAAAACAAAGAAATTTCTAAGTTTCTTTGTTAACTAGTTTTTATATTAATATCAACAGAAGCTAAGATATTTTTTTCGCTTAAATTATTTACTAAATCATATGAAATTTTTATTTCATTTACATCTATTAAAACTTCTTTTAGATATGAATAAAACTCAATATATTTTTCATCCACCAAATAATGAATTAGACAATATTTTTTGTGTTGTAATTCAAAATTTTGTAAATCATCTTGAATAAAAACTACTTCTTTAGAAATTTTTATTGTTTGGAGTTTGTTTTTATCATTTTCAAACTTTAAAACAATAAATTCATCTTCTGTTTCTTCAATGTAATTTGTTGTATATTGTGTTAGAAATTCATTATTGTTTGAGTTTACAATACTTTTAAATTCCAATTGCATTTTCTAATCTTTGTAAAACTAATTCCTTACCAAATAAATATATTGCTTTTGCAAGTTCTGGTCCGTGTTCTGCATATGTTGTTGCAATTCTTATTGGCATAAATAAGTTTTTTCCTTTAACATTTAAGGCATCTTTTGTTTCATTTATAGCTAGTTGAATATTTTCAACACTGAATTCTTTTTCTTTTAAAGAATTATAAAAATATTTAACAACATCATTAACTTCAAATTCAATTTCTAATTTTTGAATTGGTTGTTCATATAATTCTAAATCCTTTTTTAAGTCATTTAAAGTTACTATGTTTTGTTTATATGTTTCAATAAAAATTTCTAATCATTGATCATCTTTTGAAGTGTTTAAAAAATTTTTAAAAAAACTATTTTCAGTATTTTTTCAGTATTGTTTACTGAATCATTCCATTTTTTGAATGTCAAATTTTGAAGGACTTTTTGATAATCTTTCAAATAAAAATTTCTCAATTAATTCATCATGTGACATTATTTCTTTTGCATCTTCTGAAGTTCAACCTAGTAAAGATAAGAAGTTAAAAATACTATGAGCATGATAACCTTCATTTTTATAATCTTCAATAAATTGTTTTAAAGTATTATCTCTTTTTGAAAGTTTTTTTCCTTCCATATTAGTAATTATTGTTAAATGACCAAATTTAGGTGGTTCATAATTTAATGCTTCATAAATTGCTAATTGTTTAGGGGTGTTTGTTATGTGTTCTTCACCTCTTAAAACATGTGAAATTTCCATTTGATTATCATCAATAACTACTGCAAAATTATATGTTGGGTATCCATCACTTTTTAAAATAACAAAATCACCTATATCATCACTATTTACACTAATATTTCCTCTAACTAAATCATTTCAACTGTAAATATGATTTTTAGGTAGAGCTAATCTTACTGAAAATTCACCATTTTGATCTCTTTTATTTTTTTCTTCTTCAGAAATTTTTAATCAATTTCTATCATATCTAAATGATGGAATCCCTTTTTGTTCGCTTTCTTCATGCTGTTTAGCCAATTCTTCTGAACTGTCATATGCCTTGTAAGCTAAACCTTGATTTATTAATTCATTAACTATTTCTTTATAAATTTCAAGTTTTTCAGATTGACGATATTTTCCATATTTAGGATTTGGATTTATCGGGCTTTCATCTGGAATTATACCTAATCAAGCAAGATTGTTTAATTGACTTTCTTCACCACCTACAACATTTCTAGCAACGTCTGTATCTTCAATTCTCAATACAAAATCACCACCAAAATGTTTCGCAAATAAATAGTTGAATAATGCTGTTCTTGCACCTCCGATGTGTAAATATCCTGTTGGACTTGGTGCATAACGTGTTCTTATTTTTTTCATTTTTAATCCCTTTAATTCATATTAAATTTCATCAAAAGTTAAAGTTAGTGTAAATTTTTTTAAAGGACGATTACTGTTTTTGTCAACAATTTTAGTTCAATCCCCATAAACACTTTGTTCAGCTTCTATAAAAGTTGGATCTTTTTTTGCAAGAGCTTCAACAGGTACGCTATAAAGGTAAAATTCTACTTTTTTTGCCCCTAAATCCTTGAAATATCATTTTCATGCATAGTTTCTTGCGTAATTTTCAATGTTATCAATAGTTACATATTTTTTTAATAAATTATCATAAAATTGAGTAACATCGATTAAATTATTTTTTTTAGCATCTTCTTCAAATTTTGAACCTGTGTATTTTACGTAAAAATTATTTTGATTATCTGCAAATAATCTTATAAATTCTGCTTTAGATGTTTTGATATTATCTTTTGAATGATCTGTTTGTTTTAAATTAAAACCACAAGAAGCAGCAATTAAAGGAGTTGTTACTAGTGTAATCGTTGCTGCAAAAACAATTGGCAATATTCATTTTTTTCTTAATTTCATATTTATTCTATTCTACATTTTTTCAACTATATCTAAATCCATTAATTTTAGTCCGCTTTCAAGAACTTCTTTTGTTGCTTTTACTAAAGCAATTTGTGATTCTTCATCTTCAGAACCTAAAATTTTAGAATTAGAGTAAAAACTGTTGAATGCTCCAGATAAATCTAATAAATATGGTGGTAATAAGTTTACTTTATATGTTTTTGCCATTGTTTGAATTAAATCAGCATATTTTTTTAATTCATTTACTAGTTTAATTTCAAATTCACTTGTGTATTCTCCAGCTTTTGGATTATCCTTGTAATTTGATTTACTTAAAAGCTGATTTGCTCTTGCATAAGCATATTTAATATTAAACATTGCATTTGATTCAGATTCTTCATTCACTTTACTAATATCAAAGTCAATTTTTGAATTGTATGAACGGTTTATTAAGAAAAATCTAATTGCATCTTTTCCTACTAAATCCATTAATTCTCTTAAAGTTAAAGAGGTTCCAAGACGTTTAGACATTTTAACTTCTTTTCCATCTTTAACAACTCTTAATAATTGGAATAAAACCATTTCACATTGGTTACGTTTGTATCCTAAATCTGTTAAAGCATATTTAATTCTTTCTACATAACCTGAGTGGTCAGCTCCTCAAACATCGATAATAACACCATCTGGGTGGTTTAGACGCAATAATTTATCTTCATGGTAAGCAATATCTGCACACATATATGTATAAGATCCGTCACTTTTTACAATAACTCTATCTTTGTCGTCGTATCCTCCCCTTGTTGTTGCTAGTCATTTTGCTCCGTCTTTATCATAAACATTTTTTAAACGGTTAATAGCATTAAAAACAATGTTGTTTGTATATAAATCAGTTTCACTTGAATAAAGATCGAATCATGTTCCGAATCTTTTCATGTCTTTTTTGATTTCGCGTAGTGCTATATTTCTTCCGAATTCTCTAAAAAATTCTCTATTTGGTTCGTATTCAGCACCTTTGTATTTATCACCGAATTCCTTGTAAAATTCTTCGGCAAAATAAATAATATCTCCCCCATTATATGCATCTTCAGGCATAGGATAAGATTTATCAAAAATTTGTTGATAACGTGCAAATAGTGATGCAGCTAAGTTGTTCATTTGATTTCCTGCATCATTTACATAATATTCTCTTACAACTGGGTGTCCAGCAAATTCTAATACATTTGCAAGAGTTGCGGCAATAGCGGCGTTACGTGCATGTCCAATATGTAAAAATCCTGTTGGGTTAGCACTAACATACTCAAGATTTATTGGGTAAAGTTTTTTAGTTCCTTTTCCATAATTTTGACCCAATTTATTTATATTGTCAATCGTTTCTGAAAAAACTTCATTTTCAACATAAAAATTCATAAATCCGGGCACGGCAATTTCAATTTCTTTTATTGAATATTTAGTCATGTCGATATTGTCTTTAATTTCCTGTGCAACCTCCATTGCACTTTTTTGTAATTCTTTTTGTAATGTTAAAGCTATATTTGAAGCAAAATCTCCATGATCTTTTGCCTCTGTTAATACAACTTTTTTTTCTATATTTAATTTTTTTAGAGCTTCATCAATTGAAGCGATAATTTTTTCTTTAGCACTCATAATGTTTATATTATAATACTTTTTTATGATCTTTTTTATGTTATATAACTATAATAATAGATATGAAAAAATATTACGTATGTGGCCCAACTGTTTATAATTTAGTTCATATTGGAAATATGCGACCTATTTTAACATTTGATATTTTAGTAAGAGGTCAAAAATATTTAGGTGAAGAGATATTCTTTTTACACAATATAACAGATATTGATGACAAAATAATTAACAGGGCAATTGAATTAAATATTTCAGAAACACAATTAGCAAATGAAAATACTGAGTTATACTTAAAACTTTTAGAGGATTTTAATATTTTAAAACCTACTAAAATAGCTAGAGTTACTGATTCATTAGATATTATTTATGACTTTGTAAACAAATTAATTGAAAAAAAATCTGCATATCAAAAAGGGGTAAATGTCTTTTTTGATATTGAAAAAAACAAAGAATTTTATGGTGAAATAAGTAATCAAAAAATTGAAAACATGGAATATGAACAAAGCGATTATGAAAAAAATCATCCCGCTGATTTCGCACTATGAAAAGACACAAAAGTGGGAATAAAATATGACGCACCATTTGGTAGTGGTAGACCAGGATGACACACAGAATGCGCTGCTTTAATTAGTCATTATTTAGGAGATGATACAATTGATATTCATGGTGGAGGAAGTGATTTAACCTTCCCTCATAACGAAAATGAAAATATTCAATTTAGAGCATTAACAAATAAACCATTAGCAAAAACATGATTACACTTTGGAACTTTAAATTTAAATGACGAAAAAATGTCTAAATCATTAGGAAATATAATTACAGCGCGGGAATTTATTGATTTACATGGTGCTGATACTTTAAGATTGATTTATTTACAAACTTCTTATTCAAAACCTTTTAATTTAACAACAGAATTTATAGAAACTTCAAAGAAAATGATTGCTAAATTTGAAAATATAATCAAAAAATATTTAATTACAAATAAAGATGAAGAAATAGATTTTCAATTAGTTAAAGAAATAGCAAAAGAGGCTTCAAATTTAAATACTTCTAATGTTATGAAATATTTATATGAATTATCAAAAAATAAAAATAAATCAGCAACATTTTTAGAAGCTATTAAAATGCTGGGTTTTAACATTGCAAACACAAAAATTACTGAAGAACAAACAAAATTATACTCAGAATGACAAAAATTATTAGCTGAGAAAAAATTTGAAGAAGCTGATAAAATAAGGGAAATTTTAAAAACATGAAATCTTATTTAACAAATATTATTGTTGGAAGAAATTCCGTAATTGATGCCCTTGCAAATGGATATGATATTGAAAAAATTTATATTCAAAACAATATAAATATTAAACTGAACTTCAAAAATATAGAATACGTTTCAAAAGAAAAATTAAATAGTTTAACAGATCAAAATCATCAAGGGATAATTGCTATTATAAAACCTTTTAATTATGCAGATTTTAATGAGTTAATTTTAAAAAAACCTGAACAAGTAATTATTTTAGATCATATTCAAGATCCTCACAATTTAGGGGCTATTATGCGTTCTGCAAATGCTTTTGGATTAAAATGAATAATTATTCCTAAAGACAGAGCAGCTAGTGTAAATGCAACGGCTTTAAAAATTTCAAGTGGTGGATTTAATGGATTAAAAATAGTTAAAAATTCTTCATTAAATACAACAATTAACAAATTAAAAGAAATAGGTTATTGAGTCTATGCAACTTCATTAGATAATAAATCAATTAATATTAATGATGTAAAATTTAATACTCCAACAGTTTTAATAATAGGTAATGAACAAAAAGGTGTGTCTAACACACTTCTTAAATTAAGTGATCAAAATATTTACATCCCTCAAGCAGGAACAGTGCAATCTTTAAATGCTTCTGTTGCTGCTGGTATATGTTTTTATTGTCTAAAAAATAAATAAGGAAAATTTTAGGAATTTTTTGCATGATTTTTTTAACTTAAATGAAAAAATTAAGTTATGAATAAATACAAAAATAACTGAATTTCCTTTTTTTATATTCATAAAAAACAATTAGAATTTTTAGCAAGAGAATTAATAAAAGATAAAAATATTCCTTTAACAGTTGACGATTTTATTCCAGAAGCAATGGATGAAATCAAACAACAATTAGATTCTCAAAAAGAAGTAAATATATCATATATTTTAAAAGCATGTGAATATAGATTTAGAAATATTATAAAAAAATATACTTCCAAAAAACACAATGTTTTAAATAATGCTTATTATTATGAAAAGGATGAATTATTTGACATTGCATATGAAGACAAATATTTAGATAATTTATTTTTATCTCATTTAAAAAGCAAGTTAAAATTAACAAAAACTGAAGAAATTATTTTAGATAATTATTTTTTAGAGGGTCAAACAAAAACTGAAATTTTTAAAAAATATCACATTTCTCCCTATTATCAAAATTCAATTTCGCGTCAACTAACAACAAAAATCACCAATATAATATAATTTATTATATAATTTAAAAATTATGAAAAAACAAAGCAAAAAAGTTTCATTAGCATGTACAATATGCAAGCACAAAAACTATTCAACAAATAAATCAATTGAAAAACGGCTAGAAATAAATAAATTTTGTCGTTTTTGCAATGCTAAAACCTTACATAAGGAGGAAAAATAATGAGTCAAAGAAATGATGAAAAAATCGAACCATTTCAAAATCTTTCTTTTAAAGAATCGCAAGCTTTAAAAGAACAGATACCTCCAGTCACAAAAGAAAGACCATTTCGTGCATTTAGAAAAGATATAAAAAGAATTATTTGACCAAAAGCAAAAAAAGCATGAAAATGATACGCTCTAACATTAATATTTTTAGTAGTTTTTGCTGTGTTCTTTTTTGTGGTAACGGTATTTTTTACAAATATTTGAAATTCATTAGGAATTAAATTATAAAGGGGTAAATATGACAGATACAAATGGTGAAAAATTAATATATAAATGATATATGATTTCAACTGTTTCAGGTAAAGAAGAAAAAGTAAAAGAAACACTTGAAAATAAAATTCAAACAACAGGAATGCAAGAATTTTTTGAACAAATTAGAATTTTTCAAATGCCACATTTAACAAGTAAAGAACTTGAGAAAAAAACACGTGGTGAACAATATGAACCTAAATTTATTAATATGTATAAAGGTTATATTTTTATTAAAATGTGCATGAGTGATGATTCTTGATATTTAGTACGTAATACACAATATGTAACCGGATTGATTGGTTCTAGTGGAAAAGGAGCAAAACCTACCCCTATTTCAAAAAGAAAAATCGAAGAGATGGAAAACAAAGAAAGATTATTGCGTGAAGAATTCGAAACTGGAAATATTGAAACCGCTTTCAAAGAACAAACAATTGTTAGAGTAATTAGAAAAGATAGTCCTTACTTTGGACAAGAAGGTGCAATTATTCAAAATGATGACAAAGAAGAAAGAGCTTTTGTTGAAATTGAAACCTTTGGAAGAAAAACCCCAACCCAATTTGAATATAAAGATTTAGAAATTATTGGTTAATATAAAAAGCACTTTAAAGGTGCTTTTTATTATATTTCTTTCAACTTTTTTAATTTTTCAACATATTGATTGATATTTCTCTCATTAAAAAAATCTTCTTTTGAATTAAAAAGTAAATACAAGTAATCTATTTCATCATAAATTTTGTAAATTAATTCTTTTGGGTATTTATATTTAATAATGTTTGTTTTAAAATCATTTCAATCAATTACATTAAAATCATTGCGTAAATTTGTTTTTACATCAAGATCAAAATCAATATATTTTACTGTGTTATCTTCTATATAAAAAGGACTTGCTAGATTTACATAAACAAATTTTTGATCATTTCTAACTAATATAGTTGCATTAAAAAAATGCGTTTTAGAAAATAAAAACAATGTCGGTTCATTAACTACTCAGTTAATTGATTCTTCAGCGACTTTAGTTTTAACCATTAAAAACACCGCATAGTCTTTTCAATTGTCAATCAATTTAACACCATTATATTGTCTATATAATGTACCATCGTATTTAAATGATTGAATATTTAAAAATTCAGCATTTTTAATTAGGTCATCTAGTTTGTTTTTAATTCTTTCCATAATATTTTAATTTTATATTAAATTCTGTTTCTTTGTTTAATTCTTGCTGCATTTCATAGTCTAAATAATATGTTTGAATATCAGGAATGATGGTGTGTATTAATCTTCTGTAATTAGAAATTCTTCTTTTGATACTTTTATATCTGTTGTATGCAAGTTGTTTATTAATTTGCATAATTTCATTATTTTGAATAATATTGTCTTGATTTTTGTCTTCTCAAAAGGAAATTTCTAGGTTTTTATTTAAATTTATGTTTTTGACATTAATTGCTTTTTTTGTAAAATAGCTAAAGTAATTATTATCTAAACCAACAAATTCAGGTCCTAAATCTTGCCCGCCTTGCTGCTCTGAGTTTTTTCAGTCACTTTTTGTTTTTAGATTACCTTTATTTATTACAATATCAATGATATGCTGATTTGTACCGTCATTAACTATTAAATGATTGTTTTCTAAAAAAGTTTTTCTTATTATACCGTTATTTGCTGCGTTTTTTGTGTTAATATATCCTTCAAAATTTAACTTACTATATGTATTTTTTGCTGCTTGTTCTACTGCCAAACTATTTGGTCAAAAACCTTTTTCGCTAATTAGCTCTAAAAATGTATTATCAGAAGAAATTTGAGAAATTGGAAGACCATAACCCATTAAATCTAAATATGCTTTGTAAAGTAATTTTTGTCTTTTTTTAGGATTTGGTAAAGTTTTAGTTTGAAAAAATTGAAAAACTTTTTTAAGTAGATCTTCAGAATTTAAAAGTTCGTCTAATTTTTCTTTGGTGATTTTATCATTTTCAGTCGGTGTAAATGGGTCATCAAATACTCAGTTACTTCCATATAATTTTTCACGATAAACTGACATATTATTAGAATATCTTCGTGGAAACAGTCCCATAACACGACTAATATCTTCTGCATATGAACTTATAAAAGGTGTGTTAGGATCATTATCAAAACCAAAATATCCGCCTTGTGTTGAAAATGGTTGACTATATGGTTTTTTAGGAACATAACTTAGTTTTAGAAATTCTCTAGGTATCAATTCTTCAAAACTATAATAATAATTTAAATCATCACTTTTTAATGGGTTTAGGTACTGGATTCACTCAGCAATATCATGATTAAACGTAAAATCTTCATTTAATCATTTATTATCTTTTGTCTGTAAATAATTTGCTATTTTAAATAATTCACTTGCTGAATATTCTTTGTAAAGAGAAGTATACCTATTATCGCGAAAAGCACTTTCCAGAAGTTTGTATTGTTTATATTTATCACTAAATAATAATGCCTCTTTAAAATCATCTAAAAACTTTTTGTTGTAAATCGTTTTTCCATATTCTTTTAGTTTATTTTTATCTATATTTAAAGATGAATCAATTCTTAAATTATCAACAATTTCATCGGTTGCGAATTCATCCTGAAATTGATTGTTAATAATCATAGATTGTGCATAAATTGCTGCTATGTGATGCATATACTCATGAATTAAAGTGGGTAAAATTAATTCAATTTTAATATCATTTTCTACTTGTTCTCAAGGCCTTTTTAAATTTCTTAATTTTTGATTTTCCTTATATATTAAATTATTTGTTGAAAGATAAATTTGTTCGTAACTACCTATAAATAAACCAGCGGCACTTTTTTTGTGGTAATTTCTTATATTTGGTTTATTTAAATTAACGCGAACTAATTCACTAATTTCAGGTCCATATCCACCTTTTTTTTGAAAGGAAATAGCTAATTTTTTCATTCCTTCTTCATCTAAAAAATATTTGTAGTCATTATTTTTATCTTTTGCATATGCTCATTGTCTAATGTTTATTAAAGTTGGGTCATAATTGGGATTTTTTGTTCCGTCTTTGTTTGTTTTTGCATTAAATTCAATAAACTCATTATCTGATGCTACAAAGTTATTATATTTATCAGTCGTTGTAAATGTAAAAACAAGACCTAATCCTATTGCAATTGAAGCAAGTGAAATAGATGTTCCTAAAACTATTCATTTTAATAATGAGGATTCATTTGATGATTTTTTAAATTTAAATTTCATAATTATTATTTTATATAAATTATTAAAAAAAACTATTAATATTTTACAATTTAAAATATGAGATTAAAATTTAACAAAGATGCTGAAGGTATTTTAAATTCTTCAGATAAATTATTAAAACAAAGACCAATAACTTTAAATAAAAAGACATATTTAGAAATCGGTATGGGTAAAGGTCAAATGATCACACAAATGGCATTAGAGAATCCTGAAATTAATTTTATTGGTTGAGAAAAATACTCAACAATTGCACTGTATGCACTGAAAAAGATTGAAAAAAATAACATTTCCAATTTAAAATTGATAGTTGATGATGCTGTAAATATTGAAGAAATTTTAGCAGATAAAGTCGACCGAATTTATTTAACTTTTTCTGATCCTTGGCCAAAAAAACGTCATGCAAAAAGAAGATTAGTACATAGAAATTTTTTAGTTAAATTTTCGCATATTTTAAAACCAGAAGGCAAAATTATTTTTAAAACAGATAATGATCTTTTATACAATTTTGCACTTGAGGAATTAGAATTTTTAAAAGCAAATATTATTTTTCAAACTACTGATCTTCATAATAGTGAAAAAAATGAAATAAATATTCCAACAGAATATGAAATTAAATGATCTGAAAAAGGTAAAAATATAAATTATGTTGAGTTTAACTTTTTAAAATAAGTCTGATTAAATTCAGACTTTTTGTTTGCAATTAATCTATTACTTTGCTTTATTGCAATTTAGTGTATAATTATTATATTATATATAATAATATTTTAAAAATATGGGAGTATTTATGTCTAATAATGATAATATAGAAGAAAAAGATTTAGATGAAACTTATTTTGTAGAAGAAGAAGAAATTAAAAAAGTTTTTGAAGAAGAAGTAATTGAAGAAGATGAAGAAGAATTACCACCACAAGAAAAAGAAGGATATGTAGTTAAATCTAATATTTTAAATGAAGAAAAAAATGGATTAACTCCTGTAAGTTTGGTAAAAGAAATGAAAAGCGCTTTTATTGAATATGCAATGAGTGTTATCGTTTCACGTGCTTTACCAGATGCAAAAGATGGATTAAAACCAGTTCATAGACGTATTTTATACGGAATGAGTGAACTTGGTATGTTTTATAATCAACCTCACAAAAAATCAGCTCGTATTGTTGGGGATGTTTTAGGAAAATACCATCCACATGGTGACAGCTCTGTTTATGAAGCTATGGTAAGAATGGCTCAAGATTTTAGTTTAAGATATCCATTAATCGATGGCCACGGTAACTTTGGTTCAATTGATGGCGATGAAGCAGCTGCTATGCGTTATACTGAAGCTAGAATGAGTAAAATTGCTTCATTAATGGTTGATAGTATTAAGAAAAACACAGTTGATTTTATTGATAACTATGACGCAAGTGAAAAAGAACCTGTTGTATTGCCTGCTAGATTTCCTAATTTACTTGTTTCAGGTACAAGTGGTATTGCAGTAGGGATGGCAACAAGTATACCACCTCACAATTTAAATGATGTAATTAATGCTTCTATTGCTTTAGCTGCAAATCCAGAAATAAGTATTGATAAATTAATTGAAATAGTACAAGCTCCAGATTTTCCAACTGGTGGAATATTATTTGACAAAAAATCAGTAATTCAGGCTTATAAAACCGGTAGAGGTAGTGTAACAATTCGTTCAAAAGCACACATCGAAAAATATGCAAATGGAAAAAGCAAAATTATTGTGACTGAAATTCCTTATGCAATTAGAAAAACAGATATTATTGAAAAAATTTCAGTTTTAATTAAGGAAAAAAGAATTGAAGGAATTCAAGATTTTAGAGATGAATCTAACCGTGAAGGAATTAGAATTGTAATCGATATTAAGAAAAATGTAATCCCAGAAATTATTTTAAATAAATTATATAAATTGACTCAACTACAAACTCGTTTCTCAATTAATACAATTGCACTTGTTAATAACGAACCTAAATTATTGAATTTAAAACAAAGTTTAGAAGTTTATATTGAACATCAAAGAGATGTAGTTACAAGAAGATTAAATTTTGATTTAGAAAAAGATGAACAAAGAGCACACATTTTAGAAGGTCTAAAAATTGCAGTTGAAAATATTGATAAAGTTATTGAAATTATTAAAAAATCTTCAACAGATGCTCAAGCACAAGAAACACTTTCAAATACTTTTAATTTAACTGAAATACAAACCAAAGCAATCGTTGATATGCGTTTGGGTCGTTTAACAGGTTTAGCAATTGAAAAAATGGAAGAGGAACTTCAAACATTAATTGCAAGAATCAATGAATTTAAAGATATTTTATCTAACCCTGATAAATTAACACAATTAATTATTGATGAATTATCAGAAATAAAAGCACAATTTGGTGATAAACGTCGTTCAGAAATTCGTTGAGATTTAAATTATTCAATTGAAGAAGAAGACTTAATACCACAAAGTGAAATAATAGTTACTTACACTACAAATAATTACGTAAAATCAACTTTACTTGAAGAATATCGTGAACAAAAACGTGGTGGAACAGGTTCTATTGGTGCAAAAACTTATTCAGATGATAATGTTAAAAACATAATTCATGCAAATACTCATACTGATATTTTAATACTTACTTCAAAAGCAAAAATATTTAGAATTAGAGGACATGAAATTCCTAGTGTTTCTAAATCAGCCAAAGGAACACCTATTGTTAACTTAATTCCAAATATTGAAAAAGATGAAAATATTTCAACAATATTAACAACTGATGATTATGATAACAATAAATATTTATTAACAATAACCAAAAAAGGTATTGTAAAAAGAACATCATTAGATCAATATGAAAGAATTAACATTTCAGGTAAAAAAGCATTAATTTTAGATGAAGATGATGAACTAATTGATGCAAAAATAGCATTAGAAAATGAAGAAATTTACATAGGAAGTTCTGATAATCATTTAGCAAGATATGATGTAAGTGAAATTCGTGATACATCAAGAGCATCTCGTGGTGTAATGGGAATCAAACTTGCAAAAGATCAACATGTAATTAACTGTTCTAGTTCAAATGAGGGAAAATATATCTTTAGTTTAGGATCAGAAGGTTTTGGAAAATTAACATTAGCAGAAGAATTTAGAAAAACTTCAAGAAATGCAAAAGGAGTTTTAGCATTAAATGGTCAAAAAGCTGGTAATTTAATTTATGCAGCTGCTTGTCAAGGCACTGAAGATTTAATGATTATCACTAAACAAAATATGGTTATTAGATTTAATTTAAAATTAGTATCTGTTACATCAAGAAATACTAAAGGTGTTAAATTAATTAATCTGAAAAACAAAAAAGATGAAATAGTTGCAGTTACAAAAATAAGTTTTGTTGATGAAGAAACATCACATGAAGAATCTAAAGAAAATTAAATATTAAGGAAGCAAAAATGTAAAAGGCATTTTTGCTTTATAAATTGAAAGGGTAATATGAAAAAAGCAAAATTTTTAGCATTAATTCCTCTAGCTGCTGTTGCTCCATTTACTTTAGTTGCATGTACTGTAAATAATCAAAATAACCCTAATATTCCAACTAATAAAACAGATGACAATAATTCAAATACACACAATACAAATTCATCAAGCAATAATTCCAATTCAAATAACCAAAAAAATGATTCTTCAAATTCAAAAAAAGATAATAGCAATGACAGTGTAGAAAAAAATAAAAATTCTGAAAAAGAGTCAAATGATGCTAACAATGATAATCATAAAGAATCTAATCCAGAATCTAATGATGTTAATAATGACGTAGAAAAAAATCAAAATTCTGAAAAAAAACCAAATGATGCTGATAATAATCATGCAGGTTCTTCTGATGATAATTCTAATTCATCAAATAATAATCAACCATCAAATGAACCAATGCCAAATGAAGAAGAAACTAATAATAAAAAAGAATTACAAATTACAAAATCTACAAATTTTAATCCTGAAATTACATTTAATTCAGCTACTTATTATTTAGAAATAAAAAATTTTGAAGAAATTTATTCTCAAAATTTAAATATTCAAGTAAAACTTATTTCTAAGACTAGCTTATACAATGCAGAAATTTCTAAATTAGAAGATAAATTATTGCTAAAAATTAATTTTTATGATTTGAATGAAAATACAAGCTATAAATTGGAAAAACTAGAAATTTCTAGTGCTAATAAACAAACTTCTGTTGTCCTTGTTGACAAAGACTTTAGTTTTGTAACTTTAAAGCAAAATAAAGAAAATGTTGAACACATTAATTTAGAATCTAATTTATTAGATAGCGATAGAGTATTAATAAATTCATTACAACAAGCAAATTCATACTCAAATAACGATCAAAATATCAATACTAATATAAGTGATTTAGCAAAAGAAAATTTAAAAAATAATTCACTATATTCAATATATTTTAGTGAGTTAGATAAAACATTTAAATATGAAATCACTTCAAATATCCGCGTAGAACGTAACTTATCAGAAGTTGTTTTTAATAATAAAATAGATAATAATGATTCTGTTAAATTTACTTTAAAAAACCTAAATAATTTAACTCCTAATAATGTACAAGTATTAGTTAAAGGATGAGATGGAAAAGATGTTTGAACTAAATGATTACAAGTCCAAAAAAATTCAAATGAAATTACACTACAAAAAAATCAATTAAATAAATACTTAACTAAGTATGTTATAACAGCTATAAAAGATTCACAAAATCAATATAAAGTAGTTTTAAATGAAAATAATATTTTTCTAAATAATACAAATCTTCATAATTTAGAAGTTTCACACTTTAGTGTTTATAAAGATGAAACTAACAAAGATATTTTTGGGTCTTTAATGTTGAATTGAACAAATGAACAAGCTAATTTATTAAGAAATAAAGTTTTTGCTTTAACTTTTGAAGCTAAACAAAAAGTTTATGTTAAGAAATCACATACAGAACCAGGTGGTTTATTTACTTCTCCAACAGAAGTTGTAGACAATAAACATGAACAATTTGATGATATAAATAAAGTTTATAAATTTAAAACAATTTATGTAAATTTTGAAGATTTGTGAAAATTTAAATTAAATGGTTTACAAGAAAAAATTGAATATAAATTAAGCAAAATAAATATTCAAAATAAAAATGAATATTTTGATATTGTAAGCCCAATTACTTATAGAAATTCTTCATACTTTAATTTCAATTTCAACTGAAAAAATAATGATAAATTAATAAATCAACTTATAAATGAAACAGATCAATTTACTGAAAATAACAGTAATTTAGTTGCGAATAGTTTAAATTTATCTAAATCTCAATTGTTTGCAAACCATGATTTATCAAAAAATAATATTCCATTTTCAATTAGTAATTTATCTCAATTAATTAACTACAATTATGAAGTTCACAAAGTAAAAACTTTATACAAAAATAGAAAACCATATAATAATCCAAATACAAATAACATAGAATTTGTTGATTATAAAATTTTAAAAAATAACAATTTATACAACTTATATTGATTTAAAACAAGAGATTATTTAGCAAAACAACCCTTTGTTTTAAATAATCAAAAAACAGAAGCAAGTATTTCAAAAAATCTAAATTCTATTGTTAATTTAGATTCTATACCTTCAGAAGATGTGATTTTTTGAATTACTTTTGAACTAAATCCAAATCCACAAAGACCTTTAAAATGAACTGAATTTAATGATGTATTTTCAAGAGTTACAATTCCAATTTCTTATAAAAATCTTTTAAAATACAATAAATTAGAAAATGTTGAATTTGTATATAGTATGAATTCTGAAAATAGTGAATTTCAAGCTGATATTGCTGCAAAAATTAAGTCACTTTTAAGATTTAGTATTGAATTAGATCAAAATAAAATTTTAACTTTAAAAATATCTACAAAAGATAATAAAGTAGTTTTAAATAATACAAATTGATTACATAATTCAAGTTCAGAAAGATCATTTTTTATAAATACAGCTGATTTATTTGTAAATTGAATTCAACCAAATAATGATTCTAAAATTCTTTCATTTAAAGAATATGAAACATTAGATAATTTATCAATCAAAACAACATCGGTTGCTTATAGCAATACTTATGAATTAAAACAAAAAACAAAAGAAACTGAAGTTAAAAACTCAAATGGCACTGTTTCAAATAGAGATATTGATAACTACCTAGAAGATGAAGTTAAACCTGAAGAAAAAAATAAAAGATTATTTTCAGAAGATTCTTCAGTTGGTATAGATGAAGCAAGAAAAAGAGCGTATTCACTTTCTTCAAAATCAGATGGTACTTGAAATATTTTTGCAAAAGTAAATGATGATCCAAATGACTATCGTTTTTGAACATTTTCAAATTACCATGTTTGAGCCATAAATAAATCCGCTGCTGCTAAATTTGCAACCATATCTAAATCCGAATCAGGTAATGAAGTTCTAACCATTAAAAAAGGGCAAATATTAGCACCAACATTAATTTCTGAAGATTATTCTAATAAATCAGAACCAGTTTTTTACAAACCTGGAAATAGAGATGATATGGAAGTAAAAGGTAATTTATATGAATTTAATTTTGAAAACTCAGAAGATAAAATAACTTATGAAGTGATAGCAGATTATACAGGTAATTTTAAAAATAATTTTGATGCACTTAAAGATAATTTAGGTCAGACTGAAAAAGATAATAACGATGAAAAAGATACAAATAAAGCTGATTTATTAGTTGCTATTGTTGATTTTAAATCAATTTTTAAAAAATTTGAAAATAAAAATTTAAACCAGGAAATTGATGGAAAAACATTAACAGAACAAGAAAAAAATGCCATTAAACATGTTTTAAGTTTTAAAACACTAAAACCAATGAAAATATCTAAACTTTCTAGATATATGACTTCATATAATAACTTAAATTCATACATAGGTTCTATTCCAAAAGTTCCAACAGTAAATAAAGATGGACAAGTAGAAGCTGCAAGATATAGAGAATATCTATATGGTGCAAATTCAATTGCGCTTCACCTTAATTCTGATTCTGATATTTCTCATTCATATAATGGAGCTGTTTATACAGAAGTTGAAAACTTTGATTTATTTTCAGGTTCATCAGGTTCAGCTGTATATGACCATGAAGGTAAATTTTTAGGATTAGTAAAACAAGGTACTGCATCAAGAATAAATAATTTTATCTTTGTTGATACTCAAAAATATTCTTATTTTGGAAATGATGACACAAAATACAATCAAGGCACATTTTATGCAATTTCAAATAAATTAAATTATTTATACCCATCAACTTTTAATAAAGTATTTTCAGATGAAAATTAATTAGTTTACAAAGGAGAAATATGAAAATAGCAATAGTTGTTGATTCAAGTTGTGGATTAACAAAACAACAAGCAGAAGAAAAAGGTTGATATTTTTTACCTATTCAAATAGATATTGATAATAAAATTTTTAAAGATGGAGTTGATGTTACTTCAGAAAGTATTTTTGATCATATAGAAAAAAATTCTCGCGTTTTAACTAGTTCAACTTTTTTAGGTGGAACTATTAATTTAATTGATGAACTAAAAAAAGAGTATGAAAAAATAATTATTTATCCAATTTCTAAGGAACTTTCTAGTCAATATCAAACTTTAAAAATGGCTTTTATGGGCGATGAAAAAGTTTATGTAATACCTTCACAAAAAATTTCATTGCCAATAATAATGGAACTTAGTTTATTTGAGGCTAAATTAAAAGCAAATCAAAAATATGAAGAAGCTTTAAAAGTTTTTGGTCATTCAGATAATACAATTCATTTAATTCCTGAAAATGGAGAAGCTTTAGTAAGGGGTGGAAGACTAACACCTGCAGCTGCAAGTGTTGCTAAATTATTAAAAATAGTGCCTATTATTGAATTTAAAAATGGTGAATTAATCAAGTATGGTAAAGGAAGAGTTTTTGATAAAACAATTGTAAAATTAGCAAAAGAAATTCATTCAAGTGATTCTTCTAAAACTCTTATTTTGATAAATGCAAATAATCAAAATATAGATAAAATCGCACATGATATTATTAATAATTTAGAGATAAATGAATTATATATTTCAAATATGCCACCAACTATAAGTGTTCATGCCGGTAATGGCGCAATTGCACTTCTTTATGCAAAAATTACTCCTACAGAGCTAAATGCACTTGAAAATTACATTACAAAAATAACAAAATAATAAGGAAAAATAATGTCAAAAAAATTAGTTCCAGCAATAAGATTTAAAGAATTCACTAACGATTGGTTTCAACACACGGTGGAAAATATAGGTAAATTGCATACTGGAAAACTAGATACTCACCAAGCCTTAAACTACGGAAAATATAACTTTTATACTTCGGGATTAAATGTTTACAAAATAGATAGTTGATTAATAGATGATGAAGCAGTAATAATACCAGGAAGCGGAGCAAGTATAGGTGTTGTTCATTATTACAAGGGAAAATTTAATTTAAATCAAAGAACTTTCGCACTAATTACGAACATAAATACAATGTTTACTTTTTATAGCTTTGTTAGAAATTTTAAAACTTCTATTAGTAAATTACCGTTGGTGGGTGCTATACCAAACATTTTAAGAAATGATATTTTAAAAGAAATTATTTATGTTCCTTGTACTCAAGAACAAAACAAAATAAGTAATGTTTTCAATTATTTAGATGTAAGCATATCTTTGTTAAAGCGTAAGTTAGAAAAATTAGAAAACATAAAAAATACACTTTTGAACAAGATGTTTGCAAATGAAAAAAACTTGAAACCGGACATAAGATTTAAAGAATTCACTAACGATTGGTTTCAAGACAAAGTGGAAAATTTAATATTACAAAGAATAAAAAGTTCTTTATTAATTTCTGAAACAATAAAATTTGGAAATTTTCCAGTATATAGTTCAACAGGTTTTTTTGGATACACAAATCAAAAGTATATAGATAGCAACTTCATTATAATGTCAGTTGATGGAAGTGTAGGGACAATGAAGATAATTCCAAAAAATTCTTGATTTATTTCAACAAATAATGCGTTTATTCCTAAAAATATTAATGCAATCTATTTTTTATACTACATATTGAATAATATCGATTTTAATAAATATATTGTCGGAACAACTATTAAACATTTATATTATGAAAATTTTAAATCAGTAAAAATATATCAAACAGATATTGAAGAACAAATTAAAATTTCTAAATTATTTAAAAATTTAGATGCAAATTTATCTTTGTTAAAGCGTAAGATAGAAAAAATGGAAAACATAAAGCAAACACTATTAAATAAAATGTTTGTTCAGTAAATTAATAAAAAAATACCGAAAAATATACAAAAAAGTACTGAAAA
Organism: Mycoplasma zalophi; assembly: GCF_018914005.1. Lineage (NCBI taxonomy): Bacteria > Bacillati > Mycoplasmatota > Mollicutes > Mycoplasmatales > Mycoplasmataceae > Mycoplasma > Mycoplasma zalophi. The sequence goes on from NZ_JAHMHI010000001.1 coordinate 707,293, forward strand.
ATGTGCTAAAATGTGTATTTTTTTATTATTTTACTTACGTTTTAACAAAGATATGCTTGTATCAATTTTTATAAATAAAGAAGCTATTTTGCTTATTTCATTGTCGTTTGATAAATAAATAGGGTAATTTTTAATATCTTTCAATACTATAAAAGGTATAGCATTTTTTTGAATTCTCATTTGCATATCTGAATAGAAAAAATGAAATAAGTAAAAGTAAACAAAATATATATTTTTAGAAAAATGGTCTAAAACATAGGTTCTTTGATATGCATTGAACAATCCTTGCACAAAATGAACATACCCCATATTTGCTCCGTTTCCTGCAATTGTTAGAGCGGGACCAATAAAATCATAAAAATTTATTTTATAAATATTGACACCCGAAGTATAAAAATTATATTTTCCATATTCAACTGCGTTATTAACATCAATTTTTCCAGTTTGAATTTTTGTTATATTTCCTATACTATCTTGAAACCAAACGAGAGTGTTTTTCAGTAAAAATGCAGTTTTTTCAACATAAAAAAGTTGATTTTTTGAGCAAAATCACAAACGCTTTAACAAAGATATGCTGTCGTTAAATAATTCAATAAACTTAGATATTTTTTGCATTTCCAAAGAATCTGTAGATAAATAAAAATTAATATTTGCCATAACGTTATTCATTAATTTTGGTATG